>PLSH01000219.1:0-25134 GCA_003165095.1 Acidobacteriaceae bacterium
GGCTGCGCAGGGGAGATGCGCTGCCAGCCGCCATCGCCCTCGCGGCGGTAAAAAATGTAGCCGGCCAGGTCGGCCTCGGTATCGGGCTGCCAACTAAGGTCGATCGCCGGCGCGCTGCCGTTTTCGCCGGCAGTGGCCACGGCCGCCAAGGCCGCCGGCGCGCCGGGCGGAAACACGTTCACAGTCTCAATTCGCACCGGCGCCGATAGCGGCCCGGCCAGTTCCAGCTTCGCTGAACCCACGGTCACGCTCGCCACCTGCTGGGCGCGATACTCATAGCTTTCGTTGAAGCGAATGTCCTTGTCGAGCGCGCGTCCCCTCACGGCGCCCGCTTCCACCAGCAGAGTTCGTTCCACGGGTTCAGGAGGCGGCGCCAGCGGGCCTTGCTCTCCTTTGGCCTGCGATTTGGTATGCGGCGTAAGCAGTTTCCGCTGCAGCCGTATTGCCGCCGGGTTCGCGCCTGTCTTCCAGCGCAGCAGTACGCCGTTCTTGCCCATCTCCGTGTCAAGGCCTTCCACCGCTGCCGGCGCTTCGCCGGCCAGCACGTCCGCGCCGTCCGAGAGCCCCGCCGAACGCCCCTTGCGGTTTACCAGCTCAACAAAATAGCTGAGCAGCCGCGGCTGGCCCGCCGCCAGCGACCCCGGCAACGTCTCGGTGAATGCGCCATCGGCTTCGGGCGCGAACTGCACGCTGCCGGCAGGCGTGCACGCGCCCGCGTCGCTCTCTCTGCGGCAGACCCGCACCTGCACATTGCCCTTCAGTATCAGCTTTTCTGTGTTCCTCTTAGGCATGGTCCAGGTGAGCGAAACCTGGTCGCCAGTGCGCACCGCGGACAGATCCGTCACCTGATCAGGCAGGTTGAGCGATGGCGGCTGCGGCGCACCCGGCATACCGCATCCCCAAAGGCCCAGCCCGGCAACCAGTCCCAAGGCCGCCACAACCGCTCGCCCGGCCAAGCCCCATGTGCGTGCCCATCTCATTGCCTACCAGTCTACTGGAGCCGCACGAGGCGAGCGTGCAAAGCAATCCTTGCCCCATCCCGGCAGATTCCTGTATTTTGAAGCCGTTCCCCGAAAGGAAACCCACGCTTGCTGATTTTTGCCGCCATTCTCGCAATTTTTGTCTACGGAATGATCGCAGCCATGCTCGGCACTATCCTGCCCGAACTCTCCGAACGTTTCCGCCTTACCCCGGCGCAAAACGGCGCTATCGCTTTTGCGCAGGCGCTTGGCCTCATGATCGCCTCGGTAGGAGTGGGCCCGCTGCTCGACACCGAAGGCGACAAGATCGGCCTGATCCTCGGCCTGGCCTTCATCGTTCTCGCCCTGGTGGGGCTGCCACGCTCCAAGAACTACCGCAACATCGTAGTCCTGCTCTTCCTGCTCGGCATCGGCGGAGGCATCGTGGTCACCGGCGCCAACGCGCTGGCCAACGGCGTCAGCGGAGCGCATAGCGCCATCGCGCTCAACCTCGTCAACCTCTTCTTCGGACTCGGCGGCCTGACCACTCCCTTCATCTCGGCCAATCTCTTCAAGCGCAACTGGGTCCGCCTCTGCTATACCGTTGCCACGCTCACCCTTCTCACCCTCGCCGTCCAGGTTGTCACGCAGATGCCCGCGCCCGCCGGCGCATCCGGCTTCGTTCTCACCCAGGCCGGCCCCATCCTCGGCCGTCCGCTCCTCTTTCTGCTGGGCCTGTTGCTCTTCCTCTACGTCTCCTGCGAAGTGGGCGTATGGAACTGGCTCCCGCGCCATCTCATCGCCCAGGGCATTCCGGAGTCGCGCGCCCTCAACATTCTTTCCCTCGGATTCGCGCTCGGCCTGCTGGTCGGCCGCGCCGGCGTCTCGCCCATTCTCATCCGCGTTCCGCCCATCCAGGTCACCCTGGCCGCCTCCATTGCCATGGCAGTCACTACCTTCCTCATGCTCCGCACCACAAAGCCCGCGCTGGCCGCGGCGCTGGTCTTCATCGCCGGACTTTCGATGGCGCCGGTTTTCCCGACCGTTCTCGCCATCACCGGCGCGGCCTTCCCGCGCATGACCGGCACGGCAATCGGATTCGTCATCACCTGCGGATGGGCCGGTCTCGCGGTAAGCTCCAGAATCATAGGCGCCATCGCCGGCGGCGACCCGCTCAGGCTGAGGAAAGCCCTGCTGCTCATCCCCGCATCCGCGGTGCTGATGGTGGGCCTGAATCTGGCCATCTGGTCGGCGATGCGGTAGAACAATCCACGGTCGGCAACAGGTAATCTGTCTCAAGGAGGATGCCGGCAAGCTGCACCGGGAGATATTTCCCAGGACGTATTTGAACCATGGCGTGTAATTTTGAGTCACGCCCGGTTACCCCAGTACTTCCCCCACTCGTGCAACTTCGATGAATTCATAAACTGTTTTTGAGCGCCTTCGCGATCGGGACAAGGGAGACGCGTGATGGCTGTAGACCGCAAAACGCGACGCGAATTCGTGGTGGGGGCGTGCGTCTCAGTGGCCGTGGCCGCGGGCGCGCTGCTGCTGCTGGCGCACTCGCGCGCGGGCGTGTGGCTTGAAAACGGCACTTTGGACGCGCGGGCGCGATTTGCTGCCAAGCCCGAGCAGGCCGATCCGCGGATCGTGATTATCGATGTCGACAACGCGAGCCTGGAGTCGCTTCAGGACAAATTGGGGCGCTGGCCATGGACCAGGCGCGTGTGGACCGAGGTGGTGCGCTACGTGAACCGCGGGCATCCCAAAGCAATTGCGATCGACGCCATTTTCAGCGGCGCGGAGAGCGATGCGGTCGACCAGGAGTTTGGCGCAGTGATGCGCCAGGGCGGCAGCACGGTGCTGGGTTTTACCTTCGTGCCCACGCAGATGGAGCAGGCCACCGGGGGCGATGCGGCGGCCAAGCTTGATGCCCTTGCGGCGCATCGCGCGGCGTCCGATTCGCAAGGTGGGAGCGCGTTCGCTGCGCCCATCGACGCGGCCCAGTTCTTCCCCAACCTGCCCGAGCCGGTGCTGGTTGCGGACGCCAGCGGCGTGGGCGCCCTGAACGCCCTGCCTGACCCCGATGGCGTGCTGCGGCGCGTGGGCGTGCAGTATGGCTACGGCGGCCATGCTTATGACTCGCTGGCCTCGCGCACGGTGCAGCAGGTTCTGGGCGCGCCGGTCGCATGGAGCCGGCAGGACGGCTTGTTTGGCGGACGCTTCGCGGTGGCCGGAGGACGCGAAGTTCCCGTGAATGACGATGGCCGCATGCTGCTGCTGTGGCGCGGCGGGTCCACGGTGTATCCGCGATTGCCGATTTGGCAGGTGATCTGCTCCATCTATCCCACCCAGTGCCCGCCGGATGTGGTGCATTATCCGCCGGATTACTTTGCGGGCAAAATTGTGCTCATTGGCGCCAGCGCGACGGCAAGTTATGACGCGCACCCCACGCCCTTTGCCACCGCGGCGCCGGGGTTCATTGTCCATGCCATGGCCATCGACGATCTGCTCAACGGCGTGGCCATCCGCGAGACGCCGGCCTGGCTGCTGGCGTTGCTGGTGATTGCGATGGCCGCGGCAGGCGGCGCGGCGCTGTTTCTGCTGCGCCACTTGCCGCCGTCGCTTGCCGCCGTGCTGGCCATGGCAGCAGCCTGGGTCGTGGCGTGCTTTGCCGCCTATGGGCATGCACATCTGGCGCTGCCGCTGGCGGCTCCGGAACTGGCGCTGGTGCTCTCGTTCGGCTCGGCCACGGCCGCGCGTTACATCACCACCGGCCGGCAGTTGCGCCAGACGCGTGGAATGCTCGATCGCTACATGTCGCCGCAACTGGTGGAGTACGTGATTGCAAATATCGGCGACCTGCGCCTGAACGGCGACAAGCGCGAGCTCACCATCCTGGTCTCAGACCTGCGCAACTTCACCACCATGACCGAGCAAAGCGATCCCATGGATCTGATCGCGCTGCTCGATGAGTACTTTGCCGCGATGACCGAGATCATTTTCCGCCACAATGGGATTGTGGACAAGTTTATCGGCGACGGCATCTTGGCTTACTGGGGTGCGTTTACTCCGGCCGTCAATCACGCTGCCGAGGCCGCGCGCGCCGCGGTCGAGATGCTCGAGCGCGTGGCGCAGCTTAATCGGGATTGGGCCGCGCAGGACAGGCAGACCATCGCCATCGGCGTAGGCGTCAACACCGGGCCCGCCATCTTCGGAAACATCGGGCGCGGAAAAAAAATTGAGTTTACAGTCATCGGAGATGCTGTTAACTTGGCAGCACGCCTCGAAGGGCTCAACAAAGAGTTTCATACCTCCATCATCATCAGTGAATTCACCCGGCAGCGCATCGCAGGCCTGGCTAAGACTCGCCCGCTGGGAGGATACAAGGTGAAGGGCAAGACGGTTGAGACCGCGGTTTATGAACTGCTGAGCTGCGACTCCGCGGGCACGCAGAATGGGTCCTGATTTTGAGCCAATCTTCGGTTGCAAAGCTTGGGATAGGAGTTTGCGGATATGACCATTTCCGCCGCAATTCGAGGAACATTAACCAGGACAGCGGGCGTGATTGCCTTAACCCTGGCCCTGATTTCGCCGGCGGGGATTACCGGCGGGCTGATGGGGCAGCAGAATTCCCAGCCGGGGCAGCAGCAGAATTGCCCGGCCCAGGGCACGCAGAACAACGGCCAGCAGGGGCAGCAGAGCCAGGAAGGCCAGCAGAACGGCGCCAATAACGGGCAGAACAACAATTGCAACCAGCCGGCGCCACTGTTTGGCGGAGCGTTGAGCATCAAGAAGTCGAACCAGACCACGGACTCGGCGGCGCTGGGCTTCAACGGGGTGGACCCGAACGGCCAGGTGCAGCAGGCTTTTCTGAATTCCGCACCCAGCGCCGACAGCGAAAAGAAGGCCGAGGCCATGGCCGCCTACCGGCCGACGCCCGCCGCACTGGTCACATTCGAGAAGGACGGCGGATTAACCCAGAGCGCCACACCAGCCGCGGCCGGCGCTGCTGCGCCGAACGGGCATTGAGAGGAGGCGGCCGGTGCGTACGCTCAAGACCATATGTATTTTGATGTTGGCTATTGCCACGGCCGCGCCTGCTTTCGGGCAGTTGAGCAGCGTGATGGGCAAAATCGGCGACAAGGTTCAGAAGGGCAAGCAGGTCCTGGACATTTACACTCCGTGGACGCCGCAACAGGAGGAGCAGGTTGGCCAAGCTTCGGCCGCCCGGCTCATCAACGTCTTCGGCCTCTATGAGAATTCCCAAATGGTGCGCTATGTCAATCTTGTCGGCAGCACGGTGGCGCAGCAGGCCACGCGTCCGGTGCCGTATCGATTCGGCATCCTGAATACTGAGATCATCACCGCGCTCTCGCTGCCTGGGGGCTATGTCTTCATCACCCGCGGCGCGCTGGCCCACATGAACTCAGAGGCGGAGCTGGCAGGCACGCTGGCGCATGAAGTTGCCCACGTTGACCAGCGGCACCTCGAAAAGGAGATCCGCTCGCAAAAGCAGATGCAGTTTATCAAGGACCAGACGGCCCAGTTCACCAGCGGCCAGTTGGAACAGTTGACGAGCAACTCTCTCGACAAGGCTCTCTCGCAGCAGTACAGCCGCGATAAGGAGAAAGATGCCGATCGGCTCGGCGTCACCTATGCGCAGAAGGCCGGCTACCAGGCCAGCGGGCTGCGCCTGTTTCTCACCATGCTCTCCGAGATGCCCAAGACACCCGAGACGCAGCGCCAGTTAGGCCTTTGGGGCAGCACCCACCCGCCACTCCCGCAGCGGATCGCGTCGCTCGAGGCCGAGGAAGCGAGCCTCCCCGCCGGCGGCCAGGCTCTTGCGGCTCGCTTCTCGCAACACGTCAGCCCCGCCAACTTCGCTGCCAAGCCTGCGGAAGTCGCGAAGCCCGCGACGGCCCAGAAGTAATCTGTTGCCGCACGGCCCTCCACTTGCTCGGTCTGGAGCATGCCGGGTCTTTGCGCGGCCATTTTCAATGCAGGTAGACCGTGGAGCAATCCGGTGTGTACGGCCAACTGGTCTGCCCGGGGTTTTCGTTGACTACACTCACCGGCGGATCGCTCGATCCACGCTTGTAGCTCAGCGGATAAAACCGCCCGTCCGCATCCGAAGCTCCGTCTGAAGCGTTCGTCTGAGCCGTGATGGCCACATATTCGCCGGTCGAGAGCTGATAGTCCTGGCCGGCGTTGACCGTGTTGGAGACCGCGGCGAAGAGCCCGAATATCTGCGCCATAGACACCGTCGTATCGAGCGCCGACGGGTTTATTTGCTGGACGTAAGAATTGCCGGGGTTGAAGTTGAATGGGGAAGTTCCCCCCGAATTGTCGATGCTGTCGATGCGGTAGATTACGAAGGCCTGATTCGGGCCGGCGCTGATGAGGCCGGAACCCGTCCCATAACCGTTGCATGCGCCCACTTGGTGGTAGTTGATTTGCACGGGCAGTCCCGCGCACGCAGGTCCGATGCAGGTAGACGACGTGTAAAGCCCGATGGCGGGCAGGCAGGTATTGGCCTGGCACTGCCCGTTGGCGCCGATGTTGCTGCAGCACTTAGGCAGGCTGCCGCCGCAGGTGCCTCCATTCGCGGTACACGAGGTTGAAGACGTTGCCGCGCAAATGCTGCCCGACAACTGGCCGGAGCAACACTTGGACGCATTCGACGACGAAACTCCGTTGAGCAGGCAGCCGCCGCCGCTGGGCGCGGTGGAAGAAGCCCAGGCCATGTAGAGTATGCCCTGGGAACACGCCGCGCCGTTGTAATCGCCGAATTTCGGCTGGCCGCGGGTCGTCGTACAAGTCTCGCCCGATGTTGTGCACGGCGTAGCCGCGCGAAAATCGCACGCCGCGCCCGATCCGCAGGGCCCCGCCTGCCCCGGAGCGCACTTCGACTGGCATGCCCCTCCCGGAACGAGGCCGGAAGGCAGATTTTTGCATCCGGCCTCTTCTACCGGGCTGCTCACGCCGGATACAAATCCCGATGCACATTCCGGATCGTCAACGCCGGAGACGTTCTTCTCCGTGCCGATTCCGACCGAGGTTGTGGTGCCGTTGTCGAAGATGCTGGAACGATAGTATGCGGTCAGGTCGGGCTTGGCCGATGTGCTGTGGCGACGGTCATACCAGGTCACAAAATACTTACCGGCGCTCGAGCATAGCCACGGAAAGTAGCGGTGTCCATTGCTGCTGGTGCTCACGATCGAGTCCCGGCTCCACGTCTGGCCGCCATCCACCGACTCCGCGCCATGAATGTCGTCGTTTCCCGGAGTTGCCTCGTTGGAATAAACGCCGAACACTGTTTTCCCTGAGCTGTCGGAACTGTCGAACGCAAGCGAATACTCGCCGTCGGGCGAGCGGTCCAGCCCCGGCATGTTGGCGACGTCGTTAATCGAGGCCAGAGTGCCAGGACTGCCGGGCGCGGGCGTAAAACCGCTGGCGCAGGAAGACCACTTCTGCACCTCCAGCGTGGAGGGGCTGCCGAATAATTCAAAAACCACCAACAGGGAGCCGTCAGGCGCGACTGCTGGACGGCCAAAATCCCCCCCCGTCACGTTCAAAGTCGTCACGTCTGTCTGCCAGTTTTGGCCACCGTCTTTTGAGCATGCCACGCCGATTTCCCGGGTGCCGTTGCTGGGATTGGGAAAATTGCGCCAGGTCATGTAAAGCTGATCCGCCGTTCCGCTCGAGGTCACTGCACGGTTCAACCGGTCAGCTACCAGTTGTTCCTGATCGGGGACAGCGCAGCCGAACGAAGCGCTGCCGCAATTTACCGGAAAGCTCACGTTGTTGAACGTCTGGCCATTGTCGGTGCTCTTGTAAAGTCCGGTGGCGATGACAATGAGGTTGGCGGGCGTCGGCGCCGGCGCTGTCTGTTCTTCCTGGACAAAATAAATGTCCTGCTTGGTAGTTCCGTAGATAGCGCCGACGGTTACCGTCGGATCTCCGAACGCGCCGGTCTTAGTCGCGCTGGGAGGATTTACAAAGTTGTACGTGGAGGGATTGACGGTCTGGCCTCCGTTGGTGGAGACGAAGGGCGCGTTTTGCGTACCGTAAACCACCGCGTTCGCAACATCCGACGCGCCGATCTGGAGTTCGCCGAAGTCTGCGGGGTCCATGTTGCCGGGGAGCAGCAGGCCGGTAATCGGGTGCGATGGCGCTGCCGGGGAGGGTTGAGTGGGGGTGGTGGAAGCCGGCGGCCCATGCAGTTCATTCAGATTGTTCGGATTGAAGTTGCGGCCGATCTGGACAAACAGCGCGATGGTTGCAGCGCTGGCACTGGCTGAGAGTTGGCTTTCATAACGGACCACGATGCTGCCATCGGCAATGGCGGTGGTGATGGCGAGAAACGGCTGGGACGAGCCTCCGCTGCTGTCCGCGTCGCGGTCAAGACCGGGCAGCTTGACGGTGGCTTGACGCTCGATGGCGGGATAGCCGGCGATGGTCAGCAATGTGAATGCAACGGAGGGCTGCTCTTTCTCGATCTCCACCAGGCGGGCCTGCGCATCGGCCGCACTGGCCCGCTGCTCCACGCGCACATACGTCGTGCCGATGGTATCGCCGCCTTGTTTCATGGTGAACACCGAGCCGGTGGGATTGACGCTGTTTTGAGATTCGGTCTGACAACCGCTGCCACCCACAAAATTCTGGGCAAGACTGGCGTGAATCTGCTCAATGTGAATGCGCGATGGCGTAAACGAGCAGGGACCGGAAATGCGAAGGTCGTAAACGTCGTTCCGGACGCTCATGCTATAGCTTCCGTTGACGTCGGTGAACCGCACCGCCTCCACTCCGTCCACCTCGTCGTCCGCTCTTACCAGGTCAATGCGAGCGCCCACGATCGGCTGCCCCGCGCCGTCCCGTGCGTGGCCGCTGATGATGTAGGGGCCGGTCGTGCCGCCTATATTCACGGTCGGCTCACCGCCGCACGCCATTCCGATGCCTTCGAAACTCTCGACCGCGTTCGCAGCCACATTGCCAAGCCAGGTGCGCTGCGGAACAAAGTTGCAGTGGTCTCCCCAGGCCTCTACCACGTAAGACGCCGCGGCCACGCCGGGGAAGGTGTACTGCCCGGCGGCATTCGTCCGGGTGCCGATGTATTTCAGATGCCGGAAGAGGAAGACCTCGTCATTCGCGATCGGAGCGCCTTTGGCGTCGACAACCTGCCCTGAAATATTCACCGGCCCCGGGGGCAAATGAACCACATGCCGGTAGCACGAGGTGGCGAGACACAGCAGAAGAGGGAGAAATGCTTTGACCGGGAGACGGTTGGGGGTCATTGCGGGGCACCTCTGGCCCTGACGGTTCAGGTCTGAATCGCTTTGGATGTGGGCACAACTCAGCCGATACTGCGGCTGCAAGGCGCTCTTCGTTCGATGCGGACGAAGGCAGAAATTTTCACCTCTAATGAGCAGGGTGTTTGCGTCAATCGGAATTTGCAGAAGGGGGAAGACGCTACTACGATTCCACGAGACAACGGAAGTGCTGCCGGTGTCAAGCGAATATTTGCAGAATACCTGCCCGCGGAGTCATGCGGCCTGATTCAGAGGCTGGCCGCCCCGTCCGATTCCAGCCGCGGCAGAGCTCTTTTCCATCCCCCACCCGCATGGCGTTCAAATGCATTGCAGCAACCCGGCGCATCAGGCAACAATGGATACCTGAAATCACTGGAGATACCCGTGCCAGGAAAATTGGAAATGATCGTTGGGCCCATGCGCAGCAACAAGACGGCGGAGCTGCTGCGCAGAATCGAGACGCGCCGCCAGTACGCCCGCCAGTACGTCATGCTTTTGAAGCCCAGCGCCGACACCAAAGCGGCAACCGGGCTGGTGGAAAGCCGCAACCGCAACGGCTGCGAGAAAATGGAAGCGATCGAGTTTCCCTCTGCGAATCCCTGGGCCGTTCTGCCGGTCATGGCGGCCACCGAGCAACGCATCGGCAAGCGCATGGAGTGTGTGGCGCTCGACGAGGGCCAGTTTGTCCAAGACCTTTTCCCGTTTACACGGCGACTGCTGGAGTCGGGCTACGACGTGATGGTCTCCGGCCTCGAACTCGATTTCCGCGGAATGCCGTTCGGTGAAATGCTCGATCTCTCCTGGCTGGTGCGCACCTACGCGGGAAATATCACCGAGCTGGTGGCGTATTGCACCTGCGGAGCCAAGGCGCTCTACCCGCAGCGGCTGATCGACGGAAAACCGGTCCACTACTCCAGCCCCATTATTATGGCCGGCGACTTCTACGAGCCGCGCTGTGCCGACCATTTTGTTCTGCCCGGGCGCCCGCATTAGCGCGGCAGTTCCAGGGCGGCGCTAGACCCTGCGCAGTCTCTCGCAAGCCTCATCCAGCTCCGAGTCCAGCTTGGCGAAGCAGAACCTCAATAAATCCTCACCACGTCCAGGCCGGAAGAACGCCGACCCTGCCACGGCAGCCACGCCGGTTTGGGCCAGCAGGTGACGGGCCTTTTCGGCCACGGTCTTGCCCGGCAACCGGGTAGCCCGCGCCAGGATGTAGTACGCGCCCTGAGGTACAGCGGGGTCCATTCCGGCAGCTTCAAGCGCGCTCAGCAACCGGCCGCGCTTGTCTTCATAGTCGGCGGCAATCTGCAGGTAGAAGCTGGGCGGAAGCTGCTCAAGGCCCGCCGCGGCTGCCACCTGGAACGGCGCGGGAGCGCAAACGTAGGTCAGGTCGTGGAAATGGGCCATGGCCGGCATCCACTTTGCGTCCGCGGTCACGTACCCCAGCCGCCAGCCGGTCACCGAGTATGTCTTACTGAATCCTGAAATCACAATCGTCCGTTCCCGCAGCCCCGGCAGCGTGGCCGGGCAGATGTGGCGAGCGCCGTCGTAGACGAAATACTCGTAAATCTCGTCGGTGAACAGGAACAGGTCGTGTTCAAGCACCAGCTGGGCTACGGCTTCAAGCTCGGGCAGCGTGAAGACTTTGCCGCTGGGGTTGGCCGGCGTGTTGAGCAGGATGGCGCGGGTGCGTGGCGTGATGGCTGCGCGCATCGCGTCCACATCGAGCTGCCAGTCGGGCTCGGCCAGCGCAACCAGCACCGGGTTTACGCGCAGCGACTTCAGCGTGTTCACGTGGTAGCCGTAAAAGGGCTCGAAGAGCAGCACCTCGTCGCCGGGATCGAGCAGCGCCATGGCGGCGGCGTGCAGGCCGGCCGTGGCGCCGCTGGCCACCATGACTTCTCGCTCGGAGTCGTACCGCAGGCCGTAATCGCGCAGCTGTTTTTGCGCAATGGCCTCGCGCAGCCGCGCAATCCCGTCGCAGCGCGTGTAGATGTTCTGCCCCTCGCGGATGGCCTGGATGGCCGCGGCTTCAACCACCGCGGGCACCGGCGTATCGCACACGCCCTGGGCCAGGTTGATGCCGCCCATGCGGTCGCATTCCATGGTCATGGCGCGAATCTCGGACTGAAATGTGTCCGGCGCCAGATGGCTGAGGGCAAGCCGCGAGGCGGGCGCGGTTGGATTAGCTAAAGTGTTGGGCACGGGGAAGTTCCTTCGATAATATCTTACATTCCAGGCGCACTTTCCGGCCAGAAGAGATGGGAAGTGGAGTGAGCCGGCTCACCATTCAGCCGGGGCCACGCATAGTATCGTCCTGTCAGAAGCGGGAGTCGATGCACGAGCTTTCCATTGCCGCCAGCATTGTTGAATCGGTTACCGAGTCGCTCGCCGCCTACCCTGGCGCGCGCGTCAAAGAGGTGCGGCTGCGGGTGGGCGTGCTGGCCGCCGTGGTTGAGGATTCGCTGAAATTCTGCTGGGAGATCACCACCGAGGGCACGCCGCTGGCCGGCTCGGCGCTGGTGGTGAACATGATTCCTGTTGTGCTGCACTGCGAAGCTTGCGGGCGGGATGCGGAGATCGAAGGCGTGCACAGCTTCCGCTGCCCGAGTTGCGGCGGCCTTTCGGGGGATTTGCGCCAGGGACGCGAGTTGGAGATTGATTCGATCGAGATTGAAGATCCGGAGCCTGAAGCAAGCGGAATTGCGGGGCCGGATCGAGTTGAGGAGCAAACATGACCACCCGGATTGTGGAACTGCGGCGGGGAATTCTGAAGAAAAACGATGAGCTGGCTGCTGGATTACGCCAGCAGTTCACCTCGGCAGGTGTGCTGGTGCTGAACCTGGTTTCGAGCCCCGGAACGGGCAAGACGGCGTTCCTTGAGTTCACCTTGCGCGAATTGCTTGCCCGCGGCTCTCGTGCCGCGGCGCTGGTGGGCGATCTGGAGACCGACAACGACGCGCGCCGGCTCGCTGCCAGCGGCGCTCCGGTGCGGCAGATCAACACCCACGGAATTTGCCACCTGGACGCGGAGATGATCGGCAAGCACCTGGCCGGCTGGGAAGGCGTGGCATTAGGCGGCCTCGACTACCTGTTTATCGAGAATGTCGGCAACCTGGTTTGCCCTTCGAGCTACGACCTCGGGGAGAAAATTCGCGTGGCTCTGCTCAGCGTGACCGAGGGCGAGGACAAGCCTCTGAAGTACCCCACGCTGTTCAACTCAGCCGATGCCGCGGTGATTACGAAGATCGATATTTCGGAGCCCTGCGGGTTTGACCGGGAGCTGGCGCTCCACAACGTCAACGAGATTCGGCCGGGGATACGGATCTTTGAGACCTCAGCCAAGACGGGCGCGGGCATGGAGGATTGGCTGGGGTATTTGGCGGAGGAACGGGCGGCGCGGCAGGCGACAAATTAGCCGAGGTGTTCTAAAGTAGTAGTAGGTAACACTTTGGAGGGTCAGCCATGCCAAACGCAGCAACCACAAGCCTTAAGCTCGATTCTGAACTCAAAGAGCGCGTGCAGCAACTGGCAAGGGCGCGCAGGCGCACGGTGCACTGGATCATGCGCGAGGCCGTTGAGCAGTATGTTGGCCGCGAAGAGAAGCGTGAACAGTTCCGGCAAGGTGCGCTGGCGGCCTGGGACGAATATCGGGCAACGGGTTTGCACGTTACCGCCGATCGGGCAGACGAGTGGCTGGCCAAACTGGAAGCAGGAGAGGACGCCGAGGCCCCTGAATGCCACGCCTGAGATGGACGCCGCAGAGCCTGAGCGATGTGGCTCGCCTGCATGGGTTTCTGGCGCCCAAGAGCACGGACGCAGCCAGCCGGGCCGTAAAGGCGATTCGAGAGGGAGTGAAGCTGCTCGAAAGCCATCCCGAAATGGGACGGCCGGTTGAGGAACTGCCTGTCGAATTTCGGGAGTGGATTATCGAGTTTGGCAGCGGGGCGTATATCGTTCTATATCGCTACGATGGCAAGGAAGTGGTGATTCTCGCCGTTCGGCCTGGGCGTGAGGCAGGGTACTGAGGGGCTTACTTTCCCATGCTTCAGAATCGAGACATGGGGCACTTGGCGGAGCGTGAAGCTGGATTCGTGCCGTCCCACCCTGGAGGCAAAAACGAAAGCGCTGTGCGCATAGCGCGCCCAGATGGGGCACCCGGATCCGTTCGGCGGCGTTACATTCCGCTCTTGCCCAGCAAAATACCAATTCCATAGGTGACCGCGCCTTCGAGGGCGCCGACCACTGTCATCTCCAGCCCGGAAGCCCACCAGGAGCGCACCGTAATGAGCGACTTTGCCGCGCCGACGGCAAAATGCGCGGCCAGCGAGACGATGGCGGCGGCGATTACGGCCTCAATGCCGCTGAGGAAGAAGAACGGAATGATGGGGATGGCCGCGCCGATGGCAGTCGAGAGCGCGCCGGAGCTGGCCGAGACCAGGGGGTTCGAGAGCGCCTCCTCTGAGGAGCCGAGCCGCTCGCTGGCCAGCGCGCGGAGCAACTGCTCGGGATCGCTGGCGATGTGGTTCACCATGTGCATGGCGTCCGCCTCGGGCAGACCCTTGACCTGGTAGTAGAGCGAGAGCAGTTCGCGGGCCTCGGGGCCGTTCATCTGGATGGCCTCGCGCTCGCGGGCGATCTCAGCGTGGTAAATCTCGCGCTCGCTCTTGGCGGCGAGGTACGCGCCGGAGCCCATGGAGAGGGCGCTGGCGATCATGCCGGCGAGGCCAGCGAGGAGCACGTATTTGCTGTCGCCCGCGGTGGCGCCGGAGACGCCGGAGACGATGCCGAAGATGGCGCCCAGGCCGTCGTTCACCCCGTAGATGGCGTCGCCGATCCATGCGCCGGGCTGCTTGCGTCCCTGGCTGCGCTTGGCCAGCATCTCTTCGAGCACGGCTTTGGGGTCGATTTTGGGCGCGGTGGCGGAGGGGGTGTAGTGGCCGCGCAGCAACGAGCCGAGCTCGCGATAGTGGTCTTTTTCGTCCTCGATTACGTGGTCGAGGATGGCGATGGAACCCTCGTCGCCGAGTGCCTTGAGCTGCTCGCCGTAGGTGGCGATGTGGCGGCTCTCTTCGATTTCAAGGCGTCGCAAGGCCATGCGGACGCCTCCGGCGCGGTTGGCAAGCGAGTCTGCCTCGCCGCCGGGCTTGCCCCTGTAGACAGGCTCGGTCCCGCCCAGTTCAAGGATGCGGCCGTGCCAGAGGGCAGCGTGCTCCCACTCTGCGCTGGCGAGGTGGCGGAGAATCTGGGCACGGACGGGATCGTTGTCGCGCTCGGCCAGGGCCAGGTAGGTGTGGTAGGCCTCCACTTCGGCCTGCCAGTTTCTTTCCAGCGCAGCCAGAATCTTCCTGGTCCGGGCACCGCTCAGCAATGCAATAGGCATCTCGGTTTTTCCTCGCCTTCTCATGAGAATAGCGGAGATTGCCCGCTCACCGGTAGGGGCCGGCAAGGCCCCGGCGTCAATATCCACTTTCCACCTGCACGGTCTGCCGTATAGTGTTGTGTGCAGCAAGAAGGCCGGATTGCGCGAACCACTGCAAATCCGAGTGTGGAGGACGCCCGTTGCCTTCTAGCCAATTGCGACGATTCAGGTCGCGAGAAAACAGCCCAAGCCGGGCAAAAATCGAATTTGAAGAAACGGGGAATCACGTTTTATGGCAGCAGAAACCAAAAAATCCGCGGCCCTCACGTCGCCCGGATATCTCGTTCCGTTCATCACGGTAACCGCGCTGTTTTTCATCTTCGGATTCATCACCAACCTGAACATGGCCCTGGTGCCGCACCTCAGGAAGATTTTTACCCTGCCCTACGGCCTGGCGATGCTGGCAGAGTCGGCGTTTTTCCTGGCCTACTTTGTCTTCTCCGCGCCAACTTCGAAGTTGATTGAGACCATCGGCTACAAGCGGACGATGGTGGTTTCACTTTTTATCCAAGTGGTCGGCTGCCTGTTGTTTGTTCCCGCAGCTAAGCTGGTCAGCTTCCCGCTGTTCCTCACCGCGGTGTTCATCGTGGGCGCGGGCGTAACGGCCTTGCAGACCTCGGCCAACCCGTATGTTTCGATTCTCGGGCCCGAAGGCACAGCCTCCATCCGACTGAACCTGTCACAGGCCTTCAACTCCATCGGCGGCTCCCTTGCGCCGCTGGTCGCCGGCGCGTACATCCTCGCCGATCCAGGCAAGCTGGCCACTCAGGCGGCCATTGCCAACACCGTGCGGGTGCCCTACATCGCTATCGCCGCCGCGCTGCTGATTCTCGGCGTCGCGGTTGCCCTTTCGCATCTGCCGGCGATTACCCAGACCCAGGCCTTCCGTCCCGGCAAAGCCGGCGATCCGGTTCTGAGCCGCAGCATCTGGAGCTTCCGGCATACCGTGCTGGGCGCAGTGGCCATCTTCTTCTATGTCGGCGTTGAAGTCGGTTTGGCTTCGATTGCGGTCAATTACTTCAACACCCAGGGAATGAGCACCGCGAAGACCGCCTCCTTCCTGGTATCGCTTTACTGGCTTGGCGCGCTGGTCGGGCGCTTGCTTGGCGCGTGGATTATGACCAAAGTGAAGCCGGGAAAGCTGCTGGGCGTATTCGCCTTTGCCGCCGCGGCGCTCATCGCCACTTCCATGTTTACTTCGGGATGGATAGCAATCGGCACGCTGGTGCTGTGCGGCTTCTTCAACTCGGTCATGTTCCCCAACATCTTCACGCTGGGCATCGCCGGGCTAGGACCCCTGACCAGCAAGGGCTCGGGGCTGATCATGACCGCCATTGTCGGCGGCGCCATCATTCCCTATTTGATCGGTGCTCTGGCCGACAAGGTGGGCATTCAGGGCTCGTTCGTGATTCCCGTCATCTGCTACCTCTACATCGCCTACTACGGCCTGTGGGGATCGAAGCCCAAGCGCACGATAACGGCGTAAAAAAAGTTTCCAGCCACCGGCTATAAGCTGGTTAGAATACGAATTCAAAGCGAAGGCCCTTCGGCAAACACCGAAGGGCCTTTGCACAAAGCTGAGAGCTAACAGCTAAAGACTGTCTTTAAGCATGAAGCGCAAATCCAAGCCGCGCAGCCACAGCCTGCTTATCGTCATCCTGGCAACCGCTGCGGTTCTCATCCTGCTGCTGCGGATGCTGGTCTTCGTTGCCGGCCACGGGCATCACCGCTTCTAAGCCTGATCCTGCTTCACGCGTTTTCCCGCCTGCCACGCCTTCACAAACTTCCAGTGAATATAGACCGAGTGGTTCAGGTGCTGGAGCAGCCCTTCGCGCCCATCCAGAAATCCAAGCCGAAAGATGTAGTTGTAAACAAACGTGGCGGCCGGATTCAGCAATGCGTTGCACAGGAATGTGGGCAGCGAGCGGCTATCGCGCCCTGCTGCGGCCAGCATCTCCGCGCTCGCCGAGCTATATCGATTCATGTGCTCGACGTACTCGTCGAGCGTTGGGTAGCAGTGGTGGATCAGGTGCCCTTTCAGCTGCCCTACCGGTCCCTGGGCCTTCATCGTCTCGTGCACCGGCCGCTCCTCAAACCGCGCCGCGCCGCGCCGGAAGAGCCGCAGCTTGGGATCGGGCAAGTAGCCGCCGTGCCGCAGCGGACGGCCAAGAAAGTGGTTGAGCCGCGGAATCCGGTAGGCGTTTACCGCGGGCTCGCCGGCCAGCACCGCCTCAATCTCCCGCGCCAGCTCCGGGCTCAGTTCCTCATCCGCATCGAGTGACAGCACCCAATCGCCGGTCGCGTGATCGATGGCCGAATTCTTCTGCCGTGCGAATCCCTTCCACGGTTCCTCGAAGAGGCGCGCTCCGGCGCTTTCCGCAATTTCCACGGTCCCATCGTGCGAGCCGGAATCCACGATCACGATCTCCGTGGCGATCTCCGGCCCTACGCGCAGGCTCGCCAGAGTGCGCGGCAGGTTCGCCGCTTCGTTCAGCGTCACGATGGCCACAGTCAGGCTATTCGGCATCCTGCCAAGAATAATGCATCTGAAAAGGCACGGGCACCCCAGATCTCGCTTTTGAGACCTGCGAACGGGCAGTCCTCAACGTGCCGCGGCTTCAAACTCGACCCTCTCCTCTGCGCTCAGCTTCAAATCCGCCGCGGCTACGTTCTCTTCCAGGTGCGCAACCTTCGATGTGCCGGGAATCGGCAGCAGAACCGGCGAGCGCTGGAGCAGCCACGCCAGCGAAAGCTGTGAAACCGTCGCCCCATGCCGGGCGGCAATCGTAGCCAGCGCCTGCGCCGAGGGGTGGTCGGCCCGGAGCAGCTTGCCTCCGGCGTTTGGATACCAGGGCAGAAACCCAATGCCGCGCCCTTCGCAATAATTCAGCGTTTCTTCGTGACGCCGGTCGCCCAGGCTGTAGCGATTCTGGACAGTGACGATGGGCACAACCCTCTTTGCGTCCTCAATCTCCGCCGGCGTCACCTCGCTCAGCCCGATGTGCCTGATCTTGCCCTGCTCCTGCATCCGCTTGAGCGCGCCCAGGCTCTCTTCGAGCGGTGTGCGCGGGTCGATGCGGTGAAGCTGGTAAAGATCGATGCGCTCCAACTTCAGCCGGCGCAGGCTCATCTCCACGCATTGAATCAGGTAGCCGGCGCGGCCCACGTACTCGGTCTTCGCAGGGCCCTGGCGCGTGATGCCGCCCTTGGTAGCGATCACCACGCCCGCCGCATACGGCGCCAGCGCCTCGCAGATCAGCCGCTCGGCAATTTCCGGCCCGTAGGCATCGGCGGTGTCGATCAGCGTCACGCCCAGTTCCACGGCGCGGCGCAACACGCGGCGGGCCTCGGCAGGGTCAGCCGGTTCGCCCCACGCGCCCTCGCCCACCAGCCGCATGGTTCCATAGCCCAGCCTTGAAACCGGGAGATCGCCGCCAATCAAAAATCTGCCGCTGGCAAATGCAGTCTGTGCGTTCATAATGGATTGGATGCTACGTTATTTCCATCGGCTCAGAACTCAAATTCTGCCGAAAGAAATCTCCATATGGCAGGAGATCGCGAATGAACCTTGACGATGAACGGCTTGAATACGAAAAGCAAGTCAAGAACCAATTGGGCAGAAAGGCGCAGGCCGGCGGGGGAGCAGCTGTCCTGCTGGGCCTGCTGATGCTCTTCGCGCTGCCACCAGCCAGGCCCGGAGCGAACGTTGACCTGCATCCGATGGCCAAGCTCATGGTCGGAATCGGTGCATTTTCGGCCGCCATCGGCACATTGGGCCGCATTTTCTTCCTTCCTCCGGAATAGAGGAGCGATTCCGGTGAAGGAACCCTTTTGCTCCCGGTTGCGTATACCCGGCAGCAGCAGCGAGGAGCTTCAGACATGAGCAGCCCGGTTTACCCCAATCCGCAAGCCGTTTTCTATC
This sequence comes from Acidobacteriaceae bacterium, assembly GCA_003165095.1. The sequence continues at coordinate 18,616 of PLSH01000219.1, forward strand.
AGCAGTATGAAGTGGTGCGCCGCGATGAAATCGTGGGCATTCTCCTAGCTCTCTTTCTGGGCAGCTTCGGCATTCACCATTTTTACCTGCGCCGCACCGGCCTGGGCATTCTCTACTGCTTCTTCTTCTGGTCGGGGATTCCCGCCATTCTCGGCTTTATCGAGTGCTTCTTCATGCCNNGGCAGCCGGTGAACATCAATGTGAAAGTGCCACCGGCCGCCGCGGGAATGAGCCAGTCCGGTGCCCTGGTGGCCTGCTCCCGCTGCCAGCAGACCAACGCGACCGGCGCGCGATTCTGCTCCGGCTGCGGAGCCCTGCTCGCCTGATCCAGCGGAAAGCAACCAAACATGCCTGGAATTGGGTGCCCCAGATGTCGATTTCTGAGACCTGGGAGTCAGTTCCCTACATATTCGCGTGGCCTGACCGTCCCACGGAAAGGTCAAAAACCATGCCGGTAAGAAAACGCGGCGACAGTTGGCAGCTTGATATCCGAACTGCCGAAGGAACACGACTCAGGAGACAATACCCAACCCAAAGCGCAGCCATCGAGGCGGAAGCAGCTCTGCGCCCAAACCCCACACAGCGAGCCGAGGCGAGGATTCAACGGCGCAGACTCTCGGCTCGCCGCAAGGCCAACGCCACGATTACCGCCGCGTCAGGGACGGAATTATCGCGGCGTGCGGTCCAATCCCGCCGAGCAAAATTACAGCTGGTCACGTCTCGAAAATCTGCGCACGCTGGAAAGCCTACGTCCCATCCACGCGCCGAACCATGCACAGCCTCCTCCGCGCCGCGCTCCGCGCCATCGGCGCGCCGGTCGAAGCGAACGCAGGCATCCCCGGTCTCAAACCGGTAAGGCCGAGGGAGACGACAGCGCCAGCTATCGAATTCGAAGCCACGCTCCGCCACGCAGGGCCACTGCTGCAGCTGGCGATGCTCCTCGCACGCGAAGCAGGACTGCGCCACAAGGCAGTGATGCAGCTGCGCCTCGACAACATCGATTTCGAGGCACACACAATTTGCGGCCGCACAAAAGCGTGGTCCACCTACAACGTGCCGATGTCGAACCGACTGGAGCAAAAACTGCTCTGGGCCTGTGCCAGCCTGCCGAATCCCGAAATGCCGATCCTCCAACAGTTCAATCGCTCGATGGGCAAATTGGGCACAACGAATATCAGCCACAAACTGAGAGACGCGAAGAAAGCAGCCGGACTGACAAGCCGCTGGGGAATGCACGATCTGCGCCGAACCGGAGCCAGGGCGATCTTTCAACTGACAAACGACATCAAGAAAGTCCAGCGCTTTCTTGGGCACATCAATCCGCAGCATAGTTGGTGGTATCTCGGACTCGAGGCGAACGAACTCGAGCAAGCCGATATCGAACTGGCCAGTTCGACACCACTGGAGAGAGACGGTGCAGCGTGAAACATTTCTTCACGAGGAACACAGTCGAAGCTTCAATCTGGTGCAACCGCTGCCACCGAGAAACACAGCACAAAGTATTGGGAGGCCGACCCGCCTTTTGCATGTCGTGCCTCAGCAGCCCAGGTCAACCCGCAGCCCAACCCGAAGAGAAAGAGGAGAGTCACCAATGGCAACTGTTCGAGGAAGCAGAAACAGAGACGACGAAACCGAGGAAGTCCACCGCCGCTTCAAACACCCCGGCGCACCGCTCCACGTCCGGCCACGCGACAAGGAGTCAATAACCCAAACCATCGAACGGCTGATGAACGACTACGCCGAGGACCTGGTGAAGTTCCAAAAAAAGCTGACAGCCGAGGGAGCAAGGAAGTTCGCAGCCGAACGATGGCGCGCCGAGCTACCCGAACTCGCCGACTTCAATTCGGTCCTTTGCTACATTGCCCTCATCGCCTGGGGTCAGCGCCTGCACATCCTGCAGGAAGGCGAAGCCAAGCTGATGATGTTCACGGCACAAACCCAACTCACGGCCCTCAGCCGAGCCGAGGACGCGCGGGAAGCAGCTGAACGGCGTACCCTGAGAGCATCAAAAGCAGCAAAAAAATAGGCAGAAACGAACGCAGATCATCGGAGGCCGGGCCCGTCCCACACGAGCCCGGCCCTTTTTTCAAGGAGAAAAATGTCAGGATCAGTCAAAGGACGCGGGGCAGGGTTGCCAACAATCCTCGTCTACGAAGAGGCCGCAGGCTTCACACAATACGCCGGTGCAGGCAACCTGCCAGTCGCGGTCTACGACCGCGAACGCGCAGTGCTGGAAGCCGCCCGAAGAGTCGCCAGAGCCAGAGGATACGATTCTATTCGAGTCGTGTTCGTGATCGAGACGGAATTACCCGAACTCGACCAACTCGAACCAGGGGGACAAAATGCCGACACTGGAAGAAACCACAAAGCTCAGTAAAGACCTACGCTTCACGATCCTGGGACGCGCCATCGCCGACGCCGTCAGAGCAGGAAAAAACCCGAGCGTCCTGGTGGAAGAGGCGCGCCTCATCAGGCACCAGGAGCAAAACGCCGCCGACAAAAATACCAGGTTCGCAGCCCTCACCCGTCAAGTCGGAGATGCAGCGTGGTCCGGCCAGGACCTCAACGACTTGCTCGAACGGCTGCGCAGCCTCCGGCAAATCGAGATCGGCGACTGAACCAGAAACGGGATCCCGGCACCAGAGGCGAACCAGCCAACGGGCCAGCAACCCCCCCACCCCCCTCCCAAGGAGAACCATGACCATCACCCACGTCGAGTACCACCACACACCCAACCGCGCCGCCACCGAAGCAACCAAGCTCGCCAACGAAGAACAGCGCCTCCCGGCCATCGAGCAAGAGTCAAAGCGTCAGCGCCAGGCCGAAACGCCGGCAGATCGTCCGGTCACAATCAAAGCCGGAAGCACAAAAAAACCGAAGTAGCCAACGGACCAGCAACCCCCCCACCCCCACCGAGGCGAAAACGCAGGCAAGGACCCCGGAAACAAAAAACGCGGCCACGATCGTTCACGTCTCCAATCCCCTGCTCAGGGAAAAGCCCAACGGAACAACCGCAGCCGCGTATCCAAGCATGTCGCCAGCCAGAGGAGGCCTATCCGTAGGTCAGCGGCACACCTCAAGCGTAGCAGCCCAAGCCAGCGCCAGGCGAAGGCGCAGGCGTGACCAAAATCAGCCAGGCCAACAAGCCAAAGAAGCGCCGCGCCCAGGACACCGAGCGCAGGCGTGACCAAAATCAGCCAGGCCAACAGGCCAAAGAAACACCGCGCCCCGCACCCCGAGTTCACGCGTGACCAAAATCAGCCAGGCCAACAAGCCAAAGAACGCGCCGCGCTCGGCCCGGCTCCTTCCGCAGTCGCACCTTCGCGGCCCTCGCACGACGCCCCGCTCGCAGCCAGGCCGACCAGGTAAAGCACCGAGGCGGAAGCAGAGAAAGCGCCGCGCTCGGTCCGGCTCCTTCCGCAGTCGCACCTTCGCGGCCCTCGCACGCCGCACCACACGCCGCGAGCGAAAGCGCCATACCTCAGCCCCACCCAAACCGCAGCGATGCGTCCAGGGGCAACGTGGAGGCCATTCCAGCCAGGGAAAGCCCCACACGAACCGCATCAATCCCTGGCTGGCCGCTTCAGCCAGGGAAGGCCCCACATGAACCGCATCAATCCCTGGCTGGCCATTTCAGCCAGGGAAAGTTTTAGATCTAAAAAGCTAAAGAACCATAGATAAAAAACCCCTCTACAATGTGCTCGCTGCGCTCGGTCAGATGCGCCCCCGCTCCGCGCGGAAGGCGGCTCCGCTGTCGCCGCCCGGCGGGCTTGCGTCCTCGCTGGCGCTGCGGGTCCGCCACGCCGCCGCTAACGGCGAGGAAAGCCCCGCGCTCCCACGTCGCGCGGCCTCGCCTGCTCCGCTCCCTCGGGGGCGCTGGCCCCCCGGCGCTTGCGCTCCCGGCTCCGCCTCACGCGCTGCGGTTCGCTGCGCTCACTCCCGCCACCCGGCCAGCGCCCCGCGCCCGGCTCCTCCGTCGTCGGGCTTGGGTGCGGCGGAAAGCATTGCCGCACCCCCTCGCCCGCGCTCCGCGGCAAAGCCCGACGCCCAAGCCCGGTGTGCCCAAACGGTAGACGACGCCTCAAGGCTGCTCCGCACCGCTTCGCGGCTTCACCGCTTCGCGGCTCAGGTCTTGACCCGCCGTCTACCCCGCCAGGATTCCGGGACTTGGGCGAAGAAGCAAAAGCAAAAGCCCAGCCCCGAAGCAGTCACAGCCAACTGAGGAAAACCCAGCGTGTGACCGCGCCCGGTCACAGCCCGGTCACAAAACCTTGGTCACACGCGGTCACACGAACCAAGCTTGACAACAGCCGTGGTCACAGGCATCATGTGACCAGAATGAAATGTGGTCACACGGTCGAGCCTGTTTTGGTCACACGAACGCACTTACATATTCGCGTGGCCTGACCGCATCGACTCGTTGAACTGGGGCTTGGTGAAGTTCAACGCGGCTTCAAGCGCCGCCCGGTACTCCGCGCCGCGCTCCAGCAGCGCCGGTGTAGCCGCTGCAAACTCGCCGTCAAGCGCCAGCAAACCCTCGCCAGCCTTATTTCCGGCCATGCGCAGAAGGTCGGCCTCGGTGGTGTTCAGGTACTGCGCGTCCCGAGGGTCGGCAATCCACACCGGCTTGCTTTCACCCAGCACGCCGGAGAGCCAATACACCTTCCTGAGCAGATAAGTCAGCCGCTCCGCGTCGTCGGTCTCGGTGAACACGAAGGCCTTTTTCCAGCGGCTGTAGTACCGCGTCGTTACCGGCACCGGCTGCCGGTTGCCCGACTTCAAAAACTCCAGTTGCCCCAGATCCACGGTCTTCCGCACCGCGTTGTAGACGAAGGTCTCCGCGTAAGGCTGCTCCATGGCCGGAACGATTTCGGCAAAAGTGAGCGTAACGCTCGCTGAAATCTTGGCGTGCAGGTTGTGCGCGCCGCCGTCGGCCAAATGGATTTCGCCGTGCACAATGTGCGTGTCCGCGCCTGAAGTCGATTGGTGAAACGGCCACTGGAACTGCCCGAAAGCCAGCGGCAGCCCGCCCAGCGTCACGTAGCAATCGGGCCGTGGATTTATGAGCCGCTTGGCCTCGCCGGCCAAGTGCGCCGTCATGGTGGGCAGCAGGTCCGGCTTGTCGAAGTCGAAAGCCTCGCTCAGTTCCAGTTTCAGCGTCTTTCCCGCCTCCGCGTCCTTCAGGCCGAGTTCGAAAACGGCCGTGGGCTGACCGTGAAAGTCGCTTCCCTGGCTTGCGGAAACCAGAACCAGACCGGCTTGCTTAGCGGCCGCTTCAATCGATGACATAAGAGATGTTTTCAGTTCAGCTGTCATGTACGGGGAATCCTGCGATGGAGATCGCAGTTTCATTTTACGGGAGCGCCCCACCCAGGCGCCCGATTTACAATGGCAAATGTGGAGTCTCAAGCTTCGTCGCCCATCATTCTCGCCGAAAATCTGACCAAGGTATACGCCGCGGGCCGGCTCCAGGTAGTCGCCGTGCGCGGCGTCTCGCTCTCCGTGCAGCCAGGTGAGTTTGTGGCCATTATCGGGCCCTCCGGTTCCGGCAAGTCAACGCTCTTTTACCTGCTCGGCGGCCTCACCCGGGCTACCCAGGGCCGGGTCATCGTCGACGGCGTCGATTTTGCCACCCTCAGCGATGCCGAGCGCACCCGCCTGCGCAAACACCGCATCGGCTTCGTCTTCCAGAAGTTCAACCTGCTGCCCACGCTCTCTGCCATGGGCAATATCGAGATCGCCTACGCCGTGAGCGGCCGCAAGGAGCCCATGGATCTGAAGTATCTCGATCACCTGAGCGATCTGCTTTCCATCCAGGGACGGCTTCAGCATCGTCCCGCGGAGCTAAGCGGCGGGGAGCAGCAGCGCGTGGCCATCGCCCGCGCGCTCATCACCCGGCCGGCCATTGTGCTGGCCGACGAGCCCACGGGCAACCTCGATACCAAGAACTCGGCGGCCGTGCTCGAGATGCTGGTCCGCTCCAACCGCGAACTGGGTCAGACCACGCTCATGATTACCCACAATCCCGAGGCCGCAGCCATCGCCGGCCGCATCCTTTCCATGCGTGACGGCGAGATTGTCCGCGAGGACAGAGGCACCGGCCTGTTTCCCGCCGCAGTTTGACCCCGTTTCGGCCGCCCGGTATACTCGATCTTGCGTTACAGCGGTACCCCAGTTGACGCAGGGCGGAAGTTTCACCCGTAAAGTGGCTTCTTTTCAATAGGAAAATCAGCCACGATCCGGCCTGCCGCCTGGACTGGAAATCCGCTCGAAGCGGGAGTAGCTCAGTGGTAGAGCATCGCCTTGCCAAGGCGAGGGTCGCGAGTTCAAATCTCGTCTCCCGCTCCATTCCGCCCTCCGGCGCCCGCCGGGATGGCTACGGCGGTTTGGAACGGTTTATAAATTGAGGCAGCCTTGCCAAGGCGCGGTACCCAAGTGGTAAGGGAGAGGTCTGCAAAACCTTTATGCGCCGGTTCGATCCCGGCCCGCGCCTCCAAACTTTCCCCGTAAATACAATAG
>PLSH01000219.1:25223-25803 GCA_003165095.1 Acidobacteriaceae bacterium
TCGGCAAGACAACGGCTCTGGGCAGGATGGGGCCGTCGAGTCGGCACACTGCGAAAGCCACGCCTGATGCTCGCCTAGCGACCATCAGGCGACCAGGTTGTTGTGGGATGAATTGAGATTGGAACACAAAAGCCTGTCAGCCTGAAATCTACCTGTGCGGAGAGGTTCTCGCGCCGGCAACTCAGTTGGACAGGCTCTTCGACTTGCGCTGCGACGTCTTTTCGGCCTTTCTGATCATGCGGTCATATCGTGCCATCGCCGACTTCTTGTGTTCAGCGGTGGGATGGACGTATTTCTGGACCAGCCGAATGGACTCGTGCCCGAGGAGAGCTGCGAGCGTCACCAGATCTATGCCTCCCTGCGCGATGCGGGTCGCGAATGTGTGGCGCAGGTCGTATGGAACCCAGTTGATTGTGACACAGTCTTTGGCGGCTTGCTCAGTCACGCTGTCGTGCGCGGAATTGATTCGTCCGATGTGACTGCCGCGCTTCTTCTCTGACGGGAATATCCAACTAGAGTCCCCTTCCATACGGCGCTCAAGGATTGAGCGCGACTCGGAGGTTATATCAAGGTCGCGCTT
>PLSH01000371.1:0-3800 GCA_003165095.1 Acidobacteriaceae bacterium
CAGAACTACACGCCTGACGCGCGGTTCTTCCAACTTGCCGCGAAGTACGTATTCTAGAACGGCAGATAGCCTGCAGGCGTAAATGGGGCCTGCAGTTTGGACAGCAAGTCTCCCGCAGACGTGAAGGCGTCTGCGGGAGATTCGGTTTTGGCAATACCTGCGGAATAGTATCGGTCTACGAACGGAATCCCGCAGCGGGCGCAGAACGCAGATTCCCGGTAAGCTTTGGTGAGCAATGGATGCCTCTCGTCGAGACCTTTTGAAAGCGGCCGCAGTTCTGCTGGTGGACCAGTGGGCGATGTCGCGCCGATTCGCCTTTGCGGACGAGCCGGCGGGAGGGCCGGCAAAGGACGAGCGAAAAGTCATTGTTGTGGCATGCGGCGGAATCCGCCGAGCCGAGACGTTTCTCAATACCGGGCTGGGAAACATTCCTCATCTTTGCCGCGACCTGATGCCGCGGAGCGTGTTTTATCCGTACATTCGCAATGCGGGCGCAACGTCGCACTACAACACGATTTCGAGCATCATTACGGGCAACTGGCAACGGCTGGACGACTGGGGAATGACGGCGCCGGCGAGCCCGACACTGTTTGAGTACCTGCGCAAGCGCATGGGGCTTACGCAGGACAATGCGTGGCTGGTCTCGAGCAATAAAGCACTGACGAGCCGGATAGGCGCGAGTTCGATGCGCGACTTCGGGCCCCGTTACGGGGCGAACGTAATTTTTCCCAAGCAACTACTGATCAACGCGGTGATTCACGCGGCCTCGCAGGGGCATCCCGAACATAGCGCGGACCGGGCCGCGATGCAGCTGGAACTGGAATCGATACTGAAGCACGCCGACGACTATGAGGGACTTGGGTGGTCGATTTCAGGAGACGACTCGGTGCTTGACCTTTCGATGCAAAGGTCAATGCAGCAGGCGATCGAGGACCTGGTGCGGACGAACGCGCCTGTGACGGGGGATGAATTTACTTTTCTGGTCAGCTCGGAAGTGATGCGGCGCTTCGCGCCCTCATTGCTGGTGATCACATTCTCCGATGTGGAGGTTGCGCATTTCGGTTCTTATTCCATGCACCTGGCGGGGATCCGAACCATGGATAGGCTGGTTTACGAACTTTGGGAACAGGTTGAATCGCATCCCTCGTACAGCGGCAGGACAACGATCTTTGTTCTTCCGGAATTCGGGCGCGATTTCGACGGGTCGAACACCAACGGTTTTTTCAATCACCGGGCTCTCGACGATTCGACGAGTCTGACATGGATGATGTGCCTGGGAGAAGCGGCGCGGTCGCCAGACGTGGTGGAGCGCCCAGTGCAGCACATCGACATTTGCCCGACGATTGCCAGACTCTTCGGGATCAAGGATCTGGATCTTCCGGGGACGCCGTTGCCCGGGCTGTGAGACAGGAATGGGAAGCGCGATGAACGAACAGGCGGTCAAATCGCAGCAGGAAGCGCCTCTTCCGGATACGTTTCGCCCGTTGATCGCGCGATTGCCTATGACCATGCGGCCGGCGCTGAATCAACAATTGAGCCAGTGGGGGACGCTTTTTCCATTCGAGCAGCAACGCGTGGCGGAATTCATGAGAGGCGTCGAGTCGTTCAGCCCCTCAGCATTCAATACGCTAACAGGCTCGCTGCAGGCGCTGGAAACGAAGATGGGAGTGCGGCACTGGAATTTTTCGGAGAGCGCTGACACGATCGAGAACGCGAGCGAACTGGCGCGGTCAGAATATTACGCTGCGTGGCGCCAAGAGGTGCAAAGGGTCTTCGAGGCAATCAACGCCGCGGGGCGCGAATCGGCGCCGGTTGAACGAGACTCGACGCGATTGATTCTGCTTTTTCTTCCCGGCAATCTGCCTGTGAATGCGCAGACGGCATGGAAACAATGGGATCCGCGCGGGCGGGAGATCAAGATCGCGGGGGAATCGGGAAGGCTGTGTGAACTGGCGATGGAAGGCGCCCCGGGGCTCGGCGGACTCATAACGCCGGCAACGCGGCCAGGCAACGCCGACGGCAGCGACGTGTGGCTTATCGACGCAGAGGGAAAGATGAGCAGCATGCTGGCTTCCGAGCGGGCGAGTTCCATTTCCTGCTTGAATTATTCGGCGCTCAAGCCGTTTCGCGGTCGATTTCTCGCGGAGTTGAACAAGGCTCCCAAGAACATTCGAGCCACCGATGAAATCGTCTCGAACCTGAGGCTTGAGTCCTGGGATGGCTGGGGACTTTGGCCGGCGGAAGTAGCCGGCCAGCCAAGGCTGCGGAGATTTGTCATCGACCTCTTTCTGAGCGGAAACGGCGCTCTCATTTTCTCCAACGCGTTTGTCGAATGGGGCGTATCAGAGGCGCTTCGCCGCGCGCGACCGCGGACGATGGTGGCGCGCTTTGGCATGCGCAGCAAGCCCAAGCCGTTCACCAGCATTGCCGTGTTTGAGAATCAGCAGAGGATCAGTTCCCTTCCCGATGTGGACGACCCGGAGAACAGCGCGATCGACGCGGTGATTCTGGCGCGCTATATCTGGCTTTCTGCTTCGAGGTATCCGGAGCAGAGCCGGACGATGTGCCTGTGCGTCTCAGAACATTTGAATTCAGCTTATGTGATTCCGGCAGCGGGAAAGAGCCTGGCATGGAGCGAAGGACGCGCCGTGCCCGCAGATGATATTTACAGCTGGATTCGAACCCAGATGACGACCTAAACGACAAGAAGAAACCGCCAGACAGGCCCGGTGAAAAGCATGAATGAATTTGGAGACCCTGTGAAGACTCTTGCGCACACGCCGATCAAGAAGAGCGCGATCACCAATCACGACCTGTTGAACGAGGCGTTCGCGTATGCGCGGCCGAGCTCGTTTTCGCGGGGGATGAGGATCGATTTGAACGGCCTGACGATCCTGCTGATTTCGGGGACGGCGTCAATCAACGAGCGCGGCGAGAGCGTGCACATCGGCGACTTCCGGGCCCAATTGCAGAGAACCTTCCAGAACATCACCGGCCTGCTCAAGAGCGAGGGAAGCACATGGCACGACGTGGTGCGGACGACCTGTTACCTGCGCGATATCGAGCGCGACTATGAAGCTTTCAACGAAGAGCGCACGGCGTTTTTCAAGGAGCAGGGGCTCGATCCGCTACCGGCGTCAACGGGCATCCAGGCACATCTCTGCCGGCCGGAACTGCTGGTGGAGATCGAGGCGATCGCGATGTTTCGAACCTGATTTGCGAAGACGGTCTTAATTTGGCGTGATGTACCGCTGCTTGGCGGTGGGGTCGTAAACGGTGGGCACCGCACCGGAGACGGAGATTCCGAGCGTGTGTTGCAGGGTGCGGCGATTGAGGCCGGTGGCAGTGACGGTGACCGTGAATTGACTGCCCTGGGTGTATGCGTGCGAGACATCGACGCCGTCGGCGCTGACGCCATCACCAAATTCCCAGTGGTACTGGAGCACCGGCGCTTCGGCGCTCTCTTCGGCAGCATGGAACTGAATCATAGTCCCGGCGTGGCCGCTTGCCGGCGCCTGAGCCGCAAAGGCGGGGTCTGACTCGGACACAGCGTTGTCGATCAGCTTGAGCATACGAACGGAGTGGGGCGGGAGGGTGAGGGTGAGTGCACCGTTTTGGATGGGAACAGCGCCATGGCGGAGCACGTCGGTTGCCTTGTAAGAGGTTTTGCTTTTCAGGCCGAGGGCGTCGAGGCTCAGAGTGTGGCTCTGGGTTTCCCCGGTCCAATTAAAGACGGTGAGAATCTGCTGGCGCGGGTTTTCCTTGAGGAGAAGAATGCTCGGCTGCTGATCCTGGGACCG
>PLSH01000371.1:3906-23286 GCA_003165095.1 Acidobacteriaceae bacterium
GTGTGGCCGGTGTCCTGCCCGATGCGACCGGCATTCACAATTCCCACCGGGGTGAGCATGAAGCTGCCGTCCTTGTCGAGGATGACGTCATCTCCCACGGTCGACCGAATGACCTTCAGGCCGATGCGCAGCGCCTCGAGGGCGGTGGTGTTGGGACGGTAATAGACGCCCTCGACCGCCGAATTATCCATGAAGTCCATTTTGATGAAGCGCACGCCCCAGTCGTTGACCAGGGTGCGATAGGTGGAGCGCAAATAGTCCTGGGCACCGGGATTGGTGGGATCGAGCGCATACAGCTCTTCGAATTTACCGCCGACGGTGCCGATGTGAATCGGTTCCCCGGCCAGGTTGTGGACCAGCCAGTCTTTGTGGTGCTCATATAACCAGGAACGATCCGACACCTGGAAGGGGGCGACCCACAGCCCAAAGATCAGGCCTTGGTTTTCCGCCTGGTGAGTCACGTAAGCCATGCCCCTGGGAAACGCTTTTCCATCGGGAGTGGCGTATTCTCCGCGAGCGAACTGATAACCCTCATCCACGAAGCAAAATCGATAGCCAAGCGGCTCGAGATTTTGCGCCAACCACGCGGCATTGGTGAGCGTCGCATTCTGCGTGATGCCGTAATAATAGGCTGTCCAGCTCCACCAGCCCATGGGGGCCGCAATGGAAACGGGGGGCTTGTGGAGAATGCGAATCGCGCGCCCGTAGTTTTCGAGCTGGGCATGATAATCGGACCCAACGGCAAACATGAGGCGCTCGGAGCCGATGCTTGTTCCAGCGGAGACCTGGAGGCTGAGGGGAACGTTATTTGCGGGCGGGTAGTCCTTGAACCAGTCCTGCAGTGCCTCGTTTGTTCCCTCATCGGAAACGTCGTAGGAGAGCACATGCGCATCCGGCCCCACGGAGCTGAGCAAGTGGAAGGCGGTAAGCAGCCGGTCGGCGGAGAGAGCGGCGAGGAAGAGACTCTGCCCGCTTTTCTGGTTGTAGATGAGCTGGCTTCCGAAGGCCAGGTGGAGGCCGTCGGCGGGCTGTCCGAGATCCATCAGCTGTATGGGATTCTCAGTGAAGTTATCAGAGAGCACGCGGTCGGCCGAAGCCGGGCCATTCAATTGCAGAAGAGTGCCGGCGCTGCTTTCTACGATGTGGATGGCGTGCACGGCAATGGGGTCCGGTGTGGAGTTGCTTACGCTGACACGGATGTCTCCCCAAGGCTGGTCCTGGTACACACGAAATTCGCAGACGAGGTCAGGCATGCCGGGCAAGCCGGTGTGGTTTACGGTGAGCAGGCTTCCCGATCCCAGCTCATCGTGGAAGGGCGTAATGGTTCCGGTATGGCGGGGATAAAGCGAGGATCGAAGGGTTCCCGCAGCGGTATCGACAACGATCTCGGAGCGCAGAACATCTCCGGAGAATGCCGATGTGCGCAATGCGTAAGAGCCGTCGTCGAATGCTTCAACGGCGAGATTGCCGCCGCGGATCACGTAAGGCTGGGAGGGCGCGGACTGGGCGCGCGCTCTGCTTGCGGTGAATGCAGGCAGCGATGAAAGCACGAGCAGCAATCCAAAGGTGAAGCGCGTCCATTTCATTTGAGATGCCCTCTGATCGAAACCAATTTACGGCAGGCCGTGATGCCGACCTGCGGGTTCAAATGCCTGAAGTCTCCGCATGATTTCCCTTGCTTTTCCGCATGGCCCAAGCGACGAGCACTCCGACAATGATCCAAGCCACGCCGAGGATTTTGGCATTCACGCTCAGATTCCACCAGATGAAAGCGCAAACGGCGGCACCGACCGCGGGGATGAGAAAAGGGAATGCAACTTTTTCTTTGGAGCGGAACTTGTAGTGCACCAGGGCGGCGATGTTTACGCCGATAAAGGCGATGAAGGCTCCAAAGTTGAGCAATTCCGCGCCTTGCTCATAAGACAGCAAGAGAGCGCCGCCCAGGGCAATCGCGCCAACGATCAGGACGTTGTTTCGCGGGACCTGATGACGTGGATCGATAGCGCTGAAGATTTTGGCGGGGAGGGAGTTGCTTCTTCCCATGCCGTACATCAGGCGGGATGCGCCGAACTGGGCGGCGATACAGGATCCCATATTGGCGACGAGGAGAGTGGCGTTGAGGAGTTTAAACAGGAACGGTCCGCCGACACGCGAAGCAACGAATACGAAGGCAGTATCCACCATATTGGGTGGAAACGGCTGGCGAGCGGGCCATGCCAGCTGGGCCACATAGACTTCAGCCATGGAAAGCACGCCGATGATGAGGCAAGTGAGAACGGTGGCGATAAGGATGTTTCTGCGCGGGTTCTCAACTTCTTCCGCCATGGTCGAGATGCCATCGAATCCGATGTAGGTGAGGACGGCGACCGAGGTGCCATGAAAGAGGGCGGACGGAACAAAAGTGGTGGGGTTGTAGAAGGGGTGGAGCAAGTCAGCGCCGGTAGGGTGAACGACAGCCAGGATGTATCGAACTCCCTCACCAAGAAAGAGCACCACGACCAGGCTCATGACGATGGAGAGGACTGCGTTGACGCGGCTGGAGGTTTGAATGCCCCGGGTGTTGAGGAACGTGGAGAGGAGGGCGAAGGCAACGACCCAGAACAGGTAGGGGACTCTGGGCTCAAAATTGCGGGCGGCCTCGCTGCACCAGATGACGCAGATGATGGGATTGAGGATGTAGTCCATGAGCATGGCCCATCCGACGATGTAGCCGAGCCTGGGATTGAGCTCCTCGGAAACATAACTGAAGGCAGAACCGGCGCGTGGGTAGACGCGGGCCATGCGTCCATAGCTGACGGCGGTGAGCAGCATGGCGAACATGGCGATGAGGACGGCGGCGGCCACATGGCCGTGGGCAATATTGCTTACGACGCCGTAGATTCCCATTGGAGCGGTGGGCTGGACGATGATGATCCCGTAGATCACCAGGTGCCAGAGCTTCAGGGAGCGCCGCAAGTGCGGGAGTTCAGGAGGGCTCAATCGGTACTCTCCAACATGTGTTCAGATGCGATCTATTCTACGCTGTTCTTTCGTTTTTGCATGAAAAGCTATGAAAGTTAAGTATCGATGCAAGCGATCAACGAGATCGGGCAGGCGGCGATGAGGAGACGCGGGGCGAGGAGTCAAACCGGAAGGCCTCGAGCATGCGCCGGGTGAGTTGAGCCTGCCTGCGGGACGGGATGTGAAAAAAGGGTTTGGAGAGGCTAGCGGAGAGATTCAGGGCACTCAACCTGGGTTAAGCCCGGAATTCTATGACGCCTATCTGTGTGAGCGGCGATTTGGGGTAAATTCAGAAGAGTTTGGGCCGATTTCCCCTACTGAAGGAGCACTCTCCAACCGTTGGACTGATTTGGGCGGCAGATAGGAGGGCGGGGGCAGAACGGGGAAAATTGTGTGGGAAACAATCTCCACCTCATGCTCACTTTATGTTGCGGTGGATTTCGAATTCTATGCTATTATTTCATTTTGGCCACGGCGTTGCGGCTTGCGCGGATGCTGAAGGATACAAAACTGGTGGGTGAAACGACCTTGATTGCAGCCGCCCAGTAGTAACGCTAACCCATTGGAGACAAGCAAGATGGAAAGCGGAGCATTAACACTGCGCGAAATCCATAGCCAACCCGAAGTATGGGGCCAGTGCCTGGAAACATTAGACAAGCTCAATTTAGAGCCGCTTATTGGGGACAAAAGCCCACGAACATATGAGTGGCTGTTCGTCGGGTGCGGGACCAGCTACTACCTGGCACAGGCGGCAGCGGCCACATTCACAACCCTGGTAGGCGCGCCGGCACGGGCAGTGCCAGCCTCCGAGATACTCCTTTTCCCAAAACTGGTGTTTCCTGTCGAAGGGGCCGCGATCTTTCCGGTTTTGATCTCCCGGTCGGGGCATACGTCAGAGGTTTTGCAAGTAGCCGAATACCTGAAGCAGCGCGGGGTTGAGTTTTTGGCAATTACGTGCGACGGCAACGAGCTGAGGGAGCTCAGCAGCCGGACACTGAAATTACCGGTGACGGAGGAGAGCACGGTAATGACCTCTTCGTTCACCTCGATGCTAATGGCGCTGCAGTATGTGGCGGCGCGATTGGCCAAGCAGGATGGGTTTGTGGATGCGCTGCACACGCTGCCCAGGGCGCTGGCTGGACTGCTGCCGATCTACGGTCCGGCGATTGAAGAATTTGCTCAACGATCGTTTGAGGACGTGGCATTTCTGGGACAAGGCGCGCTGTATCCCATAGCGTCAGAAACCGCGTTGAAAATCATGGAGTCTTCATCGTGCTATGCGCAGTTTTTTCACACCCTTGAGTTCCGGCATGGGCCTATGTCCATCGTGTCGGAAAATGTGCTGGTGGGGGCGTTGCTCTCAGAGACGGGATACACGGAAGAGAGCGCGGTATTGCAGGAGATGAAGGGTCTGGGGGGATGCACCGCGGCGATTGCAAACCGGCTTACTCCCGAAGTGAGAAGGTCTGCCGACCTGGCCATTGAACTGGGCCTGGCGGTGCCTGAACTTGCCCGCCTGACGGTTTACGTGGTGTGGGGACAGTTGCTGGGCAGCCGCCTTGGAATACAAAAGGGTCTCGATCCCGACTCTCCGCGCCATCTCAGCCGGGTTGTCACACTCGTAGACTAGGGTGTATGAAGAAGCGCTTCGATGTGACGATTGCAGGTGAGATCAATCTTGACCTCATTCTTTACGGACTCCCTGAAGTCATGCCGCCGGAGCGGGAGTTGCTGGCCGATGACTTTCGTCTGACGCTGGGCAGTTCCTCGGCAATTGTCGCGCACAATCTTGCGGCGCTTGGGGTTTCAGTCGGGTTCATTACCCGGCTTGGAGACGACGCGCTGGGCGGCATCGCGCTGGAGCGCCTGGCGGAACGAGGTGTCGACCTGAGTTGCGTGCGGCGCGTCTCCGGAGGCACATCGACAGGCGTCACAATCCTCTTGGTTCATGAAAGCAAGCGTCATATTCTCACCTATCCGGGAACCATGTTCGAGATGAATGCGGCGGACCTGGACATGGGTTATCTTGCGTCGGGGCGGCACTTCCATCTCTCTTCCCTGTTTCTTCACAAGGCGCTGCAGGCAGATCTTCCCAGGATATGCAGGCAACTGAAGAGCGAGGGATTGACGCTTTCGCTGGACACCAACGACGATCCTGAGGATCTCTGGGGCGGGGCGCTGGACGAACTTCTGGACATCGTGGACATCTTTCTACCGAATGAGGACGAAGCCTGCCGGATCAGCGGAAAGGCGGATGGGGAGAGTGCGATTGAAGCTCTGGCAAAGCGCGTCCCACTGGTGGGGGTGAAGTGCGGGAAGCGCGGCGCGCTGGTTCAGGCGGGAGGGCAGCGCCGGCTGGTTCCCGCCGAACGTGTTACTCCCGTGGATACAATTGGCGCCGGAGACAGCTTCGATGCGGGATTCTTAGCGGCGTACCTGCGGGGCGAAACGCCGGAAGCGTGCGCGGCCTTAGGCAATCTTACCGCTGCTTTGTCTACGCTGCGCGCGGGGGGTACGGAATCCTTTCGCGATCGGGAAATGGTGCGAGAGTTTCTCACGCGCTCCAACTGAATTTCGAAGTGGAAATCGAACTTGCCGCGGAGGCTGCATCCTCCAGGCGATGGGTCCGGGGAGCGATTTCCCGCGCTGTCGCGTGCGCAAACAGGTATGATAGGGAGCAATTATGCGCGGTTAGGATAGGGAAACATGAAAGCCAATACAAAAAGCGGAACCGATATGCTGATCGATGAGCGTCGTAACCACATGCTGGCCCTGATCCAGCGCGATGGCCGGGTTCTGGTCTCGGAACTGTCGGACGCGCTGGGCATTTCCCGCATCACGATTCGCAAGGATCTCGACCATCTTGAGTCGAAGGGGCTGGTGCAGCGCACGCATGGCGGAGCACTTTCACCGCAGGGCAGCACGCTTCTCGATCCGTCACTGCAGGAGAAGGAGCAGAAGCAACTGAAGGAGAAGCAGCGCATCGCGAAGGCGGCCGCAGCGCTGGTGGAAGAAGGGCAGTGCGTGCTGCTCGATTCGGGCACAACGACGACGATGGTGGCGCGCGAGCTGCGCCGATTTTCGCATCTTACGGTGATTACGAATTCGGTAAACATCGCGACCGAGCTGGCGGGGACGGACTTTGAGGTGATACTGACCGGCGGAACATTGCGCAAGAACTCATTTTCGCTGGTGGGACCGCTGGCCGAGGACGTACTGAGCGAAATGCACGCCGACATTCTGTTTCTGGGGGTAGACGGCTTCGACGTGAAGGTCGGGCTGATGACGCCTAACCTCGCGGAGTCGCGCGTGAATCGCGCCATGGTGAACGCGGCGACGCGGGTGGTGGCGGTGTGCGATTCCACCAAATTCATACGCCGCAGCCTGGCGCTCATTGTGCCGCCTACGGCGATTCACACGGTAATTACCGACGACCAGCTTGGCGATGAGGATGTGGAAACGCTGAGGGCGGCTGGGGTGGAAGTGATCAAGGTGTAGAGGAGCCGCAACGCGGTGGCGTGGTTCGCTGCGAGCTTCTATCCGGTACATGCGGCGGCGTACGCCTGGAGCACCTGGCGGATGCGGTGAACGATCATGGAATGGGCGTCAGGGGGCAGTGTGCCAGCGCGAACCGCACGATACTGCTCGGGGAGGAACGCGCTGATCATGGTTTCAGGGATCGCTACCTGGCGCAGGTTTTCGAGGAGCGTATCGACCGCCTGCTTGACTTGCGGATGATTCCAGTAGTAACGCACCCGGTCGCTGTAACTGTAGCGGCGGAGCAGATGCATGGCGTGTTCATCGCCAGTGTAGTGATGCTCCCAGTGGCGGGGGCCCTGGAGCATGACGCGATCGAGCACATCCATTAGTTGAGCGGATTGGCCGGGTGGCACGAGCTCGACTTCAATCGAGGAGAGCGCGGCCAGCGCCTCGCGCATGGCAAAGGTGAGTGCCGGACCGACCTTCAGGATGGCAAAACCATCGCGCACCAGATTGCGATAAGCTTCGGGTTGCTGGTAGTCAGTGGAGTGCGCCTCATAGACCAGGCCGTTTTCGCTGTCGAGCAAAGCGGTGAGATGGACGGCGCGAGCCGGGTCATAATCGACGACACTGTCGTGGTTGAATTCGACTCCCGGCTGCACGACCAGAGCAATCACCCGGGGCCATACGTGGGCAAGTCCCTGCTCGTTGAAGATGCGCCGGTGGGTAGCCAGGGTTTCGGCCGCGGCATTGCGGCTGGTGACGGCAAGCTCTTTCAAGCTCTCGGTGGCTCCTCCAGGAACAGGCACCTCAGTGCCAATGACATAGACTGGCTTCTGGTCGCCGGCGGCGTGCTCCGCTGCGGCACAGAGGACAGCGGCGCGGCGGGCGACGATTTCGCCGTCGAGGGGGCTGCGGTCATCCGCGCAAGCCATGCTGGCATCGAGGTGGATTTTTTGAAAGCCGGCGCGCACATAGGCTTCTACGGTGCACACGGCTTCGCGCATTGCCCGTGCAGCGGGCTGCGTCTGCCACGGATTCGGCCCCAGATGATCTCCGCCGAGGATCAACCGGGACGGATCGAATCCCTTGCGCGCGGCGAGATCGACGACCAGGCGGCGGAAGTCCGCGGGCAACATGCCGGTGTAGCCTCCCAGGTGATTGACCTGGTTGGAGGTGGCCTCGATGAGGAGGTCCGACTGATCTTCAAGGGCTTGGTCAAGGGCTGCTTCGAGAACCCAGGGGTGCGCGGAGCAGACAGAGTAGATACCTTTGGGCCGGCCGTGGCGGCGCGACTCAGCCAACTGCTCGAGTACATTCGACACAGTATTTCTCCAATTCCCAGACGCAGGAATCCCGGCTGACGCCGGGAGTTCCACGGGGAGGACCCTATAATGATGCAAGTGTACACCGAAACGAAATGAAACGAAACTTTTCACATGCATAGAAAAGATATGCGGGCTATACTCGATTCGGTTGAGTGACAGAGGCAGAGCGCAAGGAGGAAGGCATGAGTTCCGCAGGCGGAAACAGGGAAGACAAGTTTGTGGCCATGGTGAGCGCCAAAGCCGAAGTGGATCTGCGGCTGAGCGACTACACGCCGCGCACGCAGTTGAAGGTTCCGGCTCATGCCGTTAAGAAGCCACGATTCCCAGTGATCGACTATCACAATCATCTCGACGCGCAATCACCACAGGCGGTGCTGGGCATCATGGATGCGTGCGGGGTGGAGAAGATTGTGAACATCACCATGCAGACGGGGCAGGCGGCGATCGATTCCATCGCCAAATTTCACGGGGCAGCGCGGGATCGCTTTGCCACGATCGGATGGATGGATTGGAGCGGGGTGGAGCGGAGCGACTTTACGCAAGTGAGCATGGACCGGCTGGAAAGGCTGGTGGAGCACGGCGCCTGCGGAATCAAATTCTGGAAAGACCTGGGGCTGACGGTGCGGGACGGCAGCGGCGCGTTGCTGCGTGTGGACGATGAAAGGCTGGCGCCGATCTTCGACAAGGCGGCGGAGCTGAAGATTCCGGTGATGTTTCACACGGCCGATCCGGATGCGTTTTTCACGCCGATCGACCGGTTCAACGAGCGGTATGAGGAACTGGCGGCGCATCCGGACTGGAGCTTTTACGGCTCGNNAATCCTAACCTGTATGTCGATATCAGCGCGCGAACCCCGGAGCTCGGCCGGCAGCCTTACACGGCGCGTGAGTTCATGGTGAAGTACGCGGACAGAATTGTGTTTGGCACCGACCTGCTGCCGGATATCGAAATGTATCGTCTCTACTATCGATTTTTGGAGACCGCCGACCAGTACTTCGAGTATCCATCACATGCGTCACGGCAGGGACGCTGGAATATATACGGGATTTTTTTGCCTGGGGATGTGCTGCGCAAGCTATACCGCGAAAATGCGCTGAAGCTGCTGGGCGGGCTAGCGCGCTGATGAATGGATCAGGAGCAGGCGGGGCGCTTTCTGACGATGCTGAGCGCGGCCAGGATGACCGCGTTGCTGGAGATGACCGGTCCCCAATCGTTATTGAAGTCGTCAGAGCCGCCGCGGAAACCGGTGGCGCCTTTCAGGCAAATTTCGCGAACGACTTTGCCGAGCCGGGGATTGATCCACTCGTACGCGAAAAATGAGATGCGATCGGGTTCGTGGCTCGCAACAGAAACCGGGTCGGCGTTGTAGCAATAGTCATTTGCGGAGGCACGCTGGTCCCAGTTCCACTCGAGGATATTGACACCGTAGCGAATGGGAATGGTGGTGATGAAGCCATCTTCATAGACGACTTCGTACCAACCCAGCAGATCGGCGGTGTCGGACTGATCCCAAATAAGGCGATAGCCCTGGCGGTTTTTTGCGCGGCGGGCAGAGGCGTGGAGAAAGACCAGGCTGGTGGGGGATTCTCCTACGGGAATGCCAGTGACGGCCGTAGGCAGGCCGATGACTTCCCTGCCCTCGGCGCCGACGATGATGGCGCACGTTCCATTTGAGCGTTGCAGATTGAATGGGACGCGGTTGGACTGCACTGATCCAGACCCCATATCTTCAAGGCTCACGCCCAGCGCCGGCACGGTGTCTTTCATATTGAATTTGCGGGAAATATCCACGGGCACAATCGAGGATTCTGTCTGACTGGGAGGAGTGATTCCGCTGAGCCTCAAGCGAATGGCCGGAAGCATGGACTGTACGCGCGCCGACAGGGTCTTGGCTGGGGTGGCCTGACCGGTCCAGAGTATGTTGCTGCAGCCGAGGAATGTTGACATGAGGGTCTTGCCAAAACCGATTTCGTTGGTAGCAAACCAGGCAGACGGCGCGCCTCCCAGCAGAGTGGGACGCTTTTTGCGGGTCTCATAATTCTGGATGTCCGGTTCGAAGTTGCCGAAAACCTGCTGAAAACCCATCTGGTCGAGGGTTGCTTCGTTGCGTTCGGCAGAGCCTTGTTGGCCGGGCTCATCGCTCCAAAACCAGTTATAGATGAGGCAGTCTTTGGGAATCAGCCTTTCAACCTGTTCCGGAGTGAGGCCGCCGGGAGAGTTGTACGTCCATCCATCCGGCGCTTTTTTCTTTTCCAGTCCGATACCTCTTACGGACTGCAGCAGCATGTCGCCCCAAAGCTGGGTTTTGATGCCGCGGGATGCAAGATAGTTGTGGATTTTGTTTACGTCCTCGCCGAAGAGCTCGCCAATATCCTTGTCGCCGCACTGCGGAGAGACATCGACGGGAAGAAACAACTCATCGTGCCCGATGTGGACGCTGCGGGGTTTCAGAACTTCAATAAACTCGTCGTAGACCTCAAAGGTGAGGGAGTAGGACTTTGGATTGACCGGGCAATAAATATCGGGCCATTTGTCCTGGGGCACGGCGGCCAAATCTCTGTGCTCGGTCAACAAATAATAGCTATGGGTGAAGGAAGGGAGAACGGGAACCAATTCGATGTGGTGTTTCGCGACCCAGCGGGCCAGATCGGCTACCTCTTCCTTTTCAAGGAAACCGCTGTCGGCGACATCCTGATGCGAGGAGTTCTGCTCCATGTTGTGGAGCGGCAGGCGGGGATAATTCCGGCAACTATAATTCACATCTCTTGCGAACTGCACCCATCCTTGATTCAGTTCGGGGTGGCTGTCGAGCCTCATGCAGGCGTTCATCTCCATCATGAGGGTGTTGAATTTGTAAAGGGCCATGAAATCGCGGACGAAGCGCTTGAAGAACAGGATATTGTCGCGACCGGGAAGAAAGAGGTAGATGCCGCGAAAGGGCTTGTCAGGCCAATCGAGAATCTGCGCGCCGCGAAATCGCGGTTGGCCGTTTTCTTTGGCGAGCAATTGGCGGAGAGACTGCAGGCCATAGAACGCGCCGCGATCGTCGTTGCCGGCGACGAGAACGATGTTGCCGTTGGAGTGAAGGAGATAGCTCTCCGGGCCATGAGTATGCACGTTCGGCGTCAGCTGCATTTTCTCGCAGTACTGGCTGACCAATGGGTTCTCAATCGACCCCATCAAGATTACGCGCCGGTTGGGGTTCAGGTCGGCTGCAGACTCGATTTTCAAGTACAGGCCAAAGCGGTCACTCAATTCGTTGACCAGGGAATGGGCCAGGAGCAAATCTTCACTGGAAGCGTTGGAGGGCACGAGCACCGGGACCTGGTTGTCGAGCAGGAAGCCGGTGCTGGAAGCGGTGATCTCCCGCGGCTGAGGAAAGATAAGAGACTGGAGCGGCAGACATGGCTCCTGGCAATTTGGGATGGCTGGGGCGGGCAATGCGACGAGGGGTTCGCCATAGAGTTGCGCGTCATGGGGGGCAACGGTGGCGCCGACGGCGGCCCCTGTGACTGCATGCAAGAATTCGCGGCGAGACAGATCCATCATCGAGGAAGCTCCTTGTATTGCCGATTTCTGATAAGCGTTATCCATTTTCCCGCAACCCCGGGTTCTGGTGCGAGCATTGAATTTGCCTGTGTTCTACCGGCATTTCCCCCAGGGGCCGAAGCCCCAATCGTATCTAGGGACCTTTATGGCACGGCTAAAGCCGTGCCCTTTCAAGACCGAATTGATGCACGTTTCGCGGCAGTCAGGACTAAAGCCCTGACCTACCAGGCGTGCCCTTTTTGAGACAGCGGTTGAGCGGCAAACAGCGTGTTGCAACTCTACAGCTAAACTGCCTCCAGGATTTGAAAAATCTGTTCCAGTCTTGAACGGGATCGATGTTCAGCGAAGCATCGCAATCGGGACGCGGGACTGGTCGGCTTCGGGCGGGGTTGGCGCGCCCGTGGCCGGTCCATGCCAGACTCCTCCGCCATAGGTGGTGATGTAAATCCGGGTGGGGTCGTTGGGGTCGAGGATGACGCGATGGCCCCATTTGAAGTCGTAGCCCTGGATGCGTTGCCAATGAGCGCCGCGATCGATGGAACGGTATGCGGCAGCGTCAAAGCCGCAGATGTAGAGGGTATCGGGATGGCGGGTATCGATGGTGAGGTCGTAGACGTGCTGCGATTTTGTGAAGAGGGTCTGCCAGGAGCGGCCGCCGTCGTCAGAGGCATAGACGCCGCCATTCTGGTCGGCGACATCGCCTTCCTGACCCCATGCGGTGAGGTAGAGGCGCTGGGGATTGCGAGGGTCGATTTCAAGGCCGGTGGGTCCGGTGACGCCAGCGGGAAGGTCGACGGGCTGCCAATGTTCCGCCTTGTCGGTGGAGCGATAGACGGCTCCGGAACCGGACAGGGAGCGGTCTTTGCCCTCGCTGCGGCGAGCGACGACGAGATACAAAGAGCCGTCCTGAGAGGCAGTGATGCGCCAGGCGAAGGGCTCGACGCCGACGATGCCGACGTTTTTCTGCATCCAAGTGCGGCCATTGTCGGTGGACTTGTAGACGCCGCGTCCAAAGGCGCAGGCGTAGAGGGTGCGGCTTCCGGCGGGGCTGGAGGGATCAAGGAGGATGTGGGTGATGGAGTCCACAGGCAGGCCGGAGTTGCTCGGGGTCCAGTGGAGGCCGCCATCGGTTGACACGGCGACACCGCCGATGAAGGTGGAGGGGCTGGTGGTTCGCCAATCCTTGGGGCGGGGCAGATCGTGCTTGCCGCTAAAGGCTCCCCAGATGAGGCCGCGGCGGGTGGGATCGAAGGCCAGCCAGTAAGTGGTGTTGCGCCAGCTATTGGGAACGCCATCAGAGGTGCTGCGCCAGGATTGGCCGCCGTCGGCGCTCTGAAAGAGGCCTATATCGGTGTAGTCGATGAAGATGTGCCGGGAGTCGAAGGGGTCAAACTGGACGCCGTAGTCGGTGGTTACATCGAGTCCGCGGGAGGTCCATGCGCCGTTACTGAGTTGCACAGAATTCGCCTCCTGCCAGGTTGCGCCGCCATCGAGGGTGCGATAAGTGCGGAACAGGTCAGTGGCGTAAGCTACGGCGGGGTTGCCGGGCGCGACGCCGAGGCTGTAGGGCGAGTCGAACCAGATGTCGTGGCTATCCTGACGGGCGCGCTGCTCGAGCCAACTGGGGGTCAGGTTGGCAGCCGGCTGGGTCGATTCCTTAAAGACGATCTTCCAGGTGCGACCGCCGTCGACTGTCTTGGCAATGCCATTGAACAGGTTGTCTTTACCCTCGCCGAACTGGAGGCTGCGGAAACCTGCGTAGGCGACCTCGGGATGGTGCTCGCTGGCGGCGATGGCTTCAAAATGGCCGGAAGTCTGCTGGAGCTGGGGAGTGAGGGGGTTCCAGTTCAGACCTGAATCCTGAGAGAGATAGACTTTTCCGTCCTGGCTGGTTGCGTAGAACCAGACCGAGTGGCCGGAGCGAGCTGCCGTGGCTGCGCGAACGGGGGATGGGATGCTGCCGAGCTGAGTGGTGGTTCCGTCGGGAGCGATGCTCCAGGCCGCGGAGCCGGATATGGCGACGAGGCCTGAGTCCTGTGCGACGAGCAACGGGACTCGCTGGGGGAGGGTAGCGAGCCGGGTAAAGGAGTTGCCGCCATCCGAAGAGGAGACAATGACGGAGGGTTGGCCTCTCTGCGCAAAGGAAAGATAAAGATGCCCGGCGCTTCCCTGCCCGGACTTGCCGCTTTGAGGAGCGATGGCGATGGCGGTGATATCGCCGCCGGGATAGAGAGGATCGGCGGAGGTAAGGCTATAGTCGGAGTGGTCGCCGAGTTGATGCTCGACGGTGTTGCGGGCCGGGTTGGGAAAGANNAGATTGAACATGCGCCAGGACTGGCCGTTATCGTGGGTGACGTAACCGCCGGTCATGTCGCAGTGTTCGACGACCAGCCGAGAATCGTGAGGGCTGATGGTGGGGGCGATCATGGTGCCACCGCCGCCGGGGCCGATCACTTTCCAACTGCCCGGGCCAGAGCCCAGAGCGGAGCAGGTCAAGGAGGCGAAGAGCAGCAGGGTTACAAGGCCAAACGCCTGACTTAAATGAGTATTGAGCTTCATCCGCACCACTCTCCATTTTCCCGGACTCGGACCGGCGCGCAGGCCAAAATGCCCGGATATTGACCTGTTTAATCGACCGAAAGAATTATAAACGAACACTAAAGAACATGTATGATAATAAAAAGAAATTTCGTTCGGCAAGGCCCAGCAATTCTGTGGCGCAGCTGCACTCTTGCGGGTAAACCCGAAGGCGGCGAGGCGAAACGTGACAATGGTGAGAAAGAGCTCATTCTGTGCGCTGTTGCTGGCGGGAATGTTCATCGCGATTTGCGGTCCCGCTGCGGCCCAGGTAAAGGTCTGGCAGGGAACGTTTACGCTGCCTACCTATGAAGAGGGCCAGCCGGATCCGAATCCGCCGTTCGACGCCTACCAGACGACCCGCTTCAATTATCCCTACACGCTGCGGACGAACCTGACCGGCGTGAAGGCGGACCACGCGTGGCGCGCGATTTTTCTCGAGAACGAGTATCTGAAGTGCACGGTGCTGCCGGATATCGGGGGACATCTTTATACCTGCATCGACAAGATCAGCGGGCAGTCGATGTTCTATGCGAACCCTTCGATCAAGAAGGCGCAGATTGGGTATCGCGGCGCGTGGGCCGCGTTCGGAGTGGAATTCAATTTTCCGGTGTCGCATAACTGGGTTTCGATGTCGCCGGTGGACTTTGCGTATGCATCGCATGAAGACGGGAGCGCCTCAGTGTGGGTGGGCAATATCGATCGGGCCTACGGCATGCAATGGGGAGTGGAACTGATATTGAAACCCGGCTCCACGCTGCTTGAAGAGCGAGTGACCTTGTATAACCCGAGCGATGTGCGGCATCGCTACTACTGGTGGAACAACGCTGGAGTGCAGGTGTGGGACGACTCGCGCATCGACTACCCAATGCGATTTATCGCATCGCATGGGTACACAGACGTATATCGCTGGCCGGTAGACGCGCAGGGCAGAGACTTGAGCATCATCAAGAACCAGACCGATGGGCCGGTATCGTATTTTGTGCATGGAAGCCATGAGCCGTTCATGGGCATCTGGAGCCCGCATACGCAGACCGGGATCGCTCATTTCGCCGAGTATCGGGAACTGCCGGCAAAGAAGATCTGGACGTGGGGCGTGGATGCGGCAGGACTAGCCTGGCGCACGTCGTTATCAGACAACGAGAGCGCGTATGCGGAAGTGCAGGCAGGGCTGTTTCGCAACCAGGAGACGTATGCGTTTCTCGATCCCGGGCAGAGCATCCGCTTCAGCGAATACTGGATGCCGGTTCGCGGGACGGGCGGAATTTCGCGCGCGAACAAGGCGGGCGTAGTTCATTTCGATGCGCATGGCAGCGAAGAGACGGTTGCATTGAATGTGAATGAACGCGTGAAGGGCGGGCAAGTCACGCTGACGGAGAATGGGACTGCTGTTTGGAGCGAGACCGCCGATCTGACGCCGGAGAAAACATGGTCGCATTCCGTCACCTCCAAGAGAGGTGCGGGAAAGGTGACCTTCGAATTGAAGGATGCGGCGGGCCGCTCGCTGCTGAAGCAAACGGATGGCGAGTACGATTGGGATCCGGAAACAGCGATCAAGGTGGGGCACCAGCAAGGGGTGCGCATTCCAGAACCGGCGAAGCGGTCGGAAGACGACTGGGTGCAGGCGGGCCAGGACCAGGAGTTGAACGGCGAGGTTGTACCGGCATTCGCCACTTATGAGAAGGCGCTGGTGAAATTTCCGCAGAGCCAATCGCTGGAGATTGCGGCGGGAAGGCTGGCAGCGTCGCTCGAGCGGTATGAGGATGCGGCACGGTTGCTTGAGCAGGCGCAAAATCGCGACACGCCCAACTCCGTGATTGCCTATTACCTGGGAATTGCAGAAGAAGGCCTGGGATACGCACGCGAGGCTGAGACTTCATATGAGATCGCATACCGGCAGGCTGACTTACGTGGAGCGGCGGCGATCCGGCTGGGAGAACTGCGGGCGCGGGAGGGAAATCTGCAAGGAGCAGCCTCATTCCTGAGCGATGCGGTGACCGCGCAGCCGGCTAATCTGCTTGCGCAAGAGGAGTTGGAGGCAGTGTTGCGCGCGTCGGGCAACGACCGCGAGGCAGACCAGGTGGCGAAGGTGGGGCTGGGCGCGGACCCGATCAGCGATTTTCTGAAGGAAGATACCGGGAAGCCGGACGTGCAGCACTTGGCAGCGGACCCTTACCGCGTTCTACGCGTGGCGGCCGAGTACATGCGGCTGGGGCTTTACCAAAAGGCTTTGACGGTGCTCGATCGCACCTATCCGCAGGTAACGGCGGATGAGAGCGAGCCGGGTTCGGTGCTTCCGCAGCAGCATCCGTTAGTGCTTTACTACGCCGCATACTGCAAGGAGAAGATCGGCGCCGATGCGCCGGCGAACTGGCAGGCCGGGTCAGAGCTTTCCCCGAGCCTCGTGTTTCCATCCTCGGAGACCGACAGGGTGGTACTGGAAGCCGCACTGGCGGCGAACGGGAAGGATGCAACTGCCCATTACCTGCTGGGGACGCAGCTTTTTTCAAAAGGCCTGGTCGATACAGGGATGACGCACTGGACGGAGGCGAAGCAACTTTCCGCGAAGTTGCAGGTGCTGGATGTCGATATGGGAGATACGTTGCTGAAGTTGAAAGGCGATCCGCAGCGGGCGCTGGCTTCCTATCGCGAGGGTCTGCGGAACGACCCGAACAACGCCGAGGTATACGCCGGGCTGGACGCGGCAATGAGCTTGACAGGGGCATCGGCGGCGGATCGCGCGAGCGCGCTGTCGCAATATCCTTCAGCAGATGCTTCCGACTCGAATATGCCCGCTGACCTGGTGTATCAACTTGCCTTGACGCGCGCAGAAGCGATGCAGTTTGAGCAGGCACTGGCGCTCTTCAAGAATCGATTTTTCCCCAGCGAAGAAGGGGGAATCACGTCTGGACAAGTGTTGTTTGAGATCAAGCTGATGCAGGCCGTTGCGTGGACGAAGGCAGGAAACTGCACAGCCGCTGAAGATTTTCTTACCGATGAGCAGGCGGAGATGAAGCTGAATGGAAATTCGGCGCGCGATTCCGTGAAGCTGGGCGGGATAGCTGAAGGCTGCGGGCAGGCGAAGGAGGCCAAGGAATTCTTCCATAAGGCCGCGGCCGATGTGAATTCAGCGAGCCTGCCGTGGGCGATCCAGGCACAGAAATCGCTTGGCACTTACGATGCGGGGAAGGCGGAGCGGGCGGTTGAAGCGTCGCTGGCGGCAGAACCGAGCGATTCGGAGGACGGGGTGCACTCCGGGTCATGGTGGAGCAACGTCGGCCTGTTGCAGGCGGCGGCGCATCGTAACGACGAGGCAAGAAAGTCATTCGAGAAGGCATTGGTGTTGCCAGATACCCGGATGTCTCATCACTTGGCCAGGGAGGCTTTGGGCGAACTTTTGACCGGCAAGTAATCAATGGGGCCGGCACAGCGCAAGAGGAGGACAGAGGAAATGAACCGCCGCCAACTTTTGTACGGAACCGGCATGGGACTGGTGACAGGCGTTGCCGCGCGTGCGGGGGTGAAGGCGTCCCCGGGGAACGATGAAAGGCCGAAGCCAGCCACTCTCAATCTTCCCGACTATCGGCCCACCAGCATGCTGCACGCGCGAGAGACGCGAATTGAGCGAGCGCGCTACCCGGTGATCGACGTCCACACGCACATTACCGAGTCGAGCAAGTCGATCAACGGAGTCGACCTGGGTGCGGAACGGGATTTCCACGCCACGCCCGGCGAGCTGATCGCAGTGATGGATCGCAAGAATATTCGCTCCATGGTGAATCTCACGGGAGGATTCGGGTCTGGCCTGACTGAGACCATTGAGAAGTACGACCGGAGTTATCGCGATCGTTTTTACACTTTCACCGAGCCATGTTACTCGCGGCTGCTGGAGCCCGATTATCCGCGGATACAGGCCGAGGCAATCGAGCAGGCGCGCAGCGACGGGGCGCATGGGCTGAAGATTCTCAAGACACTCGGGCTTTACTTGCGGGATCAAATTACTACGGGGAATCTGGTGAAGATCGACGATCCGCGATTCGATCCGATGTGGGATGCGTGCGGGCAATTGAACATGCCGGTTGCCATTCATATCTCCGACCCCCTTGCCTTCTTTACACCCACGGACCGATTCAACGAGCGATTCGAAGAGCTGAACAATCATCCGGACTGGTCTTTTTATGGACAAGACTTTCCCAGCAATGCGGAGCTGATCGAAGCGAGAAACAGAGTAATTGCGCGACATCCCAGGACGCACTTCATTGTGTTGCACGTGGGCAACTTTGCGGAGAACCTGGAGAACGTTTCCGAGAACCTGGACCGCTTTCCCAACATGCATGTCGACATCGCCGCGCGGATCGGCGAATTGGGACGGCAACCGCGAGCGGCCCGCGCATTTTTCGAGAAGTATCAAGACAGGATTCTTTTTGGAACGGATGCCACGCCTCATGCCGAGAATTATCCGCAGCAACTGTTTGGCGACGAGCTCTATGAAATCTACTATCGATTTCTGGAGACGGACGACGAGTATTTTGATTATGCTCCGGCCAAAGTGCCGCCGCAGGGCCGCTGGCGCATCTATGGGATCAGCCTTCCGGCGGATATTCTGCGCAAGGTCTATAACGGGAACGCCGCGCGCGAACTTCGGCTTTCACTATAAGGAAAGGCGTGAATAGGTACGGGTGAGGGCGATGACAATCCTAGGCCGTATCGACATATACACTTTGCAGCGGGGCAGGTAGGTGTTGAAGTGGTGGTATGTCACCTAGCCGATATGAATTGAGTGATGTGCAATGGGAGAAGATCAAGGATTTTCTCCCAGGCCGCAAGGAGCATGTGGGCCGCACTGCAGCCGATAACCGCCTATTTGTGAATGGCGTGCTGTAGGTACTGCGCAGCGGAGCACGATGGCACGACCTTCCGGAGCGGTACGGCAAGTACAAAAGCGTGCATAAGCGCTTCGTGCGCTGGGCCAACTCCGGTGTCTGGGAGCGGGTCTTTCACGAGTTGGTGCGCGATAAGAAAAACCAGTACCTGATGCTGGATTCGACCATCGTTCGGGCTCACCAGCAAGCGGCCACGGGCCGCAAAAAAGGGGCTCCGACAAGGCTTTGGGGCGTTCCCGAGGAGGTCTGACGACCAAGATTCATCTGCTCACCAATGAACTGGGCCTGCCCCTGGATTTCCTTGTCACTGGCGGCCAGGTGAATGACTGTACCCAGGCCATCGAGTTGCTGGGCCGGCACAAGGCAGAGGCCGTGCTTGCCGACAAGGGCTACGATGCTGACGCCATCGTAGAGTACGTTGAAGCGATGGGCGCCCGGGCCGTGATCCCACCCAAACGCAACCGCAAGGTGCAACGCGAATACGACAAAGCCCTCTACAAACAACGCAATCGCATCGCGCGCTGCTTCAGCAAACTCAAGTGCTTCCGCTGATTCGCCCCCCG
>PLSH01000363.1 GCA_003165095.1 Acidobacteriaceae bacterium
GGCGATCACGAAGCCGCGGAAGAGCTGAGCTCGAAGGCTCAGGACTACTCAATGGCAGCTTCTGAGAAAACACTTGAGATTGCGAAACACATCCTGGCCCCTCTGAGGGCCTAGGTTGTTTTCGACTCGCAACCTGACGATCGTGGGAGATGTGCGGAATGGCCGCTTCAGATACCTTTTTGAATTCACAATCAAACCGCCTCATCTATCCCGAAGCGCGGCGCAGGATATTCGGAGTCGATTCAGCTTCCTCTCTTCAGTTGGCGCCTCGCCCGCTTCGACCGGTCAGGATAGCGGTGATTGGGAATCATCTTCCGAGGCAGTGTGGAATTGCGACCTTCACCACAGATTTGTGCGACGCGATCTCTGCCGAATACGGGGCCGCCCAGCTATCGGTGGTAGCTGTCAACGACGGGCACTCATCCTACTCGTATCCGCGGCGGGTGCGATTCCAGATCAACGAAGGCGACCTCGCGTCCTACCGGGCGGCCGCCGGCTTCTTGAATGCGAGCAACGTCGATCTGGTGTGCCTGCAGCATGAATACGGCATCTTCGGAGGTAAATCCGGAAACCACATCATGGAGTTGCTGAAGCACCTTGAAATGCCGGTAATCACAACTCTGCATACGGTGCTTCGTGAGCCCAATCTGGACCAACGGGTTGTGATGCACAAGATTGCCGCACGCTCCCAGCGCCTCATCGTCATGAGCCAATACTCCTCTCGCATTTTGCAGGAGGTCTACAGGGTCCCGGCCGGGAAGATCGATTTGATTCCTCATGGCATCCCCGATCTGCCTTTTGAGCAGCCCGATGTTTACAAGGAACTTTTCTCTTGCCAGGGCAAAAGTGTCCTTCTCACGTTTGGGCTGCTTTCTCCTAACAAAGGGTTCGAAAGCGTGATCCAGGCCATGCCGGGCATCCTCACCAGTCACAGCAATGCCGTCTACATGATTGCTGGCGCCACTCACCCGCACGTCTGGGCCCGTGAAGGGGATCGCTACAGGCTCGAGTTACAGGCCCTGGCGAAGAAACTGGAAGTGGAACGGCAGGTCCTGTTCATCAACCGGTTCGTCACTCCTCTCGAGATGGCTTCGCTGGTCGGCTCGGCCGACATTTACATCACGCCCTACTGTCATGAAGCGCAAGCTGTATCGGGAACCCTGGCATATGCCATGGGCGCTGGGAAGGCCATTATCTCCACTCCTTACTGGCACGCCGCGGAGTTGCTCGACCAGGGACGCGGAATGCTGGTGCCATTTGACAACCCAGCCGCCATCGCAACAGCGGCAACTGCGCTCCTGGCCAACCATGAAACACGCCAGGCGATGCGCGAACGTGCCTACCTCTATGCTCGGCCTATGATCTGGAAGCAGGTAGCGCAGTCCTATATGGCCGCTTTCCTGCGGGCTCGCGCCTATAGCGCACCACCGGTTCATGTGAGGTTTGCCGTCCAGGCTGGTGCAAGAGATACCGAACAACGCGTCGCGAATCTCTGAACGCTTCCAAAATGCAAGTTCTCGCGCAATCCTCAAATTGTGAGCGATTCGGAACCGTCACCCGCTTGCCAGTTCAGCATACCTGCAAACAGGCACTGCGGGATGCTCGGGCAAAGAGCATTCTGCCGCTCCCATGACCAGCAGACCCATTCGTGCCGTGGTATTTGCTCAGCCCGAGGCTTTCAACTGGCGCGTTGAGTAGCCTGCATATGAGAAGTGGCGAAGCGCGGAGCAGCCTGAAAACGCTGGGGACATGCCGCGTCCATTGGCTCGTCCACTCCGAAATGAATGATCCTGCGACAGAAGACGCAGCTGGCCTCGAGGATCAGGCTGCTCGCTTCGCTGATCGTCTGCGAAAAAGTTCTGAGACAATCCGGGCAGGCGATCGTCACACACTCCGCCCCCGCGGTATCGTGCCCGTTTCTTTGAATTGAGATAGGCTCGGGCGCTTCGCAATTCTGCCGATCTGCAAAGGGCACACTTTCAATCGCCTTCAAAAGGACAGCCACGCCGTTGCCCTTCTCGTAAAAAGCATCGGCCGTCACTCCGCAAGGGACCTGGTTTCCAGAGAATGCGCCGCTCATCGCTATCACCCGGATCGCTGGAAATCGGCGGCGAACTACCGAGAGCAATTCAAAGCCGGACATGCCCGGCATGTTGAGGTCGGAAAGCAGAATTTCCGGAATCTCCTGGCGCATCTCGATCAGGGCCGCTAAGCCATCCGGCGCGCACCGGACGCGATGTCCGAGTACCCTGAAAATCTCCGCAAGGGAGGTTCGAACGGATTCCTCATCCTCTACGATCAAGATTGAGGCTTTGAGATCTGGCATTTCTCGCTCCGATGAACACAATTGATATTTCCCGCCAGTATGTCAGCCCTTCACTCGCAATTCTGGTCATTTATGATCGGCACTTGCGATCTTGGTATGCTTCGAAGCGCGCCGCCGGCCATCGGGGACGCCAGGCTTCGCTGCATCATCGTCAGGCATTCGATCATGGAGAACTACTTTCAGTAAAGATTTGTGAACGCAAATGCGGCCGTTGTATTCGATCAAGCCCAGCTTGCGGAATCGATTCATGAAAAAGCTCACGCGAGAACGCGTAGTTCCAATCATTTCCGCAAGCGTCTCTTGAGAGATGGGCGGAATCAGCGTCTCCGGCTCGCCCGGCTCACCGAACTCGGCCATCAACAGAAGAATCCTGGCCAAACGCTTCTCACTGGAGTTGAAAAGTTGATCGACAAGGTCGGCTTGGCTCCGCATACTGCGCGCCAATAGGAACTTCAAAAACAAGTCGGAGAACTGATGTTCTCGGTGCATTACCCGGATCATCTCTTTCCGGCCTATCTTGAGTGCCGAGCAGGCGGTGATGGCGCTGGCCGTGGATAGACGCAACCCCGGTTCTGCTGTTAGCGCTTCTTCTCCCACAAATTCGTGCGGCACGAGTAGAGTCACCGTGGCTTCCTTGCCGGCTGTCGAAACGACAGTGATCTTTGCGCGGCCCTTTTGAAGATAAAAAACCGAGTCCGCTGGATCTCCCTGTAAAAAGAAAGCCTGCTTCGGCTTCAGTTCAACGATCCTTCGGCCCAATCCTGCGCCGGCGAGGAATGCTGCCAGATCGAACGAGGTTTGAGCAGAGCGGGTCATTCTTAGGCCACCTTTCGGCACTACGGCATCGAAGGAAGATATCGTGGGCCTCGAACACGGGAATCGGCTACACTCCAGTCGATACCATTTTTTTATGAATGGTTTAGAGCGTCTGTATCCTTCTATACATGTGTGTCGTTTATCGAACACAAGGCCCAACCCGAACTGCTTCGTCCAAGCGCGTACAAAAAGCCATCCCCTGTGTCTTTCAACCCGCGAAAGCTACTCCACATCTCCAGGCACTCTGACACTCACCGTCCTCGAGGTTGATTTGGTTGATTCCCGAGTGAACTGGCCCGCGAAGTGCACCGAGATCACTTTGCACTGGCCTTCGATCGACAGGAGCTGGAGGCGCGCATCGAGCAATTTCGCGACCTTTCAAAGTCGGACGCTGTTATTAGGGAACGTTTCGACCTCTCTGATACTAATGTGTGGCGACTACACCAAGAAAGGAAAATGCTCGCGTCAAATGACGGGTGGCACAGATTCGTTGTTAGGGGCAATCCGCCGTATGTCCGAATCCAAACCCTAAATCGGCATCGTCGTCGAAGAGTGGCCCACGCGTTGAAGCTTTTTCTCCGTTTGACCAGCCACTCGCCCAGACAAAATGTTTCTGGATTGCCGGCCAATCAGGCTTCAGCCTCGGTGAAATAGCCAACAACAGTTATTGGCCTTCCAGTAACAATCCATTGGCCATCTTGCTCACGTACTCAGATGAATCATGGTCAGCGGCGTTTTGGACGAGTGTGCGTGCTTCAGGGAATTGCTGGCGAGCTTGCCAGATATTAGACAGGAGGATGGCGCGCACCTTTTCGTTATCGTCGGCCAGCAGTGCTTTCTTCTGCGCTGCAATGGATTCAGGAGTCATCTTACGGAAGCTGAGGGCGTATGCAGCTTCAAGGCGAGGTGTTCCATCAGCGTCACCAAGACCATTTAGCAGCAACGCATCCACGCCTCGGGACGGCATGGAGCGCAATGCGTCCAGCGCAGCCGCCCGCAGTTGGGGCGCGGGATTCTTTGTGAATGTCGTAAGAGCTGGCATGGCAATTGGCGATTGAGTGTTCCCGAGCCCTTCGATCAAATCGTGCATGCGGCGCTCCGGCTCATCAATGCTGGTTTGCCGCAGCAGATCGTTGATAATCCTGCTTGAACGCACAGGCGATTTCATTTGCAGTCCGTTCGCCATGGTTCCTAACGCCAGCAGCGCAGTTGCGGAAATGTTGTCGTCTGCTGAGTTGGAGGACAATTGGCGGATAACAGCCTCCGCATCCTCTGAGGGATTTGGCGTCTCAGCCAGTGTCGGAATCAAGTTTGAGACAGCTACGAGATCTCCGGGGCGGCCCTTGATGGCAGCAACGAGTGCGGCTTGCGCTTGCGGATTTCCAATCGAACCCAGTGCGCGGACCAGAATCGTGAATGTAGGACCTTGCGCATCCGCGCTCGCCACAAGTGATTCGAGGCGAGCACACGACTCTGGATGCAAGTAAACTAGAGCCTTGAAGTTCAGATACAACTGCGTCTGGTCGCTCTTCGTCCCGGATGTTTCTACCGCGTTGAGCTGCTGGAGGAGGCTGTCGAGCGTCTCATGTCCCAGTTGTGTGCGCTGAATGTTCTGCTGCATCTCCTGCTGAGAAGGCTTGGTATAAAGTGTGAGTCGGCTGCCGGAGTCTACGAGGTATCCGGCTACGTGACGCAGTTCTGTCAACTCCTGCTGTGGCGCAGCCGTTTCGGCGACTCGCGACAGATGCACAGTTGTGACCGCATGAGCGACATTCTTTTCTTCAATGATCGTTTCCTGGGTTCCTGTTCCGGAAAGAGAAATCAAGTCACCCGACGCGGGATCGAAACGCGCCTCCAGCGAGCCGGAAGGAATCACCTGTTTTTGCATCGGCTTTTGTCCCGGCAGGGTGGATTCACTCAGCTCGAGATTATAGTGAAGCCTGGTCTTGCGAATCGCTACCGTTTGTGCTGGAGTTTGACCGCTCCGATCTTCGGGGGATGCAGTGCCGAGGATTTGATAACGCACCGAATACGCGCCTGTCGGATCTTCCTCGCGGCTCTGCCAGACGCTTGTACCGGCGTTGCCCGGCAGCAAAAACTCCATCTCCCCAAAAACGCTTAGCGCAAAACTGATTGAAGTTTTGTCGGCCGCAGGGTTCATGTAGATTGCGGTTATCTTGCCATCGGGCTGCTGCTCCACCACGACGCCGCGCGAAAAATTCGCAAGAATGGCTTCCGCCTGCGCGGCCTGGTTCTGATCGTTCACGATCAGGCGTGCTGTGCCGCCGCGCAGTACGTAGACCGTTCTGACACGATTAGCGTCGGCGTCCACGATCGTCGTCACCCATTGTCCATTCAGTTCAGCGACAATCGTATAGACCAGAGAGGAGGGTTCTGCCGGCGCTTGTGTTTTTTGGTTCTGGAAGAGCACGCGAAAGTCTGCATGGGCGTTGGATTCATAGTGAAGCTTGTAAACAGCGCACTTCCCCGCCACAAACTTGTAGGCAATCCCAGGCAGGCTGCTGG
>PLSH01000376.1:0-18387 GCA_003165095.1 Acidobacteriaceae bacterium
CCCCCTGAGTCCGATTAACATCCCCATTTCCAGCTACCTGGTTGTGGGCAGCAACACCCTGTCGCTCGCATGGGGCGGCACCGACAACAACTACGAGGCCTTCCGGTTGCAGGCTGAGATTGAGACCTGCGGTTCGAGCGTCACCGGCGGTCTCTCGATCAGCAGTTCAACGCCCTCCAACAACGCCACGGCGGTTGCCACCAGCACCACTATCACGATGAACTTCAACAACACCGTCGATCCGGCAACCGTCAACACCACCACGCTGCCGGTCATGATCGGCTGGAACAGCAACCAGGAAGTCACCGGCAATTACGTGGTCACAGGGAACCAAGTTGTCTTTACCCCGGCCACTCCGTTCCCGACCAGCACGCAAATCTATGTCGGCGCCTGCGGCGGTCCGCTCGATCTGGCCGGAGACTCGGCCGGCAACTGCTACACGCAACTGCTCACCTTCCAGACCGGCACCACCGCTACGGCTGCGCCCGATGCGCTTCAGGTCGCGGCCTTCTCGCCCGCCTCCGGCGCCACCAACGTGGGCCTGCGCTCGCCCGTAACTGCTACCTTCAACCGCTCTATCAACCTGGGCACCCTCAATACCAGCGACTGGGCGCTCTTCTCAGGCGACGGCCAGTCCCCGTGGTGCACCGGCTACACGCACTCCCAGGACGACGCCAGCGTGTCGTTCAACTGCTATCCGCTCCCGTCCAGCGATCCCATGACGGCGATTCTCTCCTCCGGCATCCAGGATTGGCAGGGCAACGCGCTCACCCCCTTAACCACTTCCTTCACCACCAGCCCATACGACTCCAACACCAACGGCTCCATCATCTCCGTGCGGCCCGGCAACGGCGCCAGCGGCGTGAATCCCAATCTCCCGCTCGTGCTCTATTCCAACCTGCCCATCAACGCCTCCACCGCCAACAACGGCCTCGAGGTGGCGCAGAATAACGTGCTCGATCCAGGCACCATTCAGGTGCTGGATAACGGCTACACCCTCGAGTTCACGCCCAGCGCTCCGTTCACGCCTGGCGCGCTCATTCAGTGGTGGACTCTGAGCACCCTCTCCGAAACCACCTACAACACGCCCGTCAACGCTGACTCCGGCTACTTCTATGTCGCCGCCAGCACCAGCACGCTGGCGCCCACCATCCAGGCCACGTCTCCATCGAACGGAGATAATCCCGCTCCGCTCAACGTTCATTTCGACACCCAGTTCAACACGCCGTTGAATCCGAGCACCGTCATCAACGCCAACATCTATCTGTATGACGGAACCAACGGCACCTATCCGGCTATCACCATCACGCAACCTCAGCCCAACGAGGTGTTGGTGGTGCCCAACGCCAATCTGACGCCCAACCATTACATCTACCTCTACTTCACAAACGGTTTGCAGAGCACCACCAGTGTGCCGTCTAACTCTCCCAATTGGTACGTGTATACCGGCACCGCTGCCGATACCACGACTCCCACCGTCGTCAGCGCGGTGCCGTATAGCGGCGCCACCAACGTCGGCGTCAACGTCTCCCCGGGCGTGGTCTTCAGCAAGTCCATCGATCCGGTGAGCCTCAACAGCAGTACCTTCCAGGTACTCAACGGCGGAACGCCGCTGGCGGGCACCTACTGGTTCAGCTCCAGCGATACGCGCATTGAATTCGTGCCCAATGCCCCGTTGCCGCCGAGCACCACCCTGACCATCAATATCAACGGCGTCACCGACTGGGAAGGTCATTCCGTCACTTACAATTCGTCCTTCCAGACCGGTCCGGGCCCTGACTTCATCACCCCAACGGTTGTATTCACCAGCATTCCCAATTACGGCAGCATCCCCACCAACGGCATGATGACCGTCCAGTTCAGCGAGTCGATGGACGTCACCAGCTTCACCGCGGGCGGACCGGCTGGCTGCGGCAACTTCTACCTCCAGGATCAGCTGTCCGGCGACGGAATCGGCTGCATCCCCGTCACCCTTACCTGGAACGCCAGCCAAACGGTTGCATACCTCGTGCCCAACAGCCCGCTGGCAGCCGGGCGTACGTACGTCTTCTATGTCTACGGCGGCACTGACCTCGCCGGGAACGCGATGACCGCCGTTTACTACACCATCTACGCCGATGCCACCGCCGAAACCGCCGCTCCCACCGTGATCGCCTTCAATCCGATCGGTGGAAAGACCGGCCTCGGCACCAACGCGATCATTGAAGCCCAGTTCAGCGCGCCCATCGATCCCAACACCATCTCAGGAGTCACGCTCACCAACGGAGGCTCGCCCGTCACCACTACGGTCTCTGCGTTCGCGGGCGACACGATCGTGCAACTTACTCCGGCTGTGCCGCTCACACCCGAGACCACTTACACAATGAACATCATTGGCGTCAAGGATCCGTCCGGCAACACGGTCGCCACGGTTACCAACAGCTTTACCACCGGCACAACCTATGACATCACTGCGCCGGCAGTCACCCTTTCCGATCCGGTGAACTACGCATCGGTCGGAACCAACGTCATTCCCAAGTTCGTCTTCAACAAGCCGTTGAATCCGATCTATGTGAGTACCGGTTCCTTCCGCATCTACCTCGTTGACTCCGGTCAGTTCATTCCGACCACGGTCACGTTGTCGGCCAGTGGGCTGGAAGTCACCTTGACGCCGCAGATTCCGCTGCTGCCCAACACCGAGTACGAGTTCTCCGGCGGATGGGACAGCGGTCCGCAGGACCAGAACGGCAACTTCGTCAACCTACCCTATTACTACTTCTATACCAACGGTGGCGCCGACACGACCGCACCCACCGTCACCGTAAACCCGCTCAATAACGCCACCGGCATTCCGTTGAACGCCCAGGTGAAGGCAACTCTCAGTGTGCCCATGGATCCCACCTCCTGGACCCAGAACTCGATTCAGCTTCTGAATGGCTCGACTCCTGTGGCTGGAACCGTGAGCTACACCAACAGCACCACTCTCACCTTCGTGCCCACCGCCAACCTCACGGCGGGCGTTACCTACACCGTCAAGGTCAGCGGCTTCACTGACTCCAACGGCAACACCGTCGCGACTTCCTCCACCACGTTCACCGCCGGCACCGCCGCCAGCACCAGCGGACTGACGGTAGTCAGCGTCAGCCCCGGCTACGGTACGACCGGCAACTCCAACACTTCCACAATCACCATCGTGTTCAGCCAGGTACTCGACCCGAACACGGTGAACAGCGCCACGCTGAAGGTCATGAACGGCTGGAACAGCAACGATCCCATTGCCGGAACCTATGCGGTTACAGGCAATACCGTCGTCTTCACGCCATCCAGCGCCTACCCGCCGGGAACCAACGTCACCGTGGGCGAGTGTGGCGGACCTACCGACGTTCTCGGCGACGTATTCCAGAACGGCGGTTGCTATTACAGCGAATTCGAGTCCTTCACCGTCAGTTCCGCCAATCCCGGCACTGGCAGCGACAACCCGTTCACGGTGCTGTCCGTCAGCCCGGCCAGCGGCGCAACCAACGTAGGCCGCGACCAGCCTGTCTCGGTCACCTTCAGCAACTCCATCGCTCAGAACAGCGGCAACGGCTACAACTCGCAGCTGTATGCCGCCCAGACTCTGCAAAATTATGGCAGTTACACCCTGTCGTCCGATAACCGTACCTTCACCTTCAACGAAGGCGCCCTCTACAACGGCACCACCTACACCATCTACTTCCCCGCGGGCGGCATCAGCGACCAGTGGGGCAACACCCTGGCAAGCCCCTTCACCAGCACCTTCTCCACCGTCGCCGATCCGACTACAGTGATCCCCACGGTCATCGGCATGTCCCCGGGCACCAGCACCAGCAGTTCGGTGCCTGTCAACTCGCTGCTCACGCTCTATCTGAGCCACCAGGTCAACCCCGCGACGCTGACCGGCAACGTGACCGTCACTGTCAACGGCCAGGTCTACGCCGGCAACGTGCAGGCTGACGCCAGCGGCTATCAGGTCCAGTACACCCCCACCGTCGCGTTCCCCAACAGCGCCACAGTCCAGTGGTTCTTCTCGGGTAATGTGGAGGACATCTATGGGAACTACTTCACCGGTACGAGCGGCTACTTCTACACCGTTCCCACCCCCGTCAACCCAGCCACCGCGCAGCCCACACTTGTCACGGTCAGCCCGGACCAGGGCTCGTCGCTCATGCCTACCAACGGCGAGATCGATCTCCAGTTCAGCCAGCCGCTCAACGCCGCAACGGTGACCACCGGCAACTTCTTCCAGAATGCCGGAACGGCAATCGCATATACCGTCTCGCTGATTTCGCCGACAGTTGTGCGCATTTCTCCGCCGGCTGGTGGGTGGATTCCGTCCTACAGCTACTATGGCTTCTGCAATAACAACAGTGTCATGGGAACCAACGGCGTTGCAGCTGCCAGCAATTGCTGGGACACATACTTCTTCACCACTGCGGGTCCCAACACGACCGGCGGCACCGTCAACATCGGTCCGCCCAACAACTCCCAGAATGTGGGCACCAACGCCTACATCCGCCTGAATTTCTCAGAGCCCGCCGACCGCACCACGGTGAACTCCACCAACGTTCAGGTCAAAATCGGCAGCAATCCGGTTCAAGGTTCGTTCACTTACAACTACAGCGGAGACGACATGGTAGGGGCCAACTTCTATCCCACCAACCCGCTGCCCACCGGGAGCACCGTAACCGTCGCGGTTTCCAACCTCCTCGACTACGCCGGCAACGAATTCAATGAGCCGTCGATTTCGTTCCAGGTTGGCTCAGCGCCCGACTACACCACTCCCACCGCCGCGCTCGACTTCAATAACGGACAAAGCGGTGTGGCCACCAACGCATCCTTCAACTGCCACTACTCCGAGCCCATGGATCCGAGCAGCATCAACTCCGGAAACACCTTCGTCTGGAGCTACCTGGCCAACGCGATCGTTCCATCCACCATCACCGTCTCCGCTGACATGATGACGGCAACCATAACGCCAAACGCTCCGCTGTTCCAGAACACGCAATACTACTACGCGTGCTACAACGCCCTCGATCTTACCGGCAACGCGATGAGCAACAC
Source organism: Acidobacteriaceae bacterium (assembly GCA_003165095.1). Next base: position 5,062 of record PLSH01000376.1, read on the forward strand.
CAACGCCTACTTCTACACCGGCAGCAATACCGTTTCCGCCGGTCCCGTGCTGCTCTATGCCAACCCGCCCAGCGGCATGACAAACGTGCCGATCGATACCAACCAGGGCCCGTACAACTCCACCAGCCTCAACCTGCTCTTCAACGAGCCGGTCGCGACCGAGTCGCTAGGCAACATCACCCTCAGTTACGTTCCGGTTGCCGAGCCTCTCAACACGCCGGTCTCGGTGCCCATCGGCGCCTATGCGAATGACGGAAACTACATCGTCGCGGTCGCGCTGCCGTACGCGCTCCTGCCCAACATGATCTACACCTACAACGTGGCCGGCGTTACTGACCTCAACGGCATTCCGACCGCCTCCACCACCAGCTCCTTCACTACCGGGACGGGTTACGACTTCACCAACGCCGGCGTCACAGCCACCAATCCTGTGAGCAGCCTGCCCAGTTCCACGGTTCTCACGGGCGTGCCTGCGTCGGTCACAGTCACTTTCAGCGAGGCCCTGGACCCGGTCCTTATCAACACCAACGAGGTTTACCTGCGCACTCACAACACGCAGACCTACGTTCCAGCCACGATCGGCATCTCGTCCAGCGCCACTCCGTCGGTTGGAACCACGATCACCCTAACCCCGATCACCCCGCTGCTCGACACCACGATCTACGACATCTACTACTACGCGAACCCGTGGTGGATGACAGACATTGCTGGAAATGGCGCGTACGAAAACACCGGGATACTTACCACCTTCACTACCGGAACGACCGCGGCCGTGAACGGAGTGTGCGGCACGGCAAACACCGGAACCTTCTCCTCTCCGCCCACCACCAACCTCTGCTCCACCGGAACAGTCTCCGGGCAGACCAACAACGGCACCTACGGCTGGACTTGCAATGGCAACTACGGAGGCACCAATGCCTCCTGCTCGGCCACCATCACTCCAGTCTCGTCCTGCGTCGCTGCGCCCACCGGCCTTCAGGGCTGGTGGACCGGCAACGACACGCCCAACGACTCCGGTCCCAACGCATATAACGGGACACTCAAATACGGCGCCACTTACGGACTGGGCGAAGTGAAAGATGCCTTCAACCTCACTGGCAATGCCGTCAGCACCAGCAACGAGTTCGTGCTCATCGGCCAGCCGGTGCCCGCCAACCTCCAGATCACGAACGCAATCACGCTCTCGGCCTGGATCTACGTCACCAGCTACCCGGCCAATAACGGCGGCGGCGCCTACGGCTTCATTCTCGGAAGCCAAAGCGACGGCAATTACGGCGGCGCGACTATCTTCTACGACGGGACTACCAACAACAATGGCTGGGCCAATATTCCTGTGGGCCATATCCAGTTCCAGATAGGAGACGGCTCCGCGTGGCACGAAACCGACACCTATACCCAGGTGCCGCTCAATCAGTGGGTGCTGATTACCGCAACTCGAACTGCAAATAATCCGGCGCAGATCTACTACAACGGCGTTTTGCAGGCGTCCACCAACCTCTCAGCTGCGTGGAATGGCAACATCTCCTACCCCAGCAGCGATTGGTTCGCCATCGGCCAGGAAGTGAACGAAGACCGCGCCTTCAATGGACTGATCGACGAGGCGCAGATCTACAGCACGGCACTCACGGCCGCGCAGGTCCAGGCCATCTACAACGCCGGAAACGCCGGCGTTTGCCCATAGACTTCGACTTTTAGCCAAGAGCGGGAATCAGCCGGCCCGGTGGTTCCCGCTCTTCTTTTTTCCCCGCCCACATCTCTCCGCACCAGGAAAATGCCCCCTCAAGATTTGTGCGCGCGCTTTTGCAGATTAATTCCCCCGTTGGCGCACAATCACAATTAGAGGACGAGCGCGGGATCCAGCCCCGCTCGGATTGTGATCCCATGAAAAACATCACCGCATCCATCTCCGGCGGCGTCGACCGCTATGCCCGTATCTGCGCCGCGCAACGTTCTGAATAACATCCGTATTTGCAGGATCTTAGCTTCCAGAGTCTTCAAAACGCGCAACTTGGGGCAGAACTTGAGTCCCCAACGCGCAGAAAGCAGGAGTTTTGCGAAAAAACACCCGGCTGAGAGTTGGGAGGAAAGAAAATGGGCCGGGCACATCCCTGACCACTGACCACTGATTCCGCTCAGGACGGTATTTCTTCCCCCGGCGTCATCTTTTCCGGCGCGGCAAGGATGCCCATCTCCTCGTAAATCGGCCGGACGGCCCGCCGCAACGCCGGCAGCCGGGTAAAAAACCAGGCCGCGCCCAGCAACACAAACGCGCCGTTCACAATCACCGTCCCCGGAGCGCCAACTCGATGCGCCATGGTCCCGGCCAGCAGGCTGCCAAACGGCGCCATGCCCATGAAGGCCATGGTGTAGTAGCTCATCACCCGGCCGCGCTTGTCCTCGCTCACCAGCGTCTGGATGATGGTGTTGCTCGACGCCATGCCCTGCATCATGCCCATGCCCGCGATCAGCACCGTGACCATGGACAGCCAGAAGACCCGCGAAAGCCCGAAGCCGATCAGTCCCAGGCCGAACACTGCAGCGGCGATCGGGATCATGCGGATAAGTCCGCGAACGTTTCTGCGAGCCGCCAGCGAGAGCGCCGAGATCAGCGCGCCCACGCCCATCGCGCCCATCAGAAAGCCCAGCGTGTGCGGGCCGCCGTGCAGCACGTTGACCGCAAAAATGGGCATCAGCACCACAAAAGGCATGCCCATCAGGCTGACCAGCGCAAACAGCGTCAGAATCGTGCGGATGGGCAGAAAGCCGGAAACATAAGTCCAGCCCTCCTTGAGCTCTGTGAGCGGTGAGGCGAAAACGCGGCGCACCGCGGAAACATGGATCCGCATGGCTATCAGGGACGCGATCACCGCCATGTAGCTGATGCCGTCGATCAGAAAGCACCAGCCCTCGCCGCTCACCGCGATGATCATACCGGCCAGCGACGGGCCGATCAGCCGCGCCACGTTGACCATGGACGAGTTGATCGCGATGGCGTTCGACAGGTCGCCTCGCTCTTCGACCATCTGCACCATGAATGCCTGGCGGCCGGGCATGTCGAAAGCGTTGATGATGCCCTGCATGACGCTCAGGGCGAGGATCCAGTGAATCGTGATGCGGCCGGAAAAGGTCAGCCCGGCCAGCAGCAGCGATTGAACCATGGACAAGGCCTGCGTCCACACCAGCACGTGACGCCGGTTGAGCCGGTCGACCACGACGCCTGCAAAGGGAGCGAAGAGAAACGTGGGGATCTGCCCGGCGAAACTCACGGCGCCCAGCAGCAGCGCCGATCCGGTGAGACGGTAAACCAGCCACGCGGTGGCGATGCGCGTCATCCACGTACCGATGAGCGAGATGCTTTGGCCGCCAAAAAACAGGCGGAAGTTGCGATGCCGCAGCGCGCGCCACGCATGAGACGCGCCGCCGAATGTGCGCGGCCTGGCTGGATCCGAGGTGCTCAAAATATTTTTCCCTGCCGACGGTGGTTTCGATGGACGAAGAGCGGACCGCTCTTCTTAGTCTAATTTGCGTTGGATAAGCGCGAAAAAATGCCGGCTCTGCTAGTCTGCGATGGCGCGGTCGGCGCCGATGTCGACGCCGCTCCAGGCCTTTTTTGCGGTCCACGGTTGCGGCGGCGCGCTCCAGAACGGGTCCGTGGCATCCAGGCCCAGAGGCAGCCACGCGGCTGAGCACAGGTAGCAGCTTCCCGTGGAGATGTAGTTTTCACCCATCGACGGCTGGTGGCCCGCAAAGCCGATGGTCAGCCAGCCCTGCTTGTCGAATGTTCCCGGAGCTGCCGTCATGCGAGTCATTACCGCGGTCATAGCGGCTCGCACCTGGGAGGGTTCGACGCCATCGGGGAGATCGCGCCGCCATGCCATTTCGGCAAGATGATGCAGCGCGCCAAAACGGTAGGCGAGCGACCGGCCGATGGGCGGAAACGTGCCTTCGGGGCTGATGAGCCGCTCCTGAATGGCGGCGTAGCGGCGGGCGCGGTCGGTCACCTGCCTGCGCAGGAAAGTCCACCGGTCGGTGATGTTTTGTGCCGCGTCCATCACGCTCAGCATCATCGGCTGAATCACGAAGCTGTTGTAGTAGTCCCAGTGGAACTCGGGGCCGTCGCCGTAAACGCCGTCGCCTTTGTACCACTCCTGGTGCCGGCGCAGCGCGTAGTCGATGCGCGCCGCGTCCCACGGCTGGCCGTATTTTGCAAAGCAGGCTTCAATCATGGCCGGGAAGAGCAGCCAATTGTTCTGGCCGGGTTGCACCTTGCGGGTTTCAGCCAGCGCGCGAACCAGATTCTCCTGGGTCGCGGAATCAAGCGTTGCCCACAGCTGGTTGGGCGCCCGTACGACTGCCAGCGCGAGGAACGCGGCGTCGACCAGAGACTGATTGCCGTCGAATTTGAATGCGTCGGGCGACTTGGGATCGACCCCGTAGCCAATGGCGAGACGCGCCCAGTCCTGATAACGCGTGCGCAGTTTCTCCTCGGCCGGGTCGATCCCGGGGTCGGCTTCGAGCCACGGAGCAAGTCCGCAGAGCAGCCGCCCAACGGCTTCAAGATGCGTCGAATGGCTGCGAGCCTCGCTGAGCCCCTTGGCGGCTTCAACGGGCATGGTGGCGCGGAGTTGCTGACGCCTGATGGCTTCGAGCACCGGCTGCGAGACACGCTCGACGATTTCAAGCCACTTGGCGCGGTCGTCCTTGCCGGAGGGAGCCGCGGCCTGTGCCGCGACATCTCGAGTTGCAGCGCCGGCCATGAGCGGCGCGGAGGCCAGCAGCGCGCTCTTCAAGAAGCTTCGCCGGGTTGCCTTGTTGAGCGTTTGCATAAGTGGAGATTCTCCGATCGATTGTGAGCGGGCAGTTCGACCCCGGAAATTATATCGGTTCGCGCATTGAACTTTGCGGAGTCGGCAGGAATTCGCCGTGCGGTGCGCGATTCATGGGCGTGAGCCGCTCTTGTAAAGTGGATGGAGGCACTGGTGCAATTCTCCTTGGTTGCCGGTTGCGTGCCGGACTCCTCTCAGTTGACGACTTCTTCCAATTCGGACGCGCTCGCCGAGCTGCTGCGGTCGGTGTTTGGGTTTGCGCGGTTTCGGAGCGGTCAGGAAGAGGTGTGCCGCGCGGCAATCGAGGGACGCGATCTGCTGCTGGTGATGCCGACCGGTGCGGGGAAGAGTCTGTGCTACCAGTTGCCGGCGATTGCGCGCGGCGGCACGGCGCTGGTGATCTCCCCGCTGATTGCGCTCATGGAGGACCAGGCGGCGAAGCTCTCAGCCCTTGGCCTGCGCGCGGCGCGGATTCATTCGGGCCTGGAGCGCGCGCAGGCGCGGCAGGCTTGCGTGGATTATCTGCAAGGCACGCTGCAGTTCCTGTTTATTGCGCCTGAGCGGCTGCGCGTGCCGGGCTTTGTTGAGATGCTCCGGAAAAAGAGGCTGGCGCTGATCGCTATCGACGAGGCGCATTGTATTTCGCAATGGGGACACGACTTCAGGCCGGACTACAGGATGATCGGACAGCATTTGCCGGGATTGCGCGGGGATTCCGATTCTGCGCCGGTGCTCCACCCCACGGACAAAGGCCTGTCCGTGAGGACCCCAGTGCTTGCGATGACGGCAACGGCGACACCCACGGTGCAGGCGGACATCTTGTCGCAACTGGGGATGGTGAAGCCGGCGAAGTTCATTCATGGATTTCGCAGGGAGAACCTGGCGATTGAGGTCGTAGAGGTCCCGGTGCCGGAACGTGCAGGGGCGATTTCAAGTTTGCTTGCGGACGCCGCGCGAAGACCGGCCATTGTGTACGCCACTTCGCGGAAGCAGTCGGAGCACCTGGCAGCATGCCTTTCCAGCGGTTTCGGCTTGGGAGGAGCGGGTTCTTCAGCACGGATTCGAGCGGCTGCTTACCATGCGGGGCTGGATGCGGAGACACGGGAGCGGGTGCAGACGGCATTTCAGGCGGGCGAGCTTGAGGTAGTGGTGGCGACGATCGCGTTCGGAATGGGAATAGACAAGGCCGGCATACGGACTGTGATTCATGCCGGACTGCCGGCTACGCTCGAGGGCTATTACCAGGAGATTGGGCGCGCGGGGCGGGATGGAGCGCTGAGCCGTACTTATTTGATGCACTCCTATGCCGACCAGCGTACGCACGATTTTTTTCTGAACCGCGATTATCCGCCGGTGGAGAATCTGAACCAGGTTTTTCGGACTCTCGGAGAAGAACCGCAGCCGGTTGAAGAGCTGCGCGGCGCGTCGAAACTGGCTGAGGAGGAGTTCGACAAGGCGCTCGAGAAGCTGGAGATTCACGGGGGCGCACGGGTGGACTTTGGCGGCACCGTGACCCGTGGCGGCACAGGGTGGAAGAAAACGTATGCGGTGCAGGCGCAGTTTCGCGCGGAGCAGATTGAGAAGGTGCTGCGGTATACAACCTCGAGCGAGTGCAGGATGTCGGCGCTGGTGCGGCATTTTGGCGATGTGGCGGATGCGGGCCGGCCGTGCGGGAAGTGCGATGTGTGCGATCCGGCGGGCGCGGTACTGCGGCAGTTCCGGAGGGCTACGGCGCCGGAGCGGGAGATTGTGCAGTCGATTGTGGATGAGTTGCGGCCGGTCGACTACAAGGCGACAGGCACGCTGCAACGGAACCTGGATCTTGTGGGCAGAATAAGCCGGAATGAGTTCGACGGGATTCTGGATGCGATGGTGCGGGCGGGGTTGATCGAGATTGAAGAGGCGGAGTTTGAAAAAGACGGGGAAGTGATCCGATTTCGCAAGGTGAGGCTAACGGAGGCCGGGTTGGGAGTTCGGGCGATGACGCCTTTGCCGCTGCTGATCTCCGATGGCGTTGTGGAGGAATTTGGCGGGCGGGGCGTGTCGCCGGGGCAAGCCAAAAAGGCGAAGGCTAACGGGGGAAAGCTCACCGCAAGCAGCGGTTCGATATCTGCGTCAGGAAAAACGCGCACTGCTGCCGCACCGTCGCATTTGTCGCCTGACGGAGAGGCTTTGGCTGCGAAGCTGAAGGAGTGGCGTGCCGCGGAAGCCAATCGGCTTGGTGTTCCGGCGTATTTCGTGCTGCAGGACCGGACGCTGAATGCGCTGGCGCATGCAAGGCCGGCGAATCCGAATCAACTGCTTGCCATCGACGGCATTGGCGCCGCGAAAGTGGAGCGGTTCGGTGAGGAACTTTTGCGGCTGTGCTCGGGAAGATGAAGAGTTACCGGGTCGAATTGAAGATTGGGGCCAGAGTTATAAGCTATAACTCTGGCCTTTCTTGATCCGGCCAATTCAGTTCAGCATCACGGTTGATACTTGAAAGACTTGTCTGGATAAGGCGGATGCTGCGGAACGGGTCGTGGATCCGCGTTGATCTGCTGCTTCAGCAGATCGATGGCTGCATCGAGTTGAGCGTCCGATCCGGCAAAAGTGGCGTGGGGAGGGTCGTCGACCACGATGTCCGGTTCGACGCCGTGGCCCTCGATGAGCCATATGCCGTCAGGGCCGTAGACCCCGGTTTCAGCGGCTGTGGCCACGCCGTTATCGGCCTGAGTGTTGCTGCCCGAAAGCCAGATTTCGCCGCCCCAGGTGCGCGTGCCGATGACCTTGCCCATCTGGAAGCGCTTGAAGCCCTCGGTGAACGCTTCGCCGTCCGAGGCCGTATCTTCATCGCAAAGGACGACAATGTGGCCGCGAAAGGCGTACTGCATGTTCCACTGCGGATTACCGACGCGCGGCTGCCAGTAGAACCAGGCCTTGCGCAGCAGGTCGCCGAGGAGCCATGAATCAATGTTGCCGCCGCGGTTATGGCGTACGTCGACGATCAGGCCCTGGCGATCGAAGACCGGGTAGTATTCTCGCGCCCACTGATCGATGTCGTTGGGACCCATGGCCTGCAGGTGGACGTAGCCGATGGAACCGCCGGAGGCTGAATTCACCTGAAGCCGGCGCGTGTACTCCCATTCCGCATAGCGCATGCGCGCGTCGTCACGCTCGCTGATGGGCTTCGCCAGCACGTCGCGGGTTTCACCGGAACTGGATTTGACGCGCAGCATCACCTGCTGGCCGGCTTTACCTCGCATCAGCTCGCGCTCGTCCGGGACGTTGAGCAGGCTCTGGCCATCGATGGCGACAATCGTTTCGCCTTCCTTGACTGGGGAATCGGGCCGGGCCAGCGGCGGAGCCTGGTCGGGCAGATCGGGATCGTGTTGGTAGATATGCTCCACAACGTACCCGCCGGCCTTTTCATCGCGGCGCAGAACGGCTCCCAGCGTGGCAGGGTCGACGTTGTCCGCTGGCTTGCGTGCGTCTCCGCCGCCGACGAAGGTGTGCAGCGCGGATAGCTCGCTCACCATCTGCGCAATTACGTTGTTCAGCTCGTCGCGGTTGGCCACCCGATCCACAAGGGGCAGATAGCGGTCGCGCATAGCCACCCAGTCCACGCCGTGCATATTCTTGTCGTAGAAATAGTCGCGTTCCAGCCGCCATGCATCCAGGAAAATGCCACGGTACTCATCGCGTGGGTTGGTTGTAATGGTCCAATGAGACAGATCGATCGCCGCCTTGGGCATTGCTTTTGGATCGTGGAGCGCTTCGCCTTTCACGTCTGAGTCCAGGACGTAAAAGGCATCGCCTTTGGCCACCAGGAGCTTCTTTCGATCCAGGGAGATTTCGTATCCCTTCACGTCGGGCAGCACGGTTTCCGCTTCGTCGCCCTTGTTGGCGATGTTGAGGCACTTGAGCGCCTCGTGCTGTTCGGGGTCGTCGCCGGTGCTGAGCCAGCATAGACGCTTATCGGTTGCCTGTAACGTGTCGTAGTTGCCCGCGGGAGTGGGAATTTCGTCCAGCCGCGATGTGAGATCGGTGAATTCGATCTTCACTTCGACGGGCTTCTTCTTGTCTTCGTCTTTTTTCGTGTCTTTCTTGTCCGCTGCGCTCTTGTCGTTGCCGGCGTTGCTATCGGCAGTCTTGCTGTCCGCGGCGGCAGCCTTNNGTGAAGTTCGTCGGGCGCCAGGAATGGCGAGCGCTCGCCAGGCATAAGCGCCACCTCGTAGATCTTCACCGTGCGATCGAAGTGCGGTGCAGGCGCGCGTGGACCCCACGGAGAGTAAATGGTGGTTTTCAGATTGCGATCGGAGAGAAAGTAAAGCCACTTGCCGTCGGAGCTCCAGATGGGATTCACGCTGTTATAGCGATCGGATGTAATCGTCTGCACCGCGCCCGACTCCACGTTGAACAGCTTGATCTGCTCGAACGAGTTGTCGGCTGATTCGGTATACGCAAGCCAGCGGCTGTCAGGCGACCAGTTCAGGTCGGCGAAGTCGCCGTTCATCGATTGCGCAATGCGCTTGTCCTTTTTGTTCTTGATGTCGTAGATCCAGAGTTGCTCGTCTTTGTCGTGATGAGCCAGCCAGTTGCCGTCGGGCGACGGAACCCCGTCCCAGCGCAGCACCTTGGCGTCGTGGGTCCATTGTTCCGGCGCGGATTCGCCGTTGGCGGCAAACTTCCAGAACTCCGTCTCCCCGCTTTTGGTTGAGAGCGCCACGATGCTCTTGCCGTCGGGAAGGAAGCGTGCCTCGCGATAACGGACGTCCGATTCGCCGGCCACCTTCACGATGCGTCCGGTCTTGGCGGGTAATGCGAAAATTTCGCCGCGCGCGGTGAACACGGCGCTGGAGCCATCGGGCGAGATATGCACGGCGGTGAGGTAATCGAGCGGCTTCTTGACCCAGTGCTCGCGCATCTGATCGAAATCGGAGAGAAGCGTAATCGGAATCGCTTCTTCGTGCCCGCTATTCAGGTCGAGCAGCCACAGGTCGGAGCCTGAGGCGTAAACGATGCGGCCCTCAAAAATCGACGCCGACTGCACGTCGAAGATGTGCTGATGGCTCTCCTGCCTCACGCCGTGGCCGTGCGGGTCAGTGGAGTACACATTCATCACTCCGTCGCGGTCTGAGAGGAAATAGACGCGCCCGTTCCAGAACATCGGATTGGTCGAAGTGCCGGTCCAGTCCGCGCTCAGTGGAATCGCTTCATTCTTGCCGTCGAAGCTCCAGAGGTTTTCGGCCGTGCCGCCCTTATAGCGCTTGGTCCTGCTCGGCTGCGAAAACCAGCGCGTAAAAAACAGTGTGTGGCCGTCGGAGGAGTAAACGCCCTCGGCAGCCTGGGCAAGCGGGACCAACTCGCGCCCGCCCTGGTCGTCGATGAGCACCAACTGCGAGCCGGGCAGAGTGGCGTAGCGGCCAGTGGCCGCCAGCAGGCGTCCGTCGGGCGCCCAGCCCTCGGGCTCTGAAGTGCCATCCCACGTGCGGCGCTGGGGCAGACCTCCATCAATGGGCATGGTGTAGACCTCGAGGGGCCCTTCGTAGTCGGCGCTGAACGCAACAGTCTTTCCGTCTGGAGAGATGGAGGCCTTGCTCTCTGTGCCTGCTCCCGACGTGAGCCGGTGCGCGGCGCCACCCTGAGTACTTACCGACCACAAGTCGCCCTCCGAACTGAAGACGATGGTGTCGCCATGAAGCGCGGGGTCGGAATAGTAGCCACGGTGAAGCGGCGGAGCTTCGCCGGCAAACAGCGACGGCGAAACCAGCGCGAGAACAGTCAGTGCGAAGAGGATTGAGAGGCGGCGCAAGGCGGCGTAGGAAGGCATTCGCAGGAACCTCGGATGATGGCTGAAAGGCCGGGTGTGATTGTAGAACCGGCTGACTTTGCGCGTCAGGCCGCGGCAACATCGGACGGGACAAATTGGGCCGATGAGGAATGATAATGCCTGAAGCGAAAATAGCGAACCCCCAAACTCGGTTGGGGGTTCGCCTGGTGGGACTGGCCGCGAAACATCAGCCGACGCGCTCGATCACCACGGATTCGAGCACCACGGGCTTGTGTGGCTTGTCCTGGGCGCCGCGCGGAACCAGGGAGATCTTGGTGACGATCTCCTGGCCTTCCACCACTTCGCCGAAGATGGTGTGGTTGCNNGGTAGCCGGGTCCGCCCATGCCGTTGCCTGCGGGATCGCCGCCCTGGATCATGAAATCGGGAATGACGCGGTGAAAGACGGTGCCGTCGAAGAGCTTGTCTTGCGACTTGGCGCGGGTCACCGGATGGGTCCACTCGCGCGAGCCCTCCGCAAGATCGATGAAGTTCTTCACGGTGATGGGCGCTTCGGTCTCGAAGAGGCGGACGGTGATTTTGCCTTCAGTGGTATTGAAGACGGCATAGGTTCCTGCTGCAAGTGGCATGTGAACTCCTGGGTTTACCGGGATCCCAGGTCTCAAAATCGAGACCTGGGGCACCCGAGTGAGCGTGGGATTACGGTTGCGGTGCGGGCTGCGGCGCAGGCGGCAGCGGCTGGCCTTCCCGAACGATCATGACTTTTTGAAGGACAACCGGAGTCAGCGGCTTGTCGTTGCCGTCGCGCTGCACACGCGCGATCGCTTTCACCACCAAAACACTGGAGTCGTCGCATTGGCCGAAGAGCGTGTAGTGCTGGTTGAGCGAGTCGTAAGCCTGCTCGGTGATGAAGAACTGGCTGCCATTGGTGTTGGGGCCGGAGTTGGCCATTGCCAGGCGGCCGGGGCGATCGAAGTTCAGGCCGGGATCGAATTCGTCGTCAAAGGCGAAGCCGGGATCGCCGGTACCGGTGCCGGTGGGATCGCCGCCCTGGATCATGAATCCCGGAATCACGCGATGAAAGATGGTTCCGTCATAGTAGCGCTTGCGGTGCTGAACCTTCTTTGTCGCCGGATCGGTCCAGTCCTTTGTCCCTTCCGCAAGGCCAATGAAGTTGGCCACGGCCAGGGGCGCCTGTTTCTGGTAGAACTGGCAGGTAATGCGGCCCATCGACGTGTCGATCACCACGAATGGGCCGTTGGGAACGGTGCTGGCCTGGGCAGTGGCCGTTGGCGCGTCGGGAATGTCCTGGGCGCTGCCCGGCGCGGCCGGTGCAGACTGGGACGCGGGTTGTGTTGCCGGCTGCGTGGACTGCTGGGCCATCGCAGGCAAGGCCGCGGAAAACAGGGCAAGGGCAGGGACGAGGAGCATGGACTCGAATTTCATCGCGAATTTGAGGGTAAATCATGGGGCGGGCGTGCTGCCAGCGCCCGGTGGAGATTGTATTGTATTTTCATGAGCATTTTCCCCTTGCAATTCTTCCGTGGGCGGGCGGCGGTTCTGGCCTTCGCCCTGGTTTGCTTCGCAGTTCCAGCCGCGCGCGTGGCCGCGCAGACTGATAAACCGGCGCCCGATGCCGATAAGGCTGCGCCAGGCGAAAAAGCCGCGGCCGGCAAACCGGCGGGTGACAACGCCGAGCTGCCTCCTTTGCCACCCGAGGCCCACGCCCAGCAGTCCATCGAAATGGACGGCAAGACATTGCATTACACGGTCACCGTGGGCGCATTTCCATCCCGCGACAAGGACGGCAAGGTGGCCGGCGAAGTGGTGGTTACCTCCTACACCATGCCCGGAGACAATCGGCCGGTTACATTTGCTGTAAATGGCGGTCCGGGCGCTTCAAGCGTGTATCTGAACTTTGGCGCCATTGGGCCCAAGCATCTGCAGGGCGTAGGAAACGAGGGCGACAGCCCTTCCGATCCCACCGTGCTGGCCGACAATCCGGGCACTTGGCTTGATTTCACCGACCTGGTGTTCATTGACCCCATCGGCACCGGATTCAGCCGCGCCAAGGTTCCCGAGGCCGACGCGAAAAAGCTTTTCTACAGCACGGTGCCGGACATTGAGTACCTTTCACGCATCGTCTACGACTGGCTGGTGAAGAACGATCGCCTACAGTCTCGCAAGTACCTGATTGGCGAGAGTTATGGCGGCTTCCGCGGGCCGCGCATTACCTATTATCTGCAGTCGCAACTGGGGGTGGCCATGAACGGCGTGGTGCTGGTGTCGCCCTATCTGAATCCGACCATTGACGAGGATGGCGACTTGTCGCCGATCCCGTGGATGGTCACGCTGCCCTCGATCACCGCGGCCAATCTCGAGCGCGAAAAGAAACTCACGCCGGAAGCGATGGCCGACGTGATTGGCTACACCGAGGGCGAGTACGCGGCGACGCTGATAAGAGGCCGCGCCGATCAGGCAGCGACCGACAAAATGATTGCCCGCGTGACGGAGATGACCGGCCTCGATCCCGAATTCGTAAAGTACTCGGGCGGCCGGCTGGAGACTGAAGCCTATTTGAGAGAAGTTCATCGCGAGCAGGGTAAGCTGGGCTCGGTTTACGACTCCAATGTCACCTCGTTCGATCCCTTTCCGTTCTCGCCCGATCAGCGGGCCAACGATCCCATCCTGGCCAGCATCGTGGCGCCCATGACCACGGCGATGGTGGA
>PLSH01000376.1:18435-18576 GCA_003165095.1 Acidobacteriaceae bacterium
CCGTTTATGGGGTCGGTGTTGACCGTGGACCAGATGCCGGTCATGGGCGACCCGACGCGGGTATCGGTGCATGAGTATCCGGGCGGACACATGTTCTATACCCGCGAGGCAAGCCGCGAAGCCCTGCGCAAAGACGTCATG
>PLSH01000376.1:18680-48016 GCA_003165095.1 Acidobacteriaceae bacterium
CCTTTCACCTTCCCGCCCAGGACAAACATTGCGTTGGCGTGGCCATGATCGGTGCCGCCGGTGCCGTTCTCTCGCGCGGTGCGGCCAAACTCCGACATCGTCACCAGGGTGACGTTCTCCGCGCCATCACCCAGGTCGCGCCAGAAGGCGGCGATGCTGGCCGAAAAATCGCTTAGCCGGTTGGCGAGCTGGCCGTTGACGCTGCCCTGGTTCTGATGCGTGTCCCAGCCACTGACGTCGGTGAATGCGGCTTCGACACCGAGGTTGGCCTTGAGCAACTGCGCAATCTGCTTCATGCTGTTGCCGAAGTCGGAGTTGGGATATTGGACGCCGGGACCGGGAGTGTATTGCGCCGGGTCGGCGGCGCGGAGCATTTTGACAGCTTCAAAGGTCTCATCGCCGGCCGCGTGGAAGATGTGGTCGCCGGAGCCTGCGTACATGGCTTCGAAGGCACTGGCAGCCGGGGAGGGGCTGGGGCCGCGTCCCGCCACGGTAAAACCATTTACGTTGTTCAGTGCGATGGCGGGCACGCGTCCGGCCAGCGTGAGCGGCAGCTCGGAGCCCAGGGCCAAGGCACGGAACGCAGAACGTTCGCAGGTGCCTTCGCAGCGGTGGCGCAGGTCTTCGGCTTGCAGGGCGCGGTTGAGCCAGCCGTCGCTGGTGTTCTTCACGCCAGGCGTCCCGGACTCCATGTAATCCTGCGCGTCGAAGTGGGAACGGCTCATGTCGGGCGAGCCGCAAGCGTGGATAACGGCGAGATGACCCTGATCGTAAAGCGGCTTGAAAGGCGCCAGCGACGGATGGAGCCCAAAGAAGCCGTCAAGATCGACAACCTGGTTCTGAGGAATGGCGATTGTGGGTCGCATGGAGTAGTAATTCTTTTCGCGGTAAGGGACGACAGCATTCAGACCGTCGGCCGCGCCGCGCTGGAAAATGACAACGAGCCGCTGGCCGGGAGCGCCGACAGTCTCAGCCAGCACGGAGCGAACCAGGAAACCTGGGATGGCCGCGGTGCCGGCTACGGCAAGCGCGCCTTTGTGGAGAAAGAATCGCCGACTGATTTGCATGTGTTACCTCTGAGCTAACGGCGCTGGAACTCCGGTGAGCCGATCAGCAGCCCGGCCAGCAGTTGATCTTGTCTTTCAAGTGCATTGGCTGCCTTGCCGCGATTGACGGGCCGGGCAGTTGTGGAAACAGGGAACACCGAGACGGAGTTTTGCGCCGCTTGCGCTTCGAATTGCTGCAGCGCTGCCGAGCGCGTAGTCTCGCTCACTCCGCCGGCGACGAGAAGCGGCTCAAGGCGCGCTTCCTCCGCTTCGGGGCTCGGAGTTTGGGAGCCGGCCGCGGTGTTGGTGTCGTCCGATTGCGGCNNGTTCATGCGATCCACCAACGATCCCGTGCTGACCCATTCGGCTGCTTCCCACTTGTAGCCGGTGGGCGGGACGCAACCGTAGAGCGGCATCCCCATCTGGCGGAGAGCGTTGACCAGCGGTTGAAAATTCTCGACGTCGGCGTTGCCGGCGCGCGCCGCGGAAACGATGAATTCAATGGGCGTCTTGACCTTGGCGCGATAATCGCTTGCGGCCCAGAACTCGGGCGAGTGGAAAAGAGTTTTCATCACCTGAGTCATGTCGCCGCTACTGGCGAGATACGACTTCGCCATGCGATCGACCAGGGTCTGCGGCGGATCGTCGCTGACGAAGCGAATGGCGAGCTCGCGGGAGATGAAATGCGCTGTGGCGGGGCGCGTGGCGAGCATGTGCAGCAGTTCGCGGCCCTCCATCTCGCCATTTTCCTTGATTTTCTGGCCCAGAACCTTCTTCGTGCCCGGCTCATGGCGGTTGGGATTGAAGACGAAATCTCCGCCGCGCTGCTGGCGATCGACGGTCCAGCCGGTAAGGACGCGCGCTACCTGGGTCACATCGGCCTGGGTGTAGCCGCCATTCACGCCCAGCGTGTGCAACTCCATCAACTCGCGGGCATAATTCTCGTTCAGACCCTCGGGGGCCTTTGGATTTTTCGACGGATTTCGTGCCGCATTCAGTTTCGCGCGTTCGGCGGCTTGCGAATCAGGGCCCATGCTGCTGGCGTTGTCGAGATAGAGCAGCATCGCCGGGCTGTGCGCCACAGCTTCGAGCAAGTCTTCAAATCTGCCCAGCGCCAGGGGCCGGATCACATCGCGCTCATAGCTGACGAGATAGTACGGAGTCTCGTCGTTCTTGCGCAGGTAGACATTGAAGTGGTTGAGCCAGAAGTCGGTCATCACTTCCTGAAACTGGGCGTTGGAATAGATGTCGCATGTCAGCCGCTGGGCCATGAGCTCTTTGCCCAGCAACTGCTGGGGGTTTTCGAGGTCGTCAACAGCCTCAACGAGGTCGGGAGTGAGATCTCCGGTGAGAGCCTTGCGCTGCGCGGGTTTGAGGGACTTCAGGAAGGCGTCAAAATCCGCCGGCTGCATGGACTGGAGGCGCACCACGCGACGTTTGGGCGGAAGCGCGAGTACGCTCGTAATGAGCGACTGATCCGGCTGCGACAATAGATCGACGGTCGCAGCCGTCATGCTGTCCATCGCCGCCGGCTGCGCGGCCGGTTGGTTTTGCGGCTGGGTCATCGCAGGCGCGGGAGCGGCGGCTGCGGTGTCCATCGCCATTGCCGGCGCGGGGGCAGGGGATTGCCCGCCATTCGCAGGTTGAGCCAGAGCCTGATCGGCCTGAGCCGTTGCTTTCTTCTGATCCTGTTCGGCTTTCTTCGCCTGCAGGCGGTAAATCTGGTTCTCATACACCGCATGCAGCGTGCCGCTCTCAGGCACTGGAACCTTGCCTGCGATGGCCTGGCGGATGATGGCGTTTGAGGGAATGCGGAAAATCAGGTCTTGGGTGCTCCACTGCATGGCGGGGAACTGGGCCAGGCGGCCATCGAGGTCGGTCTCGTCGAGGGTCGCGGGGTGCAACTGCTGGTTGAACCAGGCTTCCAGTCCCATGGCGCGGACTGCCTCGAGATCGCCGGGACGCGGGCCGAAGGTGAAGCGGTTGAGAGCGTGCAGAATGCGTTCGTCGCCCTGCAACTGGCCGGATTGATAGGCAGCGCGATG
This sequence comes from Acidobacteriaceae bacterium, assembly GCA_003165095.1. The sequence continues at coordinate 21,772 of PLSH01000376.1, forward strand.
GGAGGGCTTATTGGCGGCTTGATCGGGCTGCGCGGGAGATGCCGGCGCGGACTGGGCAAAGCCGAATGGAGCCGGGGCGCAGAGCGTGCAACACAACAGGACGGCAAAAGTGCCTCTGAACGATTCCATCTCTGAAGCTCCACGCGAGAAGGCTGGCCGGGGAAGAACACGGCGTGATCTTACCAACTATAGATGCAGACTCAGTTTGCAGGGGAAAGTTGTGGTTTGAGAGCAGCTAAGTGTGTTTTGGGGCGGCGTTCAAGGGCAGTCAAGGTCATATTCCCTTGCAATGCACCGATTTGGGCCAGAAATTGTGCGTCAGCACGGGGCATGGCGTGGCTACGGCTGGAAGAGTTGTCAAGACTTGTTGGGTCTGGAGGGGAATCAGCATTGTGGGAGGATCAAGCGGAATACGCAAATCCGGCTCAATCGAAGCGTCAATAATAACCGGGTCGCCTGTCGCAACTTCCAGAACGGCCGTAACCGTTTCGTCGATACCCTTTTGCAATTCAATGGTTTCGGACAACGTGACGAAAATTCGAGCAGAGACGCGTACGACATGGCTTCCTGGCAGCACATCGAGAAATGCGTCACCGTTACGGTCGGTCGTTGCTGCCATAGTGGTCTTACTGGGTTGAGGATCAATTTCGATCCGAGCACCGGCGATGAACGCTCCTGTAATGTCGGTGACCTTGACGGTAATGTGGGAAGCCGGGACCGGCTGAGCTGCGAGGATGGCGGGCAGGACAAGTAGTGCGGCGGCGATACGTGCATTTGCCACGCGCTCAGTCTAAACCCGATCGAACATTTCGGAAGGCAAATCTACTTACAGCCCTTTTTGCACTTGGCCAGGATGGCGGCGTGGAGGCGCTCGCGGACATCTTCGGGAAGATCGTAGATCTCGTGGGAACGATAGATTTCAATGGTTTTGAGGGTGGTGTTGAAGACCACCTCGCAGTGCCCGCATTTGTGCATGTGCTGCTCGATGTCGGCCCGAATCGGGGCGGCGATCGAGTCGTCGATACTTTCGTCGAGAAGGGCGAGAAACTCAGTGCAGGTCACTGCTCAACTCCATTCCCGGCGGGAACTGCGGGCGCTGTCTTCTTGCGAAAATAGCGGCTGAGGCGCTCGCGCAGTTGCAACCGGGCGCGCAGCAGGCGCGACTTCACGGCAGGAACGCTCAGTCCCAGCGTTTCGGCCGTCTCCTCGGTGGATAAGCCTTCCACGTCGCGCAGGGCGAAGACTACGCGAAATCCCTGCGGCAATCCCTGGATGGTCTTGCGCAGAATCTCGGCCAGCTCGGCCTGGTTGTAGTTCTGTTCCGGATCGGGCGCCCAGTCGGCAAGATCGCGAGGGACGCTGCCCTCTTCGGTCTCCAGATCCTCGTCGATCGAGACCATTCTCCCGCTGCGCCGCTTGCGCAGACGCATCAGGCTCTCGTTGACCGCAATTCGCACCAACCATGTGTAGAATTTCGAATTCCCCTGAAACTGATCGAGCTTCTCATACGCCTTGAGAAACGCGTCCTGCATCACGTCTTCGGCGTCCTCGCGGTTTTGCGTAATGTGCTGCGCAATCCTGAAGATCTGCCGCTCGTATTTGCGGACCAGCGTATCGTAAGCCGAGACATCTCCGGCGCGAACCCTGTCTACCAGGGCTACGTCGGGATGCTGCTCGTTTTCTCCTGCAATCGATTGGATGGTCGACATGGGGGTTGGATGCGAGAATTCGTTCGAAACGGTGAAAAGACTTCGATCAGACTCCTGAAGTGGCAATCGGGCCCGTAAAAGAAGAGTGTACCGGAGATGAGGGCCGGGGGCCAAACCGGAACGGATGCTTCGGCGGCTGCGTCTATTTGGGTAACGCCACTGGTTCCGGGATGCCCGGGGCGAGGGAAACGGGGATAGAGTGAAGATATGAGGATCGAGTCCTTCCCCACTGTTCTCTTCCGCCAGGCCGGGCGCGGCTTGGCGCTGGCATTGTTGATGGTGGCGCTGCCGGTGGCCGGACAATCCTCGAGCGGCGCCGGGACCAACTCTCCAGCTACGGCTTCAAAGCGAACTAGGAAGCCGGCGGCCACGAAAAAGCCCACGGCCAAGCCGACGTCGGCAAGAAAGCCCGCGTCGACAACGAGGACGAACAAGTCGACGCCCCATCGCAGGGTGAAAACAAGGGCGAGCCGCGCGGCAAGGACGGCGCGGACCGCGCGCATCAAACGGGCGTTTGTGGCTTCCACCGAGTTGCGGCCGATGGCGCAGCAGTTGGCTCTGCTGCGCACGCCGGAGGCCTACCTGGGAGTGGCTGCTTATGCTCACCGGAACAGCGGAGAGGCTGCCGCAGCGGCATACCTGGCGCTGGGTCACGCGTATCTGCTGGACAAACGCTATGCGGAAGCCGTGGCCAGCTTGACCCAGGCTCGGCGGCAAGGCCAGGAATTGGCCGACTATGCCGACTCTCTGGGCGCGCAGGCGAGCCACGATGCCGGCGACGATGCGGCTGCGGAAGCCCTGCTACACGGCTTCATGGAACGCTATCCGGATAGCATCTTCGACGACCAGGCGCCCGAACTGGAAGCCAATGTATTGCTGGCGATGAGCAACCCGGCGGGCGCGCGCGAGGTGCTGGCGAAGGCCGCGGATACAGATGCCGCGGATCGCGCCGGTTATCAACTTGCCGAGGGGCAGGTGGAGTTTGCGTTGGGGCAGCAGAAGACGGCGGAGGGAATTTTCAAGAAGCTGTTGCTGGGCCACCCGCTGAGCCCGGAGGCGCAGATTGCGCGGGCGCGGCTGACGCAGACCGGGGCCGAGTCCACGTTGACCGTGAGCGAGCTGCGCAGCCTGGGAGACGCCTACTACAACGCGGGACGCTACGGCGAGGCAGTGGAACAATATCGCGTGCTGGCGCTCGAGCCGGGGCTCAGCGAAACGGACCGCAATGGATTTGCCGTGGCCGAGGCGGCCTGCAACCTGAAGCTGAAACGGTTGAGCCCGGCCGAGGCGCAGGCGTTGCCCGACACTGACGATGAAAACGGGGCGCGGCGGCTCGATTTGCTGATGGAACTGGCGCGGGACCGCGACGACGGGGCCGAACAAAAGCGAATCGTCAGTGAAATGGAGGCCAGATTTCCGAGCAGCCCCTGGCTGGCGGAGGCGCTGTTTTCCGCCGGCAACATGTATATGCTGAAGCGCGATTTTCCCACGGCGGTGGAGTATTACAGCTACCTGGCGAAGCAGTTTCCCGAGAGCAAGAATGCGCCCGCGGCGCACTGGCGCGCGGGCTGGCTGAGCTACCGGCAGAGGCAGTACGCCGAGGCCGCGCGGCTGTTCGACGAGCAAATCAAACTCTATCCAGCAGCCTCGGAGACGGTGTCGGCGCTCTATTGGAGGGGACGGCTCTTCGAGACGCAGGACCATTATCCGGCGCTGGCCGCGGCCAACTACCGGGCCATCATTCGCGCTTACCAGCATTACTTTTATGCGCAGATGGCGCGGGAGCGGCTGGCGGCGCTGGGCAGGATGGAGCCTGCCCCTGAACCGCAACTGGACCAGTTCCAGCCGCTGCCGGAGCCAAAGCTCGTGGATAATTTTCCGGTGGATAGTCCGCACCTGGCCAAAGCCCGCCTGCTGGCCAACGCGGGACTGAACGAGTACATCGCGGCGGAGATCAAGGCCGATCCGGACTCGGATTCGTGGAGCGCGCTGGCCGAGGCCCAGATCTATGCCAACTATGGGGAGACGTACCGCGCCCTGCGCGCGCTGAAGCGGGCCTTGCCGTATGCCACAACGGCATCCATCGACTCGATCCCGCTTGCTTATTGGCATATTCTTTACCCCGAGCCATACTGGGACACAATCAGGGCCGAGTCGGCGAAGAACAATCTCGATCCGTACATGGTGGCCTCGCTGATACGGCAGGAGTCGGAGTTCGACCCCTCGGTGATTTCCTATGCCAACGCATATGGACTGATGCAGTTGTTGCCCTCGGTGGGAAAGGCGATGGCGCGCGAGGAGGGCTTGAGCCATTTTCAGACTTTTCAGCTCCTCGACCCGGAGATCAATATCCGCCTCGGCACACGGTATTTGCGCCAGATGCTGGACCATTTCGGCGGGGTGGAGGAATATGCGCTGGCAGCCTACAACGCGGGCGATAATCGCGTGACGGACTGGCAGTCTGCCGGCCCTTATCAGGGTCTCGACGAGTTTGTAGAGTCCATTCCATTCACTCAAACCCGGGAGTATGTCGAAGCCATCGAGCGCAACCAGGAGACCTACAAGGCCATCGACGAGTTTGAGCGGGCGCACTCCAGAACCGGAATGCGAGCCTCGAAATAACCTGGATCGCTAATTCCCGGATGGGCGAATTCGCTCTTTTCAGGGCAGGGAATCCCGCTTGACACTCCCTGGTTTCGATTCCGATTGACTTTACGAGCGCGCCCGGCAACACTGAGTTTCAACGGAGATGCCTCAACCTCCGTTATGCCATTCGCAGCCTGCTGTTGTTGCAAAACGGAGCCGGGCGGAGACAAATGCGCGGCTTGGTTACATCAATCCACACGGAGGGAACGATGTCAGCCGACTTGCAGTTTCTGGAAGAATGGATTCCCGAAAGAATGGACCCCGGAACGGTTTTCGTGCTTGAAAACCAGGCGAAACTTGGCCAGGCGCAGAATCCGTATGTGGCCGTGATGTCCTGCCCGCGGTGCGGGACGCTGGGGCTGATCACGCGCCGCCAGCTTTACGGCGGGGAGATGATGATCTGCGGGGGCGAAGTTTGTTCGGCCGAATACAGGCTGGACGACGACGATATCTGCTACCGCCCGGCGCAATAAGCGCAGTGGCGGCTCTGTGCTACCGCTGCAGGCTGTAGTCCGCCTTGGTGGTCCTGGCGCCGGCCTGGACCGGGGTGAGAAGCTGTGTGCGGTCCCATCCTCCGCCGAGAGCCTGCACCAGTTGAACCGAGGACATCATCTCTTCCACCTGAAGAGTGTTTAGCGTTTCCTGGTCGTCAAGCAGGGTGGTCTGCGCGATGGTGACATCGACGTATGGATCGACCCCGGTGTTATAGCGCTGTGTCTCCAGGTCAAGATACTGCTGGGCCGACTGCACCGCTTCCTGCTGCTTGAGAATCTGCTGCGAGTAAACGCGCGCGGCCGCCAGCGCATCCTCCACCTGCTGGAAGGCGGTGAGGACCGTCTCGCGGTAGGTGGCCAGGTCCGCATTGTAGGTGGCGACGTACTGATGCAACTCCGCGCGGTAAAGGCCGCCGTCGAAGACGACTTGCGACGCGGAGGGGCCGATCGACCAGACCCGGCTGGGCCAGTCGAAGAGGTTCTTGAGCATGGAGCCCTCGAATCCCCCCGCGGCGGAGATTGTCACTTGCGGAAAGAACGCGCCGTAACCGATGCCGATGGTCGCGTTGGCCGCGGCGAGAGTGCGTTCGGAGGCGGCGATATCGGGGCGGCGCTCAACCAATTGCGAGGGCACGCCGGTGGGAATGGGCGGAGGAACATAAACCATCGGTTTCACGGGAATGGAAAAGTCGGTAGCGATTTTGCCGAGTAGTACAGCGATGGCGTGTTCGTATTGCGCACGCGACAGCGCGACGTTTACGTCAGCGGACTGCGCTGCCTGGAGCGTGGTCCTGGCTTCGACGACGGAGATTTGATCGCCGGTCCCGGCATCGTACGCACCCTGCGCCGCATCCAGCGCCTTCTGGTCGGCGGCGACCGTCTTGTCGAGAATCTGCTGGAGCATGTCCTGGCCGCGAATCTCAAAGTAATATTCGGCCAGACTGGATTGTTCGGTGAGTTTTTCGAGTTCCAGATCGGCAGCGCTGGCCTGGGCGGTGTATTGCGCTTCGTGCACCTCGTTGCGAATCTTGCCCCAGAGATCGGGCGTCCAGGTGACATCGATCGGGGCCGACCACAGCGAGGAGGTCTTTCCCACACTGGTTTGCGATGAGTTCGACAGATTGGAAGAACTGCGCGAGCGAGTCCAGGAGGGACCGGCAGTGATGGCAGGCCAGTACTGCGAGCGCGCCTCGGCGATCATGGCGCGGGCTTCCATGTATTCCTGGAACGAGACCTTGATGTTCTGGTTGTCAATGTTGAGCTGTTCTTCCAGCGCGTTCAATTCCGGTTCGCGGAAGAGCTCCCACCAATTGCCGCGGATCATGGCGTCCTGGGGGCTGGCGACCTTCCAACCGTCGGCATCGTGAAAGTTGACAGTCGATTCCTTGTAATTGGGAGCGGTGACCGCGGGTGGTGCGGGAGCGCGATAAGGCGGTCCGACATGGCAACCGGCAATGAACGCGAGCAAGCTCAAAGCGCCTGCGGCAAGGGCGAACTGGGTGCGGTAGTGTGGCTCGGGCATGGTCATTTTCCTTCTCGTGTTACGATGCCGCTCCCTCAGTTTGTGGACGGAGCCGCGCAGGAACTCTCTTCAGCGAGCGCGTGCGCATGCGGTCCATCAGCAGGTAGACGACGGGAGTGGTATAGAGCGTGAGCAGTTGGCTCAGCACCAGGCCGCCGACGATGGTGATGCCCAGGGGGTGGCGCAGTTCCGAGCCGGTGCCGGTTCCGAAGGCCAGCGGTAGCGCTCCGCAAATGGCGCACATGGTGGTCATCATGATGGGGCGGAAACGCAACATGCAGGCTTCAAAGATGGCGTCGCGCGTGCTCTTGCCGTCGTTGCGCTCGGCCTGCAACGCGAAATCGATCATCATAATGGCGTTTTTCTTCACAATGCCAATCAGAAGAATGATGCCGATAATGGAGATCACGTTGAGATCGACGTGAAAGAGCATGAGAGCGAGCATGGCGCCCACACTTGCCGAAGGCAGCGTGGAGATGATGGTGAGCGGGTGAATAAGGCTCTCATAAAGGATGCCGAGCACGATGAAGACGGAAAGCAGCGCGGTGACCACCAGAATCGGCAGCGTCGCTATCGATTGCTGGTAGGCCTGTGCGGTTCCGGCAAAGAATCCGAGGATCGTGCCGGGCATGCCCAACTGCTGCTCCATTTCAGTCACCTCGCGCGTGGCGTCTGAAAGCGAGACGCCGGCTGCGAGGTTAAAGGAGACTGTAACGGACGGAAAGAGGCCGGTATGGTTCACCTGGAGGGGCGTGGTGCCGGTGTGCGGCGTCATGATGCTAAGCAGAGGCGAAATGGAGTCGATGCTCCCGCCGGATGCGGATTTATTGGGAATGAAGTATATATTGTTGAGCCCGGAGGGGTCCTGCCAGTATGGCGGCGCCACTTCCATCACCACGTAGTACTGGTTGAGCGGCGTGTAGATGACGGAAACTTCAGACTGTCCGAAGGCGCTGTAGAGCGATGAATCGAGAGATTGGGAGGTCTGGCCCAGGCGTGCCGCGGTGGTGCGATCGTAGGAGAGCATCTCCTGCAGGCCGCCGTTCTGCTGGTCGGTATTCACGTCCTGCAGGCCGGGAAGTTTTTTCATATTATTAAGCAATATTGGGCCCCAGTGGGCCAGATCGTCGATGCTGTCGGTCTGAATGGTGTATTGATACAGCGCGCCGCCGCCGCGTCCTCCGATGCGCAGATCCTGCGCGGGCTGCAGAAAGGCCGAAGCAACGGGCAAGCGGTTCATCTTCGGCCGCAGGCGGTTGATCACGTCCATCGCCGAAGTCTGGCGTACGGCGCACGATGGACTGCTTTCAGTGCAGTTGCTGCCCAGGGGTTTGAGCGCGATGAACATGAATCCGCCGTTGCCGCTCCCGGTGTAAGCGTTGACGTGCGCTATGGCGGGATCGGCTTTGACGACGTTGACCAGCGATTGACTCGAGAAGTTCATCAACGGGAAAGAGGCATCCTGCGGCCCTTGCACCTGACCCATGATCACTCCTGTGTCCTGCTGCGGGAAGAAGCCCCAGGGGATTTTCCAGATGACGAGACCATTCAGTGCAATGGTGAGCAGGAGGACGATCAAGATCAATCCCGGATTATCAAGCACCCAAACCAGAGAGTGCCGATAGATTGAGATCATGCCATTGAATCCCTTCTCGCTGGTCCGATAGAGAAAGTTGTGCTTCTCGCCTTCCTTGTGCGCTTTGAGGATGTATGCGCACATGCACGGCGTCGCGGTGAGGGAAATGATCATCGAAATGACAATGGCCGTTGAAAGCGTCACTGCGAATTCGCGAAACAGCCGTCCGATGATGCCGGCCATCAGGAGGATGGGAATGAAAACGGCAATCAGCGACATGCTGATGGTGAAAATCGTAGAACCGATCTCCTGGGAGCCTTTCATCGCAGCGGCAAAGGGCTCCATGCCGTTTTCGACGTGCCGGGTAATGTTCTCCATGACCACGATGGCGTCGTCAACCACAAACCCGGTGGCGATGGTCAGCGCCATAAGCGACAGGTTGTCGAGCGTGTAGCCGAACATATACATCGCGGCGAAGGTCCCGATGAGCGAAGTCGGCACGGCAACAAAGGGGATGAGTGTGGCGCGCGGGCTGCGCAGAAATACGAAGACCATCAGGATGACGAGGCAAACCGATCCGATCAGCGCCTTGTACACGGTATTAACCGAGGCGCGAATCGTGGTCGTGCGGTCAAGAACGATGGTCGTGGTGATGCCCTGGGGAAGGACTGCCTCAAGAAATGGCAACTGCGCCTTGATGCGGTCCACGGTCTGAATAATGTTGGCGCCGGGCTGTCGGAAGATGGTGATAAAAGCAGCCTTTTTCCCATCCGCATATCCGGCAGAGCGCAGGTTTTGCGTGGAGTTCACCACATCGGCGACATCTTCAAGGCGCACGGCCGCGCCATTGTGGTAGCCGACAATCAGCGGCCGGTATTCGTCGGCCAGTGAGATCTGATCGTTGGTGATGATGTCGGCGGTGAGGTTGCCATTGGAGAGCTGGCCACGCGGCCGGTCGGAGTTCTGCAGACTGAGAACGGATTGCACGTTGCCGAGTGTAAGCCCGAAACTTTCGAGCTTGGTGGGATTGATCTCGACGCGTACCGAGGGCGTGGCTCCGCCTTGCACTCCCACTTGCCCGACACCTTGAATCTGCGATAGCTTCTGCTCCAGGATCGTGGAGGCAAGGTCATAGAGCTTCGTCACGTCGTACTTGTTTGAAGTGAGGCTGAGAAGCATGATCGGCGAATCGGCGGGATTCACCTTGCGATAGGAGGGATTGGAGGGCAGGTTCGCAGGCAGATAAGTCCGCGCTGCGTTAATGGCAGCCTGCACGTCACGGGCGGCGCCGTCGATGTTGCGGCTGAGGTCGAACTGGAGGGTTACATTGGTGCTGCCGAGCGAACTCGATGAGGTCATCTCGGTGATGCCGGCGATGTGGCTGAACTGGCGCTCGAGGGGTGTGGCGACAGAAGCCGCCATGATCTGCGCACTGGCGCCGGGCAGGCCGGCGGAGACGCTGATGGTGGGGAAGTCGACCTGCGGCAGCGGGGCCACGGGCAGCACCACAAAGGCGATGCCGCCTGCGATGGCCACGGCAACGGTGAGCAGCGTGGTGGCGACCGGGCGCCGGATGAATGGAGACGAAAGGCTCATGCGCTCTCCGTTCCCGGCTCCTGCTTGCTGGTGGCTACCTGCGAGGCGCGGCGGCCGGTGAACCGATGCGCGAGGTTGTCAAAGAAGATGTAAATCACCGGCGTGGTGTAAAACGTGAGGAGCTGGCTGAGCAGCAGGCCGCCGACCATGGCGATGCCGAGCGGACGGCGCAACTCAGAGCCGAGGCCGGTTCCGACGGCCAGCGGAATACCGGCCAGCAGCGCGGCCATGGTGGTCANNTGGTGGTCATCATGATGGGCCGGAATCGCAGCAGGCTGGCTTCGTAAATGGCTTCGGTCGCGGTCTTGCCGTGTTCGCGCTCGGCTTCGAGCGCGAAGTCAACAATCAGAATGCCGTTCTTCTTGACGATGCCGATGAGCAGAATGATGCCGATAATGCCGACCACGCTGAGGTCCTGGTGGAAAAGCATGAGGGCCAGCAGCGCGCCGACACCGGCGGAGGGCAAAGTGGAAAGAATGGTGATGGGGTGGATGAAGCTTTCGTAGAGAACGCCGAGGACAATATAAACGGTGACCAGGGCGGCAAGGATCAAGAGAACTTCGTTGGAGAGCGAATTGTGAAAAGATGCAGCGGTGCCCTGAAAGTCGGACTGCAGGCTGGCCGGGAAGTGGAGATTCGTGGCCGTTTTCTCAATGTCTTCAATGGCCGTGCCAAGCGATCCGTTTGGAGACAAATTGAAGGAGACGGTGACGGAAGGGAACTGTCCCTGGTGATTGATGGAGAGAGCTTCAGTAATTCGCGAAGCGTGAGTAAATGCGCCCAGGGGGATGGCGTTGGAGCCAACCGAGGCGATGGAGGTATTGGGCGTGGTCCCCGAAGCGGTGCCGCCGCTCACTGAGCTTCCTGAAGAACTGGTGGTTCCGGCCAGCACCGTAGCCGGCGCGGTGACAACCTCGGAAGACGGCGTGTAGCGCACCGAACTGGTGAGGGCATTGGAGCCGGCCGACGCGGAGGCTGAGGAGGAATAGGATGAGGACGCGCCGGCTCCGCTGGCTCCCGAAGAAGCGCTGGACTGGATGTAGAGGTCGCTAAGATTGGCGGGATTCTGCTGCCATTCGGGCGAGGTTTCCAGGATGACGTGGTATTGGTTGAGCTGCGTGTAGAGCGTGTTGATTTGGCGCTGGCCGTAGGCGTCGTAGAGAGTGTTGTCAATGGTGGTGGGAGCAATGCCCAGACGCGAAGCGGTGACGCGGTCGATTTCGAGTTGAATGGCGCGGGCGCCGGTCTGCTGATCGGTGGCCACGTCTTCGAGTTCGGGGATTTTCTCGAGCTGGGCCACGAACTTGTCGGTCCACTCGTTCAGTTCGTCGGTGTCGGGGTCTTCCAGCGTGTACTGATACTGGGTGCGGCTGACGCGGTCATCCACTGTGATGTCTTGAACGGGTTGCATGTAAAGGTGCATTCCGTGCACCTGCTGCAGGTTGTTTTGCAGGCGGCGGATCACGTCGGAAGCGCTCATATGGCGCTGATCGAGCGGCTTGAGGTTGATGGAAACGCGGCCGCTGTTCAGCGTGGTGTTGATGCCGTCGGCGCCGATGAACGAAGACAGGCTTTCGACGGCGGGATCCTGGAGGATGATCTTCGCCAGTTCCCGCTGCTTGGAGGCCATGGCGGGGTAGGAAATGGACTGGTTGGCCTGCGAGATGCCTTGAATCACGCCGGTATCCTGTACCGGGAAAAAGCCTTTGGGAATGATGATGTAAAGAACGACAGTAAGAACCAGGGTGGCGACGGCAATGAGCAAAGTAAATGTCTGGTAACGAAGCACCACCCGGAGCGTGCGCCCATAGAAGGCGATCATGCTTTCGAACATGTGCTCGGAAAGGCGATAGAAGCGGCCCTGCTTCTCCTCCGGATCGTGGCGAAGGATGCGCGAGCACATCATGGGGGTGAGAGTCAGCGAGACTACCGCGGAGATGATGATGGTGACGGCCAGCGTGACCGCGAACTCGCGGAAGAGACGGCCGACGACGTCGCCCATGAAAAGCAGAGGGATGAGCACGGCGATGAGCGAGACGGTCAGCGAAACGATGGTGAAGCCGATCTGGCCGGCTCCGGCAAGCGCGGCTTCAAGCGGCGGCATCCCCTCCTCAAGGTAGCGGCTGATGTTCTCGATCATCACGATGGCGTCGTCGACCACGAAGCCGGTGGAGATGGTGAGCGCCATCAGCGACAGGTTGTCGAGCGAGTAGCCAAGCAGATACATCACTCCAAAGGTGCCGATGAGCGAGAGCGGGACGGCAATGGAGGGAATGATGGTGGCGCGAAGGCTGCGCAGGAACAGAAAGATGACCATTACCACCAGGCCGATGGTCAGCAACAGCTCGAATTCCACATCGTTGACCGAGGCCTGAATGCTCGTGGTCATGTCAGTGAGCGTGGTGACCTTTATGGATGCGGGGAGGTTGGTCTCCAACTGCGGCAGCACCTTCTGGATGCTTTTCACGACGGCGATGGTGTTGGCGCCTGGCTGGCGCTGGATGTTGAGAATGACCGCGGGAGTCTGATTCATCCATGCGGCCTGCTTGGTGTTCTCAACGCCGTTGACGACGTTGGCGACATCCTTCACCAGGACCGGCGCGCCGTTGGAGTAGGAAATGACCAGGTTCTTGTACTGGTTGGCTTCAGTGATCTGGTCGTTGGCGTCGATCTGGTAGTCCTGGCGGGGCCCATCGAAGTTGCCCTTGGCGGAATTGACGCTGGCCTGTGTGAGGGCAGTCCGCACATCCTCCATATTGAGGCCGTAGGAAGAGAGCTGGACGGGATTGACCTGAATGCGGACGGCGGGCTTCTGTCCGCCGCTGATGCTGACCAGTCCCACGCCGTTCAACTGGGAGAGCCGGGGCGCCAGGCGGGTGTCGACCATATCCTCGACCTGCGAAAGAGGGATGGTGTCGGAAGTGATGGCCAGGGTGAGGACGGGCGCGTCGGCAGGATTGGTCTTGTTATAGACGGGCGGCACGGGCAGGTCGGAGGGCAGGAAGGACTGGCCGCCGTTGATCGCCGACTGAACTTCTTCCTCGGCGACATCGAGGCCCAGAGAGAGATTGAACTGAAGCACGATGACCGACACGCCACCGGCGCTGGTGGAGGTCATCTGGCTCAGCCCCTGCATCTGGCCGAATTGACGCTCGAGGGGCGCGGTTACGGTGGTGGCCATCACATCGGGGCTGGCGCCGGGATAGAACGTGAGCACCTGGATGGTCGGATAGTCGACCTCAGGAAGCGCCGAAACCGGCAACTGCGTGTAAGCGACGATGCCAGCCAGCAGAATTGCAGCCATCAACAGCGACGTAGCAACCGGCCGCAGGATGAATGGGCGAGACGGACTCATGGGACATTGTCCTCGGTGTCGTCGGAGGATGGCAGCTTGACCTTGGACTGGAAGACCTGTGAATTGTCGACCAGTTTCTGAAAGCTGCTGTTGGCTACGATCGTTCCGGGATTGATGCCCGTAACCACGGTGTTGCCTTTATCCGAGATGCCCGACTTGACGTTTTGCATCTTCGCGTGGCCGCTCTGAATGACATAGACGAAGTCGATGGCGCCATTGTGTTGAATGGTGGAGGACGGAATCAAGGTCTGGTTTTCAAGGGTGTTGACCAGAAGCCGCGTATTGACGAACTGGTTGGGAAAGAGCAGCCCTTTGGAGTTATCGAATTGTGCGCGAAGCTTGACCGTGCCGGTAGTGGTGTCGATCTGGTTGTCGACAGTGATGAGCTTGCCGGTGCCGAGCAGCGTCTGCTGGGTGCGGTCATAAGACTGCACGGGAAGGGCTTTGCCGCCGCGCGTCTGTTGCAGCACCTGGGGCAGGCTGTCTTCAGGCAGGGTGAAAACCACGGTGATGGGCGATGTTTGCGCGACCACCACCAGCGTGGTGGTGGAGTTGGCGGTGACCAGGTTGCCGGGGTCCGCCAGGCGCAGCCCGACGTGCCCGTCAATGGGTGAAGCGATATGGCAAAAGGACAGTTCCACCTGGTCGTACTGGACCGTTCCCTGGTCGTTCTTGACAGTTCCCTGGTCCTGAAGCACCTGTTTTTCCTGATCCTCGAGCGTCTGGCGGGGGATAGCGTTCTTGGCCCACGCCTCCTTGTAGCGGTCGAGATCCATCTGCGCCTCGGCCAGCATGCTCTGATCGCGTTCGAGAGCGCCCTGCGCCTGGGCGAGTTGGGCCGCGTAGGGCCGGGGATCGATGTCGATCAGCGAATCGCCCTTGTGGACGAATTGCCCCTCACGGTAGTGCACCGCGGTAATAACGCCGGTGACCTGCGAGGTGACGGCGTCAGTGTAGACAGGGGTGACCGTACCGATGGCGTCAAGATAGACGCCGATGCTGCCCTTGGTGGCCGTCGCGTAGGTGACCGGCACGGGTCCGGTCATGGCGCGGCGTCCCGCTCCGGAGACGGCCTGCTGGCTTTGATTGTGCTGCCGGTATACCCAGTAAAACAGGAGTCCGAACAGCAGGAGGATGATTGCCCAAATCCACCAATGGCGCCTTTTTTTTGCGGGTTCGGATGGTTTGTTTGCCGCTTGCGAAACATACGGAGATTGATCCATATTCTTCTCTTATGTCCAGTTGCGGACCTGTGATTTGTCAGAAGTGCATATCTTAATCCAAATCACTGGCCGAAGGATGTGAGCGTGCATCGTTATCGCCATGCGGCTGAACCTTTACGAAAAGCCGCGAGCCGGTACCTGAAGTGTGGACAGGGATGGACTCTAGCGGGACACCTCCGTCGAATCGCGAGTCGATCCCAAATGCACACACAAGTTCTTTTCTTTCATTGACGGCGAAAAGACGTAAATAGTTGCATGAAAGGGAACCGAAAACGAGGCGAACCGCAGCCTTTGAGGGGTGAGCCGACCGGCGCGGCCGCAGCTACGCCATTTCCGCATGTCTTTCCAGGCAAATGTAACTGCAGAAAGGAGTTGCGGCGAGTGCGTCCGAAGGCATTTTGAGCCGGGACGGCGGCCCGGAGGTGATGGCTCCGAAACATTTGGGGCCTGGTGCTCACGAAGGCCGGATTTAGCGCTCTCTGCCTCGCCGGGGCCGGATTCCTGCCGGCCTGTGCCTGGTGGGCGCAGCGATCCGATCGGGCGGTCTGGCAGGCTGCGGAAAAATTAAAGTCTTGAAGCTCACTCCTTGCCGCGAACCTTTACCGCGAAGAGTTCATGGTGGGCGAGGATGAACAGCGTCCGATGATCGGCGCCGCCGAAAACAATGTCGATGGGACGCTCGGGAACATCGATCCTTCCGATCTGTTTGCCGGAGGGGTTGTAGACGAAGATCTGGCCATTCGCAACGTACACGTTGCCATTGCCGTCGACAGCGACACTCTCTCCGCCCCGTTCGGAGAAGGGTTGCAGATGGCTGAGCGTGCCGTCGGCATCGACGACGGCGCGGTAGGTGCGATCCTCCGACTCACTGCTGATATAAATCTGTTTTCCGGGCAACGCGCCAATGAAGCCGTAGGTATCAAGGTTGTCAGAGAAGCGCCAGCCGGTATAGTCCGGCGGGCCTTGCTGAAAGACGCGGCCCGCGGGCAGGAACACGCTGCCGTCGGGCGAGACATACTCCTTTGCCTTGGGGACGGTCATATCCTGGGCAAACATCTCTTTGAGTGTGGTGTATGTGAAGGTGTTGAAGTCGAGCTGGTTGGCGAATTCGCCATTGTTCCACACATTGCCCGGCAGGATGGCCGCCGCGCCTGGATGCGGCTCGGTATTCTGCGGCGTGAGCACAGTAACCCGATCGTTCGGCGAGCCGGGACGGAAGGAATAGACGGTTCCTTGCGGGCCATCGGACGAGGTGACCAGCAAATCGCCCGATTTGTCGAAGGCGAGATTGACAGGGTCGAGGGGATTGTCGCATTCGATGGTGAGGCCCTCGGCCTGCGACCAGCCGAAGATGCGCTGTTGATGGTGATCGACGAAGTAGAGCTTTCCGGAAGAGTCCACGGCCGCGCCGGAGATGGAAAAGAATCCGCCTTCGAGCTTTTCGACCTTGGCGCCCGGCGCCAGCACGGCAGATGAATCGGCTGGCGCCGGCTTAGGCGGAGCGGCGGGGATGTCGAGCACGGCGAACTCCCGCTCGCGGACCGCCAGATGATGCGTCCTATCTTCGATTGCGTTTTCGTAAGGGTATTTGCTGGCGCGCAGAAACGTTCCGCAACCATTTTCATCGCAGATGCCGTAGCCGCTCTCGGCGTTCACATGCACATTGCGGAAATGGATGGCGCTGGAGTTGTAGAGACGCACGGCGGCAGGGAAGGGCGCGTGAGAGCGAGTTACGCGGTAGCCGTGATAGTTGGCGACGGTGATGTTTTTCGACCAGTCGAATTCGAGCGAGACCGATTCCGGGCTTTCGGCAGCTTCTTCCTCGGTTTGCGGCGCGTTGAGATCCCAATTCTCTACGTGATCGAATTTGATCTCGCTGCGGACGTGGTGCTCGTTTGAAAGCTCATAGACGTGGCCGGGTGTCTTGGTATCTGAAACAAGGAATCCCGCCTGGGCAAAGGTATTCGGAGTCCAGATGTCGGCGAACGTGCCTCCGCCGCCCTCGGTGACCCACAAGCTGGGATACTGGCCGTCCCAGCGCATGTGCGAATTGGCGCCGGCAGTTCTGCTGTTGTTCAGTGCGAGGCCGCCGCCATGACCGCCCAGAAAACGCACATCGTCCACCAGCGAGTCTGCTCCCGCTTTCCATAGCACCGCGACCGCGCGCGCATTGGTTCCTCCGGCAAAGACTCCAAAGCCACTGATGATGTTGGAGCCGCCCGCGGGCGCAGAGAGGACGGCCCTGGGCGCGCCCACTCCCTGGTAGCCGGGTGTGGAGTCGGGCAGATCGATTTGCGTCAACGTGGGATGCAATCCGATCAGAACCGTGTCCGGTTCCAACATGAGCGTGTCGCTTACGGCGTATTGGCCGCTGGGAAAATAGAGCACGCGGTGCGTGTCGATGGCTTTTTGAATCGCGGCCGTGTCGTCGGTGACGCCGTCGCCCTGAACGCCGAGGGTATGGACGTTGACCCATTCCTCAGCAGGCGGCAGCGGGCGAATGGCCGGCGGCAGCGGCGCGGGCAGTGTGCTCAGCGGCGTAACGTCATACCGCATGCCGATTTCGCCCATCATGCCTTCGCCGGGCACGATGAGCCCATAGCTGAAACTATTGACCGCGTAGGCCGCGCCCTTGCCGGGCACTGTCTTTCCGCTCTCGCGGAACAGGGCAAAGACCGGCACGCCATTCAAAACGGCATTCTCAAACCCAATCTCGGTAAGAGGGCTTTTTTCGTTGCTGATGATGACGGCGGCTTTGGAGATTTGTTCGAATCGGCAATCCTTGACCCACAATTCGTCGGAATAGCGCGGGTCGATGTCGATGGCGGTGGGCAGGTTGCGGAAGGTGTCGCGGATGAGGGTGAGGCCGGCCTCATGCTCGCGAATCGCCGCTTCGCGCTGACCTTCAAAGGTCGAATCGATGAGCGTGTACTGCCAGGCGGGCGAGGTCTTGTCGGTGAGGATCCCGTAGCGTCCGCCATAGAAGCGCAGATCCTCGGCTTCGTTTCCGATCTCAGTGAGGGCAGCGAGGCCGGAGCCGATGTGGAAGTCCATGTGGCTGAGATAGGCGTGCTGGGCGGCGTGAAAACGGATGGCGATGGCAGCCGGATTGCCATCGCCGATCTCAAAGTCGATGTTGCTCATGGCCGAATAGAAGGTGCTGGGAGTGGCGTCGGGGATGGCATCGTTCGGCGGCACGGTTCCCGGCGGCGGGAAGGGCACGCGGCCGGTCAATTCGCCGGGATGGTAGCCGGTGAAGATCACCATGTCGCCCACGCCTTTTTGAAATCCCGGTGTGCTGGTGGCGAGGACAAATACGGGGCGCGTGACGCCGAATCCGATGACGCGTACGCCGGGCCAGACATAGAGGGTGCGCGTGAGCCGATAGCGGCCCGAAGGCACGAACACGATGCCTTCGCGGACTTTGCCGCCCGCTTTGTCAACCGCGGCCTGTAGTGCGGCGCTATCGTCTGCCGTGCCGTCGCCGTGAGCGCCGAATTCCTGCGCGGTGAGATAGACGGCCCTGGGATCTTCGAGCCGGGTGGTGAAGACAGAAGCTGCCAGGGCTGGAAAAGCGAGGCCCGGCAACAACAACGTGAACAGCAGATGTTTTTTCATGACAGCGCTCCGGCGAACGGCGGTTCTGCAATGAATCGAAGCAGGAATCCAAGATGCCGATCCCATCCGAATTTAACACTCTGAACGGGAATGCTGCTTGAAACGGGCAACCAGAAATACGACCACGCCGGCGCCGATCAGGACCATGGTTCCTCCCACGATTTTTGCGACGGCAAGAGTTGGGTTGGGATCGTCTCCAGAGGGAACCACTGCGAGTGCAATGGTGAGCAAGGTGCTTGTCAACCCAATGGCGGCCACGGCAATGGCGACGGGACGACCGCCGGGAACGCGGCGCACATTTTTTTCGGGGTTGCGGCTTTGCACGCGGATCATGGCCGCGAAGACAAAGAGGAAGGGAAGAAAGGTGGCGACGACGGCCATGCTGACCAGCACGTCATAGGCGCCGCGCACCGTGGTACCGGCCTGCCCTAAAAAAGCCACGCACATTCCGGCAAATCCGTAGCTGGCGATGGCCACCCAGGGAGTGCGAAAACGGGAGTGAATTTTTCCGAAGGCCGAAGGCAGGTAATGATGGATGCCGGCGACGAAGGGCAGGCGCGAGGTGGACGACAGGGCAGCTGCCGCTCCTCCGACGCCGTTCAAACCCACGAGCAGGGCGACAGGGGCGAGCAGCCAGGCAACACCCAGGCGGGTGCTGAGAGCGCGGATGCCGTCCACAAATCCATCCGGGCCGCCCACAGCCTGGCTGGGCAGCGCGATCAGCAGGGAGGCGGTTCCGGCCAGATAACCGATGG
Organism: Acidobacteriaceae bacterium; assembly: GCA_003165095.1. The sequence goes on from PLSH01000376.1 coordinate 40,266, forward strand.
CGAGCACAGCGCCGCCGGCCAGGATGGCATAGGGGATGACGCGACGTGGATTACGGATCTCATCGCCCATTGCGGATCCGGATTCCACGCCGACGAAGGCAAAGAATACGGTGGACCAGAAGATCGCGTTCTTAAGCGACCAATGCGGCGCGAGACTGGCGGCAGTGAGGTGTGTGGCCGGGCCGAATTTCCAATATGAAAAGGCGCCCAGCAAAATGACTGCGGACAAGGGGATCAGCGTGCCGAAGGCACACACATTATTCAGCCACTTGCCGGCATTCACGCCGAGAATGTTAAGCAGTGTAATGATGGCCAGGCAGGCGACCGCGAAGCCGATGTGGTAGTGCGGGCTCACGGCCAGCGCCTGGGCATGGGGGCCAAATGCAAAGAGCACTGAGGCCGCGGCAAAGTAAAGCACACCGGCAAAGAAAGGAAGGTTGCACATCCAGTAAGTCCAGGCCACAATGAACCCGAAAAAGTTGCCGAAAGCTTCCTGGGCCCAAATGTAGAGACCGCCCTCTTGCGGATAACGCGAAGAAAGCTCCATGACGCAAGCGGCGAGGGGAATGAAGAAGCAGGTGAGCGCGGCAATCCAGACGATCAGGATGCTGGGTCCGGCGGCTGCGGCGCTTGCAACCCAGCGGACGCTCAGCGTGCTCACCACGTAGAACAAAGTGAGATCGCGTAACCCGATGGTTCGCTTGAGTTCAGGGGAAGGCATGTAGGGCGGAGAATAGCAGAATCAAAGAGGCAGTGAAAACTAAATTTTGGCCTGGTCGCGAAGCAGGGCCATCGCCGCGTTGCGGCCGTTGATGCCGGTGACGCTGCCGCCCGGATGGGTGCACGCACCGCAAAGATAGACGCCTTCCATGGGGGTGCGCGCCGACAGCCGGTTGGCCCACATGTATGGCGGCAGGCATTCTCCCTGGAAGATGTGGCCGCCGGTGAGACCGACCTTTTTCTCGATATCCGGTGGTCCCAGAACCTGTGCGTCGATCACGGCATAGTTGATATTCGAACAGAAGCGTTCGAGCGAGCCGAGCGCCAGCTTGAGCACCTCGCCGCGGCGTTCGTCCCAGGTTCCGCGCGCGAATTTGTAGGGCACATATTGTGCAAAGACGCTCATGGTGTGCTCGCCGGGCCCGACCACGGAGCGATCGTGAACGCTTTGGAAATACAACTCGCACCAGAGATGTTCCGGCAGCTCTCCGTTGCGTGCCGCGGCAAAGCCCGCCTTCCATTCCTGCTTGGAGAGCGGGATGTTGATCTGTCCATAGTGGTGCGGTTTATCGGTTCCAGGATCGGCGGTGAAGCTGGGCAGTTCCCTGAGAAGAACATTAAGCTTCACGGTGCAGCCCTCAATCGGTACGCGCTCCACTTGCTCCTGCCATTTTGGATCGGCCGCCTTACCGAGCATGCGCAGGGTCTGGCGCGGGTCGGCGTTGGAGATTATGGTGCGGGCGCCAATACGCTCGCCGCTCTCAAGAAGCACGCCTTCACCGGGCAGAATCTGGGCCACCGGAACTCCCGAGGCGACGGTTGCGCCGGCTTCGCGCGCGGCATCGCAAAAATAGAACGAAACCATCCCCACGCCGCCCTTTACGTAGCCCCACATTCCCGGCCTTCCGCCCAGCCGGCCTGAAGCGTGGTGGAAACGGATGGAAGCAGTGCCGGGATCAAAGGGACTGGCATTGGTGCCGATCACGCCCTGGCCCAGGTAGGCGATCTGCAGCCGTTCATCCTTGATATATTGCTCGACATACTCGGCCATCGACCATTCGAAGAGCAATGCGCGTGCCTCGGTGTCTATGCCCAGCCGATCCTCAATCTGTTCGCGCGTGGGCGCATCGCCGATCCAGACATCGCTCTCGCCCACGGGCCGTAGCGCATTGCGCAATCTCACCATCACATCGTTCATTGCGTGCCAGCCGGTTGCGTCGGCAGGAGCCAGCCTGCGCACTTCCGACGCGCAGCGCTCATCGTCGTCCCACAACTGAATGCAGGAGCCATCGAGGAATGGAATGTACATGCCGTTCAACGCGGGCTTCCACCTGAAGCCCCGGCGCGGCAACTCGAGCTCTTCGATCACCAGGGGATGCAACAGGCCGGCGAGATACGAGCAGGGCGACATTCGCACCCCGGGGAACGGCTCCTCAATGGTGCAGGCGCCGCCGACGCGGGCGCGGCTCTCAAGCACAAGCACACGCCGGCCGGCACGCGCCAGATAGGCCGCGCAGGCCAGCCCATTGTGACCCGCGCCCACGATAATCGTGTCCCAGGTCCTGGCTGCCAACTCAGAAATGGGTGCGGGAAGACCGAGCTCGCCCAGCACCGATGCCGTGGGGGAATCCATATACCGTTCTACATTAGCACTCCTGAATCCAGTCGCGGCGCGGGGAATGCACGGCCCCGAGCGCCATGGGTGTCAGGCCTACTGAACGTGCACTGTCGCACTCAGTTGAATGTCGCTCGACGAGTCGCCAATCATCACGCTGACCGGTTCGGCCTCGACCCTGAAACCGGGCAGCTTTTCGTCCCACCAGGCTAGCGCGGATGCCTTCAGCGGGATCTCGACGGTCTTGGTCTCATTGGGCTGAATGGTGACGCGCTTGAATCCTTTCAGCGCCTCGCGCGGACGCTCCACCTTCGACGCCAAGTGCTTTACGTACATCTGGACAACGGCATCGCCGGCGCGGCTGCCGGTATTGGTCACGTCCACGCTGACGGTGACCGTGCCATCCCGGGCCAGTTGCGGGGAGCTGGTGCGCAAATTGGAGTACTTGAAAGTGGTGTAGCTCAGGCCGTATCCGAAGGGATAGAGAGGCTCGCTTTTGAAGTACATGTAAGTGCGGCCGTCGCGGATGTTGTAATCCATCATCGGAGGCAATTGGTCGAGTGATTTTGGCCAGGTCACTACGAGGTGCCCACCGGGGTTGTAGTCTCCAAAAAGGACCTGCGCCAGGGCCGTTCCCTCGTCTTGCGAGGAGTGGGCCATGTGCAGAATGGCGGGAACGTGGGCCTGCGACCAATTAATGGCCAAAGGAAAGCTGGAAACCAGGATGACAACCGTCTTCGGATTGACGGCGTAGACCTGCTTCACCAGTTGTTCCTGGGCAAGGTCGATGCTTTCGCGGTCGCGGCCTTCGCGCCCGTCGCTGGGCACGGTGCAGGCAATTGTGCCTCCGCCATCGATTGTGTCGTGCCAATCATGCGCCATATCCGGGCCGCAGGTGGGGTCGTTTCCAATCACCACGACCGCGACATCGGAGTTTCTCGCCCTAGTGATGGCGGCGTTGCCGAGCTCATCGGCAGCGTAGTTCACCTTGACGTTTGGACCCACTTCGTCTTTGATTCCCTGCAACGGCGTAACCGCATAGGGAGGCGTGCCGCCGTACCAGTCCCAATGGACAGAGTCGGCGAGCGGTCCGATGACGGCGATGGACTTGATGGCGTCCTTCTTGAGCGGCAGCAGGGAGTTTTCATTCTTGAGCAGGACTACCGATTCGAGCGCCATCTGTCTTGAGACGGCGCGAACTTTGTCGGTGTTCCAGGGTTCAGGCGAGTCTTTAATCCCGGAATAAGAAACCATCTCCGGCGGGTCAAGCAGGCCCAGGCGGATGGTGACGCGGAACTTGAGGCGAACCAGCGCGTCGATCTCCGCTTCAGTGATCTCGCCATCCTTCACGGCGGCCCTGGTTTCGTCCTGATACCTGTCAAGAAACTGATTGATGCCGGCTTTGAGGCAGGCGACCACCGCCTCCTTCTGGTTGGGATAGCGATGGCGCGGATCGACAAGAAGCTTGACCGCCCCTCCATCGCTCGAAATCACGTCCACGCCCCACTGGTCGCGGACAATGCTCTTGAGAATAGGATTGACCGCCATCGGAGTGCCGTTCCAGGCGTTGTAAGAAGCCATCACGGCTGTGGCGCCGCCATCCTGAAAGCCCATCCGGAAGGGGACCGAATAATATTCCCAAAACAGGCGCTGGTCGAAATCGGATGACGAGCTATCGCGGCGATTTTCGTTGCTGTTGGCCAGAAAGTGCTTAAGCAACGCGGCAGCCTGCCAATATTTGGGATCGTCGCCCTGCAGGCCCTTGATGAAGGCCACGGCCATGGTCCCATTAAAGAAAGGGTCTTCGCCATACACTTCTTCGCTGCGGCCCCAGCGCGGGTCACGGGCAAGATCGGACTGCGGTCCCCACAGCATCAGAATCTGGCGATCGTATTTTGCGGTCTGGGTGATGAATCGGGCTTCGTAGCCCTCGACGCCGGCCGCCTGTCGCACCAGGTCCGGGTCCCACGATTCACCCATTCCCGGCGGCTGAGGAAACTGCGTTGTTGTAATGGGCAGGCGCTTGCCTCTGGCCTCACGCTGGACCACGCCGTGAATTCCTTCCGAATTGCCGAAGTTCGGAACCCCCAGCCGCGGCACCCCGGTGTTGGTGCCCAGGCAGTTGATCTTCTCGTCGATGGTCATAAGCGAAAGCAGGTTGTCGATCCGCTTCTCCATGGGCAGAGTGGGGTCGTTGAACGGATAATGCGTTTGCTGGGCGAGCGCCGGGGCAAGCCCGCAAGTCAGAAGACAGAGCAGAGTAGCGGCGTGTTTCATTCTCATGTGCGGATACCGTATCGACTTTCCTGGCATCAGGCCGGATGCGCCCGGATAAAGCCCGAGACACCGCAGCTTTCAAACGCACACAAGGCTATCACTTTACCGGGGGGGAGCGCAGGGAAGCCGGCTCCTGCGGCCGATTGCCGACCGGTACAAGGGCGGCTGATGCTTAGAACGAAGCAGCCGACCTGCAATGTGTCCTATCTGTGCTGCACCAAACGAGCACTAGACTTTCGTGGCGTCGCCTCTGCAGCCCGGATGCCTGCACGGGCAAACGATTTCAGTATGTTCCGACGTACCCTAGCAGTGGGCGCTGCAATACTTCGATCCCTTGTCAGCGGGACAGGAACAAGCGGGGTTCGCGCATTTATTCCTGGATTCAGTCATCGTTTATCCATTCCCCGGCGACTCGATTTTTCAAGTCCGATGCGGGCATGGCGGATAAGATGCCGAATCCAAATCAAAGGATGGCGATGACAGTCTGCGGGCGTCTCGGCCCGGCGAGTGCAATCGGCGTGATGGCAGGGCATGGACTTGGAAGGTCGCGCCGGCTTGAGCGGTGATGTCCCGGGTGTGTACCTTCTTATGTATCGCAATGGCATACCGATTGATATACTGAGAATGTGACCACAACCGTCCTCGAATCCATCCCCAACGGTAGCGCCACTGGGACTTCCCCCAGCCAGAAGAGGGTGTTGTTGCTGAAACCACGTGGTTTCTGCGCCGGAGTGGTGCGCGCGATCGATATCGTCAAGATCGCTCTGGAAACCTTTGGCGCGCCTATCTACGTGCGCCGCGAAATTGTGCATAACCGCTATGTTGTGAATGAATTAGCGGAAAAAGGCGCAATCTTTGTCCATGAGATCGATGATGTGCCGGATGGGCAGAGGGTCATCTACTCGGCGCACGGCGTATCTCCGGCAGTCAGAGAGCGGAGCAAGGGCCGCAATTTAAAGGTGATCGACGCGACCTGCCCGCTGGTGACCAAGGTCCACATTGAGGCCGTCAAGTTCGCCAGGCAGGGCTATTCGCTGGTTTTGATCGGCCACCGCGACCACGACGAGATCGAAGGCACCCTGGGCGAAGCTCCGGATGTGACCCAGGTAGTTTCAAACGTGGCTGAAGTGGAGGCGCTGCAGGTTCCCGATCCAGACCGCGTGGCCTATCTGACCCAGACCACACTTTCGCTGGATGAGGCACGCGACATCATCCACGCGCTGAAGATCAAATTCCCGAATATCGTTGGGCCGCACTCCCAGGACATTTGCTATGCCACGGAAAATCGCCAGGTGGCGGTGCGCAACGTAGCCCACAATGCCGGGCTGGTGCTGGTGGTGGGATCGACGAACAGCTCCAACTCCAATCGCCTGGTGGAGGTATCGCGCAACCTGGGCACCATCGGTTATCTGATCGACAACTCTCAGGCCATCGATCCTGCATGGCTTGAAGGGGTGACCAATGTTGCGGTTACAGCCGGCGCGTCGGCTCCCGAAGTTCTGGTGGAAGACGTAGTCAGCTATCTGCGGCAAAACGGATTCAACAGCGTCGAAGAAGTGGAAGTAATGCCGGAAAATGTGCGTTTCGGTCTGCCTCCGGAGATAATTCAAGCCATCGGCAGCGCCGGCGGGAATGAACCGGTTCCAGTAAGGTGACGAAACTTCAGCATTGATGAGAAGCGGTGCGCGCGTCGCCTGGGCGCATCGTTTAACCGGATGAGCAGCAGCCGGAACCGGGAGTATTCGGTATTCCGGAGAGGAACTGAGGCGTTTCAGACCGCATGAGTCCACAGCATCAGAGATCGCAATCGACGGCGCCGCAGTTTGGCCGTCCCCGATTTGGCCGCATCGACGCGGGCCTGGCCGATGTGGAGTCGGCGATTGCGGGTTCGCGCGAATTTCTTCTCTCCTTGCAGCACCCCGAAGGTTACTGGTGCGGCGAGCTTGAGGCCGATTCGATGCTGGAGGCCGACTACATCTTTTTGCACACGTTGCTGGAGAGCGGCGATCCGGGACGGTTGCAGCGCGCCGTGACCGAGATGCTGCGCTACCAGAACGAAGACGGCAGTTGGAGCATTTATCCGGGCGGACCGGGCAACATCTCGCTCTCAGTGAAATGCTATTTTTCAGCCAAGCTGATGGGCATCGGCGCGGACGATCCGCGGCTGTCGCTTTGCCGCGAGTGGATCCTGGCGCATGGCGGCGTGGTGGAGTGCAACACGTTTACCAAGATGTACCTTTGCGCGCTGGGCCAGTACGACTACGACGCGGTGCCGGCCATCCCTCCCGAGATTGTTCTTTTTCCCAACTGGTTCTATTTCAATCTCTACGAGATTTCGGCATGGTCGCGCTCGATTCTGGTACCGCTGGCAATCATTTACGCCAAGAAGCCTTACAAGAAGATTCCTCCGGAGCACGGAATCGGCGAGTTGTTTGTGGGCGGCCGGGCCAACTCGATTCTTCGCCTGCGCATGAACCGGAAATCGCTTTTCTCGTGGCGCAACTTCTTCCTGATTTTGGACAGGATCACGCATTGGGCTGAGGCGGTTCACATCCGCCCCCTGCGCCGGCTGGCGCTGCGCAAAGCGGAAAAATGGATGCTCGACCGGTTGGAAATGACCGATGGGCTGGGCGCAATCTATCCGGCCATGTTGAACGCAATCATCGCGCTGCGCTGCCTGGGCTATTCCGAGGACGATCCCCAGGTGATAAGGGCGCGCGACGAGTTTGAGAAGCTGGGCATTGAGCAGGCGGCCACCGCAGACCTGCAGGAGCCGACCTTCCGCATGCAGCCCTGCGCCTCGCCGGTGTGGGATACGGCGCAGGCGGTCTACGCGCTGGGTGAAGCAGGCGTGCCGCGCGACGATCCGCGCATGGTGAAGGCAGCCGACTGGATTCTCTCAAAGGAAGTTCGCCAAAAAGGCGACTGGGCCGTGAAGGTTCCCCGGACCGACGCAGGCGGCTGGTATTTCGAGTTCAATAACGAGTTTTATCCCGATACCGACGACACGGGACAGGTTCTGCTGGCGCTGAGCAAGGTCGATAATCCCCGCGAACGCTATCAGCACCAGGTGACGCAGCGCGCCATCGAGTGGATCTTCGCCATGCAGTGCAGGAGCGGCGGCTGGGGCAGCTTCGAC
>PLSH01000367.1:0-4001 GCA_003165095.1 Acidobacteriaceae bacterium
GATCTGCGAGAAGGAGTGCCCGCCGAAGTGCATTTATATCGACAAGTCGAAGGACAAGAAGCCGGACCACGTGGGCAAGGCGCAGTTCTATCCCACGCGGTTCGACATTGACATTTCGGTTTGCATGAGCTGCCAGATTTGCGTTGAAGTGTGCCCGTTTGAAGCGATCAAGATGGACACCGAGTTTGAGCTGGCTACCGACGACCGCTTTGGCGGGCTGCTGCTGGATCGAGAGCAATTGGCGAAGTCGAACGAGTATTACCATTCGATTCATCCGACCGAAGCCACAGCGGTAGATGTGCGGCTGGCTGAAGAGAAAGCCAAGGCCGAGACCAAGGCAAAGGCAGCGGCCGATGCAGCTGCAGCGAAAATCGCTACCGCCGCAATTGCCGCAGCCGCAGTCAAGGCCGCGCCGCCTGCCGGGGGAGGAGACTAGCCCATGGCCGCGACTTTGGACCAGATCTTCATTCTTCTGCGCAACTGGCTTACAGGTTTTCTGCCAGGCGCGCTGCGGCCGGTTGCAAATGTGCTGCTGAGCGTGGTTGCCATCGTGTGCGTTTTTCCCGGGCTTTTCGCGCTTACCACGGTATTTGAGCGCAAGGGATTGGCCCGCATTCAGAATCGCCTGGGCCCCAATCGCGTTGGGCCGTTCGGATTTTTCCAGCCGATCGCCGACGGCATTAAATCGCTTACGAAGGAAGACATTGTTCCGAGCAGCGCCAATGCGGCAGTGCATTTTCTGGCGCCGCTGGTGCTTGTGGTCACGGTCTTCATGGGGTTCGCGGTTCTGCCCATGGGACGCAACATGGCGTTGGTGGACATGGATGCCGGGCTGCTGTTTTTTTTCGCGATGGGCGCCTCGACGGAGCTTTCGGTGTTCATGGCCGGGTGGTCGAGCCGCAACAAATATTCGCTGATGGGGGCCATGCGCGCGGTGGCGCAGATGATCAGCTACGAGGTGGTGCTGCTGCTGTCAAGCGTGGCGGTAGTAATGATTTCCGGGTCGCTGTCGCTCGAGAAGATCGTGGATGCACAGAGCCATTTCAGCGGCATTTTTCCCAACTGGTACATCTTTACACCATGGGGATTCGCGGGTTTTGTGATGTTTGCGATAGCGGCGACGGCTGAGACCAACCGGTCGCCATTCGATCTGCCGGAGGGAGAGTCGGAGCTGGTGGCCGGCTATCACACCGAATATTCGGGTTTCAAGTTCGCGCTGTTCTTTCTGGGCGAATACCTGGCGATGTTTTCGATCTCCGGACTTGGAACCACGCTGTTTCTCGGGGGTTGGTCGGCGCCGTTTTCGTTTCTCACGTGGGTTCCATCGTGGATCTGGTTTTTCGGAAAGGTGATGACTTCGATTTTTGTCTTCATCTGGATGCGGGGCACGCTGCCCCGGCTGCGGCAGGACCAGTTGATGAACTTCGCGTGGAAATTTGTGTTGCCTTTCACGCTTCTTGACTTGATGGACACCGCGCTGTGGCGTTTTATGGGCGAAGGCTGGCAACGGTGGGTGTTGTGTTCCGCGATATTGGCGGGAGCTTTTGCGATGATGGGCCGCTTAGGCATGAGGAAGAAGCACTTTGGTCCCAGGAGCTACCGCTATGCGGAGTAAGGACGGCGGGCAATGAGCGTTGCGTTCTACCTGATTGCGGCCTTGACGCTGGCGGGCGGGCTGGCGGCGGTGTTGCTGAAGAACACGGTGCATTGCGCGCTGGCGTTGACGGTGGCGTTTGCAGGACTGGCGCTGCTGTTTTTGCAACTCGACGCGCAGTTTGCCGGGTTTGCGCAGATCCTGGTTTACATTGGCGCGGTGGCGATCCTGGTGGTGTTCGCGATTCTGCTGACGCGCGGTTCGGACACCCCCAAGGACGGCGTGTTCAGCCAGAGCTGGCTGGTGGGCCTGGTGATCGCGGCGGGAGTTTTCGCCGTGCTTGGCTGGGCGGTGATTGAGAGCGTGCGCGTGCTGCCGCAGGAAACGGCAACGCCGGCGGTGACGGTGCACGACATTGGCAACGCGCTCGTAGGCCGGTACGTGTTGCCGCTTGAAATTGTGGCGCTGCTGCTGACCGCTGCCACCATCGGCGCGGTGATTGTGGCCATGCATGAGAAAGAGAGGTCCAGGTGACGAATCTCGGATCGCCGCTTGCGGCTTATCTTCTGGTGGCTGCATTGCTGTTTGCCATTGGACTGGCGGGCGCGCTAACGCGCCGCAACGCGATCCTGGTGCTGATCGGCATTGAGCTGATGCTCAACGCTGCGAATCTCAACTTCATCGCGTTCTGGCGCTATGGACCACGTCCGGAGGCGTTGACCGGAATGATGTTTGCCATTTTTTCGATTGCCGTGGCTGCGGCCGAGGCCGCGGTGGGACTGGGTCTTGTGATTTCGATCCATCGTCACACGCAGACCACCGACCTGGACCAGATCAACAGGATGAAGGGGTGAGGGATTGATCGAGCCAGCCGTTTCATTCACTCCGCAACTCGCCGCTTCTCCAATCGCGGGGATTCTGTGGCTGATTCCCGCTGTGCCCATTGTGGCTTCGGGCGTAGTCGCGCTGCTCAAGCAGCCGCGGCGCGGAATGGCGGCGACGCTGGCGATTGGATCGCTGAGCATTTCTCTGTTGCTCTCGCTGGTGGCCTTCGGACACGTTGTGGCTGGATGGGCGCATGGGATCGCGGTCCGCGAGGTGATCGGGTTCACCTGGTTTCAGTTTGGCACGACCAACGTCGATCTGGGCTGGATACTCGATCCGCTTTCGGCAATCATGCTGGTGATGGTGAGCTTTGTAGGCCTGCTGATCTTCATCTATTCCATCGGCTACATGTCGCACGACGAAAACTTCACGCGCTTCTTCTGCTTTCTTTCGCTGTTTGCAGGAGCGATGCTGGGCGTGGTGATTTCGAATTCACTGCTGCTCTTGTTCATGTGCTGGGAGCTGGTCGGACTGACTTCGTATCTGCTGATTGGATTCTGGTATCAGAAGCCCGCGGCCGCGGCAGCCGCGAAGAAGGCGTTTATCACCACGCGTATCGGCGATGTTTTCTTTCTGCTCGGAATTGTATGGCTCTTCGCGCAGACGGGCACACTACTTTTTTACAACCACGGCGGGGGTTCCATGGAGGGGCTTGCGCTGGCCGGCTTGTTGGCGCACCACGCGGCCTTCGGACTTAGCTTTGCAGGAGCCATCGGGTTGTTGATTTTTGCCGGAGCAGCTGGGAAGAGCGGCCAACTACCGCTGCACGTGTGGTTGCCGGATGCGATGGAGGGCCCGACGCCGGTCTCTGCGCTGATTCACGCGGCAACCATGGTGGCTGCCGGCGTTTATCTGATTGCCCGGGTCTATCCGCTGATGTCGGCGGGCATTCCGCTTGCCGGCGGAACGACTACAGCTCTTACGGTGGTGACGTGGGTGGGCGCGGCGACCGCGGTGTTTGCCGCGTTGATCGCCGTCGCGCAGAACGACATCAAGCGCATTCTGGCTTACTCAACGATTTCGCAACTGGGATACATGATGGCGGGGCTGGGCCTGGGCGGGGTTGCGGTGGGCATGTTTCACCTGATCACGCACGCATTCTTCAAGGCGCTGCTGTTTTTGGGCGCGGGATCGGTGATTCACGGTTGCCACGAAGAACAGGATGTGCGCCGCATGGGCGGGCTGAGGGCCGATATGCCGCTCACTTTTGTCACTTACGCGATCGGCATGCTGGCGCTGTGCGGATTTCCGCTGTTCTTCTCGGGCTTCTGGAGCAAGGACGGCATTCTGGAAGCAGCGCATCACCCGGACGCGATCAAGGGGCCGTATTATCTGCTCATTTTCGGCGCGCTGCTCACGGCGTTCTACATGACGCGGCAAGTGAGCTACGTATTTTTCGGTTATTGGCGCGGCCGTAAACCTGCGCACGAGAGCCCGAGCGTGATGACTGCGCCGCTTGCGATCCTGGCATTTTTTGCGATGGCGCTGGGCCTGATTGGAACTCCGGCGTGGCCGTGGTTCC
>PLSH01000367.1:4058-5073 GCA_003165095.1 Acidobacteriaceae bacterium
CGCGTGGTGGGCGCGGGTGGCGGACTGGCTCGACCGGCGCGTGTGGGGCGGAGTGGTGGCCGGCGTGGCGTGGCTATTCGGGCTGTGGGCGCAACTCAACCGGTGGCTCGATGTCTACTGGGTGGACGGAGGGTTCGATAAGACCTGCGAAGAATTTTCGACTGGCGGAGGATTGTTGGCACGGGTGCAAAATGGACGCGCGCAAACCTACCTCCGCATTCTGGCGTTGGCGGTGGTGGCGCTGGCAGTAATTCTTGTGTGGAGCAGCCGGCCATGAGCGGAATTCCGATTCTGACGCTGTTGACCGTGCTGCCGTTGATCGGAGCGGCGATCGCGCTGTTCTCAGGCAGGCATGCGCGCGGAGTGGCTCTGTTCACAACGCTGTTCAGCCTTGCGCTGGCGCTTGTAATCTGGACGAAACTGCCGGCGGACGGAAGCATCGGGCTGGTGGAGCGCGCGGCTTGGGCGCCGTCGCTGGGGATCGAATATCATCTCGGCGTGGACGGCCTGGGCGCGCTGATGCTGGTGTTGGCGGCCATTGTCACGCTGATGTCGGTTGACGCGGCGCACCGGGTGCATCATCAGCCGGGGCTCTATTACGGCCTGGTGCTGGTGCTCGAGTCGGGGTTGTTCGGTTCTTTTACCGCGCTCAATTTCTTCCATTGGTTTCTGTTTTGGGAGCTAAGCCTGATCCCGGCATTCTTTCTCATCAAGCTATGGGGCGGAGCGCGGCGCGGGCCGGCGGCGACACAGTTTTTTGTCTACACCATGGCGGGATCGGTGGCGCTGCTGCTGGCGTTTCTTGCGGTTTATCTTTCGACGGGCAGCATGGACTTTGGGCAATTGACGGCGCTGGCGCAGAGCGGAGCGCTGGAACAGATGGTGACGGCGCATTTGGGACCGGTGACACTGTGGCTGGCGATCGCGGTGCTGGCCGGCTTCGCGGTGAAAGTGCCGATGGTTCCGTTTCATACCTGGCTGCCGGCCGCGTACGCGGAGGCGCCTTCGCCGGTGA
>PLSH01000440.1 GCA_003165095.1 Acidobacteriaceae bacterium
CGGCGTTCTCACGCAAACACTTTAGGCCCGGGTCTTTGCTGGTTTGCCAAGAATTCAGCGAAATACAACTGTAGTACTAGAAGGGGTTGGCAATGAATGGTCAGGTGTTGACTCGGCGTGAAGTTCTGACGGGGATCGCTGCGAGCGCGTTGGCTGCACGATCGGGCGCCGGCTTTGCGCAGACATCTGTGTACAAGCGAGCCGATGCAAGCTGGTTCGCTGCCTGCAGCTTTGGCGTTTCCACGCATTGGACAGCACAGTCGAAGACCGTGGATGAAGATGGCTGGCTGCCCTTCGAAGACGCAGTAGAGCGCTTCAGCCCGGCCGATTACGTAGACAAGATTGCCACGGCAGGCGCGCAGTATGTGATCTTCACCGGGGCGCATGCATTGCAGATGCTGCCTGCGCCCTGCGATGCCATCGATCGCATTGCTCCGCGAAGAACCACCAGGCGCGATCTTATCGGGGAGTTAGCCGGCGCGTGCCAAACGCGTGGCCTGCATTTAATCCTCTACTACAATCACTCCTGCAATCACGGTGACGATCCGGATTGGGAATACGCAGTGGGTTATCACGCGCCAGACAAGGCAAGGATGGCGGCCAATCTCTTCGCAATCATCTGCGAGATAGGGGCGCGCTATGGATCGCGGCTTTCCGGCTGGTGGTTCGACAGTTGTTATTCGCTCGATCCGCGCGGAGTCTCCGATTCGACCACGACCAATATGCATGATTTCCAGTTTCCCTGGGACGAATGGGTCGAAACTGCCAGAACCGGCTTCGCGGGAAGGCTGGTAACTCTCAACAGCGGAATGTTGTCCCACTACCTCTACTCCACCCACCAGGACTATGAGGCTGGGGAAGTCAACGATCTCGTTGCCGTTCCATCGGCGCAGTTCACAGCCGATCGTTTGCAGGACCATCGCTGGGTGTGCCTCGACAATCCTGAGTGGGTACACGCACGCGTGAAGACACCGCTGGCCGCTCCCCGCTTTGGCCTGGCAGCCGTGGTGGATTACGTGCGCACCGCAAACAGGATGAACGTTCCCGTAACCTTCAACGTGGATATCGACCGTTCCGGAACCATGAGCCCGGAATCCCTGGCGCTGCTTCGCAAGGTGAAGGAGAATCTGGCCTGACCGGAAGGCAGTCATTCCCTAAGTAATGGCGCCCGACTCAGGCTTCAGTTGCGACAATGGCGTCGGCGATGCGCGCCGCCTCAACCGCGGGCCGCACTGCGTGAACCCTGACGATCGAAGCGCCGTTCAAAATCGCAACGGTCATCGCGGCCAGGCTGGCTGTCTCGCGGGCAGTAACGGGCGCGGGACTTCCCTCAAAAAGCGGCGCGAGCGTGTGCCCGAGAAAAGATTTGCGGCTTACCCCCGCCAGAAGCGGCCGGCCCAGCGAGAGCAGTTCGCGTTGGCGGGCCAGCAGCGCATAATTCTCCTCGAAACGCTTGCCAAATCCGTAGCCGGGGTCGAGAACGATTGCATCCAGCGGGATTCCGGCTTGCTGTGCGGCTCGAAGGATGGTCGAGAGGCCATCGTCAACCGTGGCCAGCAGCTCGTCTGAACAAAGCTGCGGCTGCGTGCTCCACTCCTCAGGCCGGCCGCGTGTGTGCATCAGCACCACGCCCGCGCCCAACTCGGCGCATACGGGTGCCAGCGCGGAATCCCACGTAAGTCCGCTCACGTCGTTCACAATTTCAGCTCCCAAACCCAGAGCCGCGCGCGCCGTTGCGGCTTTGTAGGTGTCAACCGAAACAATCGCATCGGGACGGGAGCGGAGAATCCCTTCCAGAACCGGCAGCAGGCGAGCCTGTTCTTCATCCGCGCTCACCGCCGGCGCATCGCCGCCGGCGCGCGAACCGGGACGAGTGCTCTCCGCGCCCAGATCCAGCAGGTCTGCTCCCTCATCCATGAGTTTCAAGCCGTGAGCCACTGCTGCTTCAGGATCAGAAAAAGCACCACCGTCGCTGAACGAATCGGGCGTGATGTTCACCACGCCCATCACCAGCGTCCTCGAGTCCAGCTCAAGCGTGCGGGTGCGGAGTCGCCATGTTGTCGTGACTCTCATAAGTCTTCATCCTCGATGGTACGCTGCCCCTGCCGCCCTCCTGCTAAACTCCCTGCATGATCTTCCTTCGACCGATTTCAGGGTTTGCGTTGGCGGGGATTCTGAGTCTTGCGCCGGGAGGCGGCGCTCAACCCAGTCATGCGCGCGCGGCTGCGCACCCTGCGCCCGTTACGGGTCCGCTGGCAGACCGCATCCAGGCCATCCTGGCCGATCCGGCGCTCAGTCACGCGCAGTTTGGCATCAGCGTCACCACCCTCGATGGCCAGCCGCTCTTCGGGCTGAATGAGGCACGGCTGTTTACCCCCGCATCGAATGTTAAGTTGACCACCACTGCGGCGGCGTTCGCGCTGCTGCCGGTGGAAACGCTCACCTGGACCACGTTTGTGGTGGCCGATGGCGATGTGGACGCCGGTGGCACGCTGCACGGAAATCTGATTCTGCTCGGCGTGGGCGACCCCACCCTGAGCGCG
>PLSH01000232.1 GCA_003165095.1 Acidobacteriaceae bacterium
ACAAAGTGGCCTGCGCCGTCTTCGCCGACCCAATCGCAGCACGGGGTTCCATCTTCGACCTTGGCGGCGATGGACTGGAAGATGGGCTTGACGTGGGGCCAAGCCGCGGGATTGCCGCCGGGCATGATGGAGGGGCCGTTACGCGCGCCTTCTTCGCCGCCGGAGACGCCGGTGCCGACGAAGAGGATGCCTTTTTCCGCAAGCGATTTGGTGCGGCGGTTGGAATCGGTGAACAGGGAGTTGCCGCCGTCGATGACGATGTCGCCGGGCTCAAGATGGGGCAGCAGGTGGTCGATCATCTGATCGACAGTGTCGCCGGCCTTGATCATGAGCATGACGCGGCGGGGGCGCTTGAGCAGACCGGTAAGCTCCTCGACGGAGTGGGCGCCAACTACATTGGTGCCCTTGGCTTCGTTGGCCAGGAAGTCGTCCACTTTAGAGACGGTGCGGTTGAAGACAGCAACTCTAAAGCCGTGGTCGTTCATGTTGAGGACGAGGTTCTGTCCCATGACGGCAANNACCCGATGTGCAATTCCGAGCTCCTCACTTCACACTGCCCCTACGGGGCGAATGTGAGGCCCGGAATGTGAACCCAGGGTTTCACCCTGGGCTATTTTCGTGTTCTCCCTGCCGGGAGAATTGACGCCGCGTAGTTCACGGCACGCTGAGGGTATTTGTCGTGTTTCCTGGAGACAGGAGGCTAGATCGGGATGCCGGCGGAGCGGTAGATTTCGGTGATGTAGCGCATGTCGCGCAGGCCTTCTTCGCCGGGAGTTCTGGGCTGTTCTCCATTTTGAATGTTGCGCGAAAAATGGGCGGCCTCGGCGGTGAAGTGGGAGGGATCGCGGGCCGGATTCAATTCATCGAGTTTGGTGCCCTGAAATTCGCCGCGCAGGCGCAGGCCTTCGTACACAAATGCCTGATCGACCTGGAGCCAGCCCTTGGAGCCATACACCTTGAAGTAGCCGGGCATGCCTGCGCCGTAGGTGGTGGCGCAACTGGCGACGACGCCGGAGGGAAAGCGCATGGTCCAGGAGACATTCTCTTCGACCTGATCGAAGCGGCCGTCGCGGTCGGTGACGGAAGAGAAGGCTGCGATCTGCACGGGTTCCTCGCGGGTGAGGTAGCGGCAGGCGTTGAGGGAATAGATGCCGACGTCGAAGACCGGGCCGCCGCCGGCGAGCTTCTTGTTGAGACGCCACTCTCCGAGGCCGATGTTGAATCCGAAAGAGCTTTCGATGGCCTGAACCTGGCCGATGGCGCCGTCAGTAATGAGCTGGACGGCTTTGAGGTTGGTGGGCTCGTAATGGCAGCGGTAGGCGATCATCAGTTTGACGTTGGCTGCCTTGCAAGCGGCGATCATGGCCGCAGCGTCGGCGACGGTGGTGCTCATGGGCTTTTCGCAGAGGACGTGCTTACGGGCCTTGGCGGCGCGGATGGTGTATTCGGCGTGCATCGAGTTTGGAAGCGCAACGTAGACGGCGTCGATATTGGGATTGTGCGCGATGTCGTCGAAGTTTTCGTAGTTGTAGATGGAGTGTTGAGGCACGCCGTATTGCGCCGCGATCTTGTTTGCCTTGTCGCGATGGCCGCTGACCAGGCCGGTGATGCTGGAGTTGGAGGTATTGAGGACGCCGGGCATGAAGTGGCCGGCGATGCGGCCGAGGCCGATGACGGCGTAACCGGTTTTGCGTTCAGGGGCCTGGGCGTTGATCGCGGGGACATAGCGCGCGGCGAAGCCGAGAGCGCCGAGCCGGGTGAAGTCTCTTCTGGTGAGTGTCATGGCGATGGAGTCTTCCTTTTGTGGATTGGGGAGTGGAACGCGGCAAAACTCATGCCGATTGAAACGATAACACTTTGGGGATGGTGCGGGCTGGACTGGGATTTGCCGGCGGGTCTAGCATGGGCGAGATGAAAACTCTGGTTTTGGATGGCCAGCCATTGACGCTGGCCGAAATTGAAGCAGTTTCTCTGGCGGGACGGCCGGTGGAGGTTGCCGAGGCGGCTTTGGCGCGGGCCGCGGCCAGCCGCGAGTCGATTGAGCAGATTCTGGCGGCGGGGCGGACGGTCTACGGTGTGAATACGGGGTTTGGGAAGCTGGCCGACATTCACATTGCGGCGGAGAGCCTGGCGCAGTTGCAGATCAACCTGGTGCGCAGCCATGCGGGCGGGGTGGGGCAGCCGCTTTCAGAGGCGGAAGCGCGGGCGATGGTGCTGTTGCGGGCCAATGTGCTGGCCAAGGGGCTGAGCGGATGCAGGCCGGCGGTGATTGAGCTGCTGGCGGGGCTGCTCAACGCGGGAGTGACGCCGGTGATACCGGAAAAAGGCTCGGTGGGGGCGAGCGGGGATCTTGCGCCGCTGGCTCACCTGGCGCTGGTGGTGATCGGGGAGGGCGAGGCGTGTCTAAAGGGCGAGCGGCTGGGAGGCGGGGAAGCGCTGCGGCGAGCGGGATTGGAGCCGTTGGCGCTGGCGGCCAAGGAGGGGCTGGCGCTGCTGAACGGGACGCAGGCGATGACGGCGGTGGGGGGATTGGCGGTGGCGCGCGCGCGCAGGCTGGCGCGGCTGGCCGACCTGGGCGGGGCCATGTCACTGGAGGCGCTGATGGGCACGCCAACGGCGTTTGACGCGCGCATCCACCAGGCGCGGCCTCATGCGGGACAGTTGGCAGCGGCGGCGCACCTGGAGCGCCTGCTGGCGGGGTCTGAGATTCGGGAGTCGCATCGGGAGCACGATTCGCGGGTGCAGGACGCGTATTGCCTGCGCTGTATGCCGCAGGTTCACGGTGCGGTGCGGGATGTGCTGGAGCACGCGGCCGGCATTCTGGAGATCGAGTCGGGATCGGCTACGGATAATCCGCTGGTGTTTCCGGTGAGCTCCTCCAAAAGGGAAGACCGCGGAGAGGTGCTTTCGGGCGGGAATTTTCATGGCGCGCCACTGGCATACGTTCTGGACTATGCGGCAATCGCGTTGACCGACCTGGCGGGGATTACGGAGCGGCGGATCGACCGGCTGCTGAATCCGGACATCAACGAGGGGTTGCCGCCGTTTCTCGCACCGGACGCGGGTCTGCAGTCAGGTTTCATGATGGCGCAGATTGTGACCGCGGCGCTGATAAACGAGTGCCAGGTGCTGTCGCATCCGTCTTCGACGGGGAGCATTCCAACCAGCGGGGGCAAGGAGGATCACGTATCGATGGGGATGACGGGGGCGCTCAAGCTGCGGCAGGTGGTGGAAAATGTGGAGCGGGTGGTGGCGATCGAACTGATGTGCGCGGCGCAGGGACTCGAGTGCCGGCTACCGCTCAAGCCCAGCCTGGAGGTCGGACGCGCGTACGATGCGGTGCGCAGCGTGGTTTCGCGGCTGGAGGAGGACCGGGTTCTTTCGCCGGATATCGAAGCGATGGCGGCCGCGGTGAGGGGCGGTGTCTTCGATGCGTGGTGCCGGGAATGAACTGCCTGGGGATGAATCGCCTTATTTGATGCTGAGGTCTCCGTCCACGTCCACGACCAGGGCGTCACCCTGGATGACGATGGAGTGGATTTTGAGCCGTTCGAGCGACACTTTGTAACCGGAGGATACGGTTGAGCCGGCGAGGGCGCCGCGGATCAGTTCGGCGGCGTTGACTTTCATGCCGGAGGGAACCTGGCGGCGGAGGAAGGGAGACAGGACGAAGTTGATTTCTTTCTGGTCGGAGACCTTGTCGAGGCGGGCATCGCGAAAGCCGATGGTTTCTCCCTCGGCATCGGGCGCAAGGGAGACCTGGGCGGGGAAGGCGAGGTTGACGCCGATGCATGCGCCGGCGACCTGGTGGCCGAGGCGGGCGTGAGTCACCATGCGGACGACGATCCGGTCCTGCTCGAAGGAGAGTTTGGGGTCCTCGGCGGAGATGAAACAGGCAGACTGCGGGTTGCCTTTGAGGTAATAGCGACCGTTAGAGGCGCTAAAGAGTTGTTGTTTCAATGTCCGCTGGAGAGCGTCGCGGCTGATGGTCAACTCGCCGGCGCGGCACTGCTGGAGGGCGGCGAGGAAGATCAGTGCCGCGAGAAGCGCGGTTGCGCGGTTGCGGCGCGGCGTTTCTGGAGTCGCAAAAGATGGCTTCTTATTGAGGAAAAAGCCACTTAACGGCCGTGTCATGGCCCTGAGGCGGCTCAAGAACCAGAGCAGGCGCCGGTAGAATGTTGTCATAAGAGTAATCATCCCACCGATGGGCGGAATTTCGCCACTCTTATCCACACAAAGTGAGGGGAAGCATAAAATTGATCGAGAATTGCTAATTAAGTTATTGTACAATCAATAATATAAGAACGTACTTGGATTTGGAGTGGGGTCGATTTTTGATGCGCTGGGGGTGCATTTTGCTATTGATTTTTGAAGAAAAAATCCTTAAAATAGAAGCTGCAGTAACCTTCCGACACCACGCACCCCCCCCAAGGCTGGTGTCAGAGGATGTTGAAGAAAGTCACCCTTCTCTAAGGACACCTAATCAATGGCAAAGCGTCGTGGAAATCCGAANNAATTGGGGCAAGCCGGAGCCCATTGGGCCTGTCGTGCCTACCGTCACCTCTTTCGAGCAGATCGTGAAGGAATTCAAGCTGCCGCCGGATCAGTACATCCGGTCGACCCGCCTGCGCGAGTGGGCTCGCCGCAACAAGAATTCCAAGTATATCCCTGAGGCTCTACTCGAAGCTTGGGGATTTGAGATTGAATCGACGTTGTAGGATTGATCTTCGCCAGACGACCAAAAGCGCCGCCTTCGGGCGGCGCTTTTGCTGTTTGAGGCCGGCGCATCTGCTGTCTGCAATCTTTCGCGCGGCCTGCTCGGTCTATCACAGCCCCGTCATCTTCTCCAGGTGTTCAGGATACCGGTCGCCTTCGTAGCTGATCTTCGCGGCAGCGGAGTCAATTTCGCTGAGATCCTCCGCTGAGAGCTCCACGGCAACGGAGCCCAGGTTCTCCTCCAGCCGCGAGAGCTTGGTCGTCCCCGGAATCGGAACGATCCACGGCTTCTGCGCCAGGAGCCACGCCAGCGCAATCTGAGCCGGTATCGCTCCCTTTTTCTTGCCGATGCCGGCCAGCAGGTCAACAACCGCCTGGTTAGCCTTGCGTGCCTGGGGCGTAAATCGCGGCAGCGTGCTCCGGAAATCGCTCTTGGCCAGCTCCGTGCTCTCATCCATCTTGCCGGTCAAAAAGCCCTTGCCCAAGGGGCTATAGGGAACCAGCCCAATGCCCAGCTCCTCGAGCGCGGGAATCACCTCCGCTTCAGGCTTCCGCCACCACAGCGAGTACTCGCTCTGGAGCGCAATCACAGGCTGCACGGCATGGGCGCGGTGAATGGTCTGCACCCCGGCTTCAGAAAGTCCAAAGTGCTTCACCTTGCCGGCGGCGATGAGGTCCTTCACCGCTCCAGCCACATCTTCAATCGGCACCGCGGGATCGACGCGATGCTGATAGTAGAGATCGATCACATCGGTTCTCAGGCGCTTGAGCGAGGCCTCTACCACGGTCTCGATATGTTCGGGCCGGCTATTCAGCCCTTGCCACCCCGGGCTTCCATCGGGATTGAGGTTGAACCCGAACTTGGTCGCGATCACCACCTGATCGCGCACCGGAGCCAGCGCCTCGCCGACCAGTTCCTCGTTTGTGTAGGGTCCGTAAACCTCCGCCGTGTCGAAAAACGTAATGCCGCGATCGACCGCCCCGCGAATCAGAGCGATCATCTCTCTCTTTTCAGGGAACGGAGGCGCGTAAGAAAAGCTCATGCCCATGCACCCGAGCCCCAGTGCTGAAACTTCAAGATTGCTGTTTCCCAATTTACGTTTCTGCATTTTTTCTCCCGCCAATTCGATGCTAATTGTCCCACTTCGGTCTCAATCATAGCCCCGCCCGCGCAGGCGTAGATGCAGCAGAAGGCACGGCGTTATTCGGAACTGTCTTCTTGAACATTTGCAGACACTTGGGCCGCCCCGCGCGAGTTTTTGCCGATATCGCCTCGCATGGGCGAGAATAGAAGCGCAGTCATGCCACAAGTTCAACGCAGCTTCGAAGCTCCATTTACCGACGTGCCGGGCGCGCTTGAGGAGATTCGCGCCGGACGGATGGTGGTGGTGGTGGACGATGAGGACCGGGAGAACGAGGGTGACCTGACGCTGGCGGCGGAGCACGTTACTCCCGAAGCGATCAATTTCATGGCGCGGTACGGGCGAGGGCTGATTTGCCTGACGCTGACCGAGGAGCGGGCGGATTATCTGCGGCTGTTTCCGATGACGCAGCAGAATTCGTCGCGGTTTGGGACGGCGTTTACGGAGACGATTGAGGCTCGGGAAGGAGTTACGACGGGGATATCGGCGGCGGACCGGGCGCACACGATCCGGACGGCGATCGATGCGAAGGCGACATTCTCCGACCTGGCGCGGCCGGGACACGTTTTTCCGCTGCGGGCGCGGAAGGGCGGGGTGCTGGTGAGGGCTGGGCAGACAGAGGCCTCGGTTGACCTGGCGCGGCTGGCGGGGCTGAATCCGTCGGGGGTGATCTGCGAGATCATGCGCGACGACGGAGAGATGGCGCGGATACCGGACCTGATTCCATTTTGTAAAGAGCATGGATTGACGATTCTCACGGTGGCGGAGCTGATCCGGTACCGGCTGCGGCACGAGCGGTACATTGTGCGTGCGGGCGAGAGCCGGATTCAGACGCGTCACGGGGAGTTCCGGATGATCGCTTACGAGAGCGAGGTGAACGGCGGGGAGAGCCACATCGCTCTGGTGCGCGGCGATTTGTGCGCAGACTGCCCGGCCTTCAACGCGGGACCGGCGGGAGGAAGCCTGGCGGAGATCAATCTGGCCGGCGAGCCGGGGTTGCGCGCGCCCTGCGCTCATCCGGTGATGGTGCGGGTACACACGCGGTGCACGGCGGGGGATGTGTTTGGCGCCGACTGCCGCTGCCATGAGATTCTCGACCAGTCGATGCGGATGATTGCCGAAGAAGGTTGCGGGGTGGTGCTTTACCTGCACAACACTTCGCGTGGATTCGAGATCGACCGCACGCCGGCTGAGGCATTCGGTCCGGGAGGAACGGTGTCTCCGGCGGCCGATGCGGGTTCGGAGACCGGGCGGCTGATACTGCACCAGGAGGTGCGGGCCCGGGAAGGATCGCAGGCGCGGAGCGGGCGGATTCTGCGGGCCATCGGGCTGGGCGGGCAGATTTTGTCGGACCTTGGCATCCAACGGATTCGTCTGCTGTCGAACACACCGAAGCACATTCCGGCACTGGAAGGGTTCGGCCTACAGATTGTGGAGCAGGTGCGAATTCCAGTGGAGGAGTGCAGCCGGG
>PLSH01000315.1:0-7745 GCA_003165095.1 Acidobacteriaceae bacterium
GTACCCATCGTCGGTGCGGCAATACTTCACCAGCGAATTGAAGTACGTCTGCCCCATCGCCAGGTACTTCTGATCGTGCGTGTAGTGGTAAAGGTAGTAAGTCGATTCGATAATCTCCGGCCGCAGGGGGTAGCCCGGCGCAACAATCGTCATGGTCGAGTAATCCAGCCGCTCCGGCTCAATGCCGGTCAGATTCCACATCCGGTAACTCGAATCCTGCAGTTGCTTCGCGCGTTCCAGATCTCCTGAAAGCGCCAGCACCGCCGGAAAAAATGCATCGAGCGAGCCGTAAAGGGTGGTCGTGCGCTTGCCCGTCTTCATGTCCGCCTGCCCGTACCAAAGCCCGTAAGGCTCCGGATCGGCCAGATACTGGTCGATGGCAATCTCGCTGTCGCGCCACATGCGCGCGCAATCCTGGTCGCCGAACAGAATCGACGCCTTGAGCAGGTATTCATAGTAGGAGTCGATGCCGCCCATGATCCCCGCTGTCTTGTCCGTCCACGCGCCCGTCTCCACATCGATCCCCGAGCCAACCAGCCCGATCGGCGAGCGCCGCTTGTACAACTCCACCACCGCGCGCTTGGCTTTGTCGTAGTACTCCTGTTTGCCGGTCAGCCGCGCCAGCATCCCATACTCGATCAGCAGGCTGCCAATCTCCGCCGGATTGCTGATGTTCCCGCGCACCGCCCCGGTGTGCAGGTTCACATACCCGTACGGCATCCCGGTAGGCGAGTCGAACATCGGCAGCATGCGCCGCCCCAGCTCGTCGGCCAGCTCCAGCAGCCGCTTGTCGCCGGTCAGTTCATAGCACGAGATCAGGCTGCCCAGCAGCCGGATCGTGATCTCAAAGTCCTTTACGTAGATGTCCTGATCGAGATTCAGCTGCGTGTCGATCAGCTTGCGCGCCTCGTCGGCCTGCGCTGTCAGGCCCATGAGAGTAAGCGTGTCCAGGGCGTCCACCGGCGTCATCAGCAGCGTGTGCCCCTGCCCGTACCAGTCGAACGGCTGCCGGCTCAGCGGCTTCAGCGCATCATGCCCCCAGGCGTATTGCTTGTATCCATTCCACGCGTGCAAAGCCTCCGCTCGAACGCGGTCCGCCATCTCCGCCTTTGCCGCATCCGTCGAAGGAATCGCCTGCGTAGTTGCATTTGCCTGTGCAGTGGCAGCCGGCGCAGATGCTGTTGCCTGCGAGGATGCGTCATGTGCCGGAGTATTCTGCGCGAACGCGCAAGGCAAAAGCAAAACCACAGCCGCCGGAAGAATGTTCAGGAATCGCATCGTCACCCCTCACAAGACAACGCAATAGCATACTCGATTCAGAGGGAGGCGGGGTTTCAACCCACCAATTTCTCTCGGAAGGACGCTGGGGCCGGGTACCCATCCTTTGTGCGCACTCTGCACAAATGGTGGGAAACCACAAAAGCACATCTCCCCGTCAAAAATCACGCCGCCGAAGCAATCGCCCGATCCCGCGTAATCGCAATCGCCGTCATATCGTCCTGCTGCCCGAACTGCTTTGCGGCCTCCACAATCGCCGCCACGGGTTGAGTTGAAATCTCTCGCCCGCGCTCAAACCCGAAAAGCTCCCCGCGCGTGTTCTGCGCTTCCACAATTCCATCCGAATAGAACGTGAGCCGGCTGCCCGGCTCCAGACGGAAGTGGATGGTCTGGTAACGCTCGCAGGGCTCGATCCCCAGCGGGAACACCCCCGGCAGCTCCACTTCCCTACCGTCGAGATACGGGGGCAGGTGGCCTGCATTGGCAATCGTCACCGCACCGTTGGCTGAGATGAGCGCCACCAGGGCAGTTGCAAACCCGCCATTGGCGCGGCCGATCAGCCGGTCGTTCAGGTTGCCCAGCAACTCGGCGGGATCGGAAGTGTACTCCGCCACCCCCCGAATCGCGCCCACCAGCACTGACACCAGCATTGCCGCCGGCATCCCCTTCCCCGCCACGTCGCCCACCACCAGCAGCAACGCGCCATCGGGCGTGGGCAGAATCTGGAAGAAGTCCCCGCCCACCTGCTGCGCCGGCTGGTAGGCGCTCTCAATCTGGAAGCCGGGGATGGTCTCGATCTGGTCCGGCAGAATAATCTGCTGCACCTCGCGCGCCGCGGCCAGTTCGCTCTCCATCAGTCCCTGCTGGCGGCTGATCCGCGTGGAGCGCAAAACCATGATCACCGCCAGCGAAAGCACAAACAGACATTCGCCGACAGCGCCCATATTCACCACGAACGGCCCCACCTTCCAGTTGAAGACTACTTGTTCGAGAGTCAGGACCAGGGTCGCCAGTCCCGCTATCTGCCCCAGAAGAAAGAACCCGACGTAAAGAAAGATGCTCAGGCTGGAGAGCAGCGCCGGCACCAGCAGGATGCCGGCCTCGCGGTTGCCGCGGCGAAAATGCAGGATGAGCAGCACCGGAATCACGCCGGCAATGATCGCCAGCTCCGGGATCGCAGTGAGCAATGTCGCCAGCCACGATCCGATCCCATGAGCGGTCCCGATCGTCGAGACGATCATTCCCACCACAGCCACAACCAGCAGGAGCTGGATCCACCTCCCGAATGGAATGCGCAGAAGCGCAAAAAACATCAGCGTCTCAAAGATGAGAGAAGCAATCTGCAAAGGCGCGCTCACGTACCCCCACCCCGCGGGTAGATTGTGGAACAGGCGGTAGAACGTAAGCGGCATAAGGAGTGCCGTGGCGCAAAACATCAGCGCAATCCAGAGATACTCGCGCTGGCGCGGCTGGGCCACAAACAAAGCCAGCGCCACCACGCCCAGCCCCAATCCCACCAGTTCGTAAAACCAGCTCAGGGCGTTCTGGCCGATCACCGTGAGCCACATGTGATCGCTGAGCGCGTCTTCCTGGCCCATGGTGAGATTGGTGGTGTAGAAACCTGGAGCCGAGTTTGCCCAATCCAATTGGGAAATGTGCGCCCGCATGGCGATGGTCACCGAGCCGGTGGCAATGGCCGCATCGGGTATGCGAGCCAGCAATCGTGCATCGAATGTGTACGGCTTGAACGGCTTCACTTCGCCCGTCTCGATCACCTTCTGGCCGTTGACATAGATCTCGAATGCGCTCGACAGGTTCCATTCAGCCAGCGCCAGGCCGGTCTCGCCGGGAGCGACTTTCACATGCAGCCGGTACCACACAATCTCCGGCCGGCTGGTAGGGTACAAGACCTTCAGCGAGCTGCTCGGATCGAAGCGCATCCACTGGGAGTCGTCGAATCCAGGTTGCGCCCAGGCCATATCGTCCCCGGCATGAATCAGCCAGGTCATCCCCATATCCTGCGGGGATCGCATCGTCGTGGCATCGAAAGTCTGTGCGCTGAGGGGATGAAGCGTCGGCCAAAGACCGAGCAAAGCGAAGAGAACGGCGGCGCACAGGCGCCAGGACAGGCGCCTGGAAATCGTGCAAGCCATAGGGTGGACGAAACCTCCTGGCGATTTCAGTCCACCCTATCACCGTGTCCGCACCGAATCCTAGCGGAAAATCAAGGCGTTACTGCTGCGGTGCGGTCGGCGGTGGAGGAGGAGGCGGNNAGGCGGAGGAGGAGGCAGCGGCGGTGGAGGTGGAGGAGGAGGAGGAGGAGGTGTGGCCGCATCGCCGCGCTTGGCTACAAACTCCTGCGCTGGCCGGTCACCGGCCTGGCGCGAGAACTTGATCGTGTCGCCGTCCGCCTTGCCCGTGTATGTGATCTTGAACTCGTTGCCGTTGAAGTTCAGCTCCTGCGTAAACGAGATGCTGTCCCCATCCACCTTGCCGTCGGTAATGTCGGTGTCGCCGCGAGGAGTGGTGATCTTGCCCGTCAGGGTTGAGCCGTCGACGTGAAAGTCGAAGGTGAGGTTTTGCGTGCCTCTCGGCGATTCAACGGTGCCATTCCATTTGCCGTTGAAGTCCGCGGCCAGGACAGCCACGGAACCGAGGGCCAGAAACAGTACTGCAATCCCAATCTTTCGCATCATGCCAAACTCCTCGAGACGATCCTGAGCGGATGGAGAGAATCCGTTCCTGCTGATGAGGGACGCAAAGAACGGGTGATAAGTCTCAACTAACGAGAAGAACTGCGATGAAATTCCCCGACGGCCTACTTCACCAGGCCGGCACGATGGATGGGCTCGATCTGCTTGCCATAGCGGCCCAGAAGCGCGTTCCAGCGCACGATCGCGATGTCCTCCAGCATTCTCATGCCGTCTTTGAGGTAGCTCATGCGGGTGCGCTCGTCGTGCCCCCAGGTTACGGACACCTCCTTGACGTGGTACCCGCGCTTGAGGGCGATAAACAGGATTTCGGGATCGAATCCCCAGCGCTCGATGGTCTGGAGCTGAAACACCGTCTGCGCCGCCGCGCGGGTAAAAGCTTTGAAGCCGCACTGCGTGTCGGCAAAATGCAGTCCCATCACGCCGCGGGTCACGCCATTGAAGCAGCGGCCGAAAAACTGCCGGTAAAGTGGCTGGTGGATGGTCTGCCGGCTGCGGTCAAGCCAGCGCGAGCCGATCGCAATGTCGGCGCCATCCGCAATGGCCGAGAACAGCCGTTCGGCTTCCTCGATCGGCGCTGAAAGGTCGGCGTCGGAGAACATCACGACTTCGCCCAGCGCCTGCAGCATCCCGGAGCGGACGCTGTATCCCTTGCCCCGGTTGCCGGGATTCTGCACCAGCCGCACCTCTGGAGCCTGGGCGGCAAAGCTGCGCACCACCTCCGCGGTCGAGTCGCGCGAGCCGTCGTCGACCACAATCACCTCGGCGGACCACCCCCGGGCGCGAATGCAGTCCACCACCTCCCGAAGCGTGGCGGGGATGCGCGTGCTCTCATTGAAAGCCGGAATGACGATGCTGTAGGTTGGATACTGCATTTCGCGCACGTCCGTCGCTCGGGCCCGGTCTTCGCATTCAGTCCGGATGGTTGTCTTTTTTTGAAAGCGCGGTCTCAGGACATGATACCGCAACTTCGGTCTTCTCACCGCTCTCTGCCATACTTCCCGGCTTTCCGGCCAAATGGCTGATCCGCAAAGGCTAAATTCCACATTGAGCTTGCTTTTTCACCCTTTCATGGGCAAAATCCGTTTATGCTGAATGCGGAGGTCTTTCGAATATGACAAAGGCAGACCTGGTGGAGAAAGTAACCGGCCTGGGCGATCTGACGCGCCGCGATGGCGAAGTGATTGTTGAAACCATCTTCGGCTCGGTGATCGGGGCCCTGCAGAGCGGCGACAAGATCGAGATTCGCGGCTTCGGGTCGTTTCGCATTCGGCAACGCAATCCCCGTATCGGACGCAACCCCAAAACCGGCGAGCGTGTCGACGTTCCCGCCAAAAAAGTTCCTTACTTCAAACCTTCAAAGGAGCTGCGCGACCTGGTCAACCCCGGCGAGGCTTAAGCCCAAACTACAGACCGATCACGGTAAGCGCTTGATAAGAAAACTGCCATCCGCTCCGGAGCCTCTCGCAATCTCCCCGCGAGAGGCGTAGTCGAAAGCCTGCGGTTCGGATTCTCTTAGCTTCCACGGATCCCGATCACCGCCAT
Source organism: Acidobacteriaceae bacterium (assembly GCA_003165095.1). The sequence continues at coordinate 5,535 of PLSH01000315.1, forward strand.
CATGCGCCCCGCGCGCCCCCGCGAGGCGCGATGCGAGTAGAACAGATCCCCGTGGCATTGCGTGCATCCCCCCACAACCTGAATCGACCGGGCTGCCACTCCCGCCGACAGCAACTGCCGCCGATTGGCTTCAATCAGATCCACGTGCAGGCTCGGGCCCGTCGGCGAGTGCCCCGGCGCGCGCTGGGTCAAAAACAGCATCGGGTACTTCATCCGCACGTCGTCCGCATCGTAGACCTCGCGAAACAATTCGCGCCCATACCCAAATTGCGACTCGAACTCCGACAGCACCTCTTCACCTACCGCGTAGCAGCAGGCGCCGATGCCTGGCCCGATGGCCGCAATCAGGTCCTCAGGCCGGGAGCCGAACTCGAGCCTCATGCGCCCCACGCCCATCTCCACAATCCGCTTCACCGTGCCCCGCCACCCGGCGTGGAAAGCCGCCACCACGTGGCGCTTGCGGTCCGTCACCAGCACCGGGATGCAGTCCGCGGTCTGCACAGCCAGCAACACCCCCGCCTCGTCCGAGATCAGGCCGTCGGCTCTTCGCGGACGTTCGCGCACCGCGTCGGCTGCCATCGCACGAACCACAAGATTCGAGTGAAACTGCCGCACGCATACCAGCGGCGTCCGAGCGTCGCCGGTCACCGCCTCCACCAGCAGCCTCCGATTCGCGGCCACCGCTTCTCTGCTGTCGTCCTCCGTAAAGCCAAGGTTCAGTTCCGCCGGCGCGCCGGCAGCGCAGTAAGCGCGGCTTACTCCGCCCGCTCGAGTGCTGAACCCGCTCCAAAGCCAGGAATAGCCCCATCTTGGCACCGGCAACCACCGAACCCCGTTGGCGGCGACGCGCGGTGTAGGCGCGGGACGCAAAAGCTCCTCGGGAGCAGCACGATCGAATCGCGCCGGCCGCACCCCGGCCGCAGCTTTCCCGCGCCGGCTGCGCACCAGCCCGGCCTGCGCAAAAACAGTGTCGAGGGCCTGAAGCTCAACCGCCAAATCCGCATTGGAACGGGAAGAAATCCGCATCGCAACTTTGATTCTAGCCATCGAGGCTCCGCCGCCGCTTGATCCCCAGGGCCCCCGCAATCAGCTGAACGCCGCTGCATCCGCACTGGCGCACCACAGAAAATGGGCCCACCTTCCGGTGGGCCCTTTCGAGAGGCATTTAAGGGTGGGAATCCAGGAGGGATTTTGGGAAGAGGTCCAGAAACGGACCCTCATTAAGGAGGTTAGACCTTTCTTGGGTGGGACATTTTGGGGAAGCCTCTGCTAATTACCAATTAAGATGCAGCAATTCCAGAAAGGTTGCATGCCGTAATTCCCCGGCGGAAAAATATTTCCGCGCGCCTATTCGACAGTCAGGTTCACCGTGCCGGTAGCCGAAGTCGTTCCTGACGTCCCGGTTACCGTAATCGTGTAGCTCCCAGGTGTAGTTCCGGTAAGCGCCGGCAACAGGCATTTCAGGGTTGCGTCCCCGCATGCGGACAGTCCTCCGGCCAGAAAAACCAGCAGAGCCATCATCCCCAGCCAATTCTGAAGCCTGCGCCGCCGGCTGCGGAAGCCGAAAAGCAGAAGGCATGCCAGCGCCACGCCGCCCGCCGCACGCCAGGGATTTTGGTTTTCGACACTATGAACCGCTGCGCAAGGCGAGGTACCCGGCGCTGTGGTGGAGATCGTCAGCGTAGCTGTTCCCGCGGAAGCGCCGGTGACATCAGCCGGGCTGGTGGCTCCAAAGCTCAGTGTAGGCCGCAACTGCGCCCCCTTGGGGGCGGATGTGATAACCGCTGTGAGCGCCACATTTCCGGTAAATCCTCCGCTCGGCGTCACCGTAATCGTGGATGTGTTGGCCGTGGTTGCGCCCGGCGTCACGCTGACCGCCGACCCGCTCACCGTAAAGCTGGGGGTTGTCGGAGCCGTCACAATCACGGTCGCAGTGCCGTCGATTGAGGGGTAATTGGCGTCTCCCGAATAGTCGCCGGTCAGCGTGTCGGTTCCGGCAGACAGAGAGCCCGGTGGAATTGTGATGCTCGCACTGCCGCCGCTCAGCGTCGTCGCCCCCGAACTGTATGTGCCGCTGGTCAATGTCACTGTGCCGGTTGGTTCGGCCGCGCCGGCGCCGATTCCAGGCGTGACGACGATCGTCACCGGCAGCGCTTCTGACGTGGTGATGGTGGTCAGAGACGGCTGCACTAATACCGTCACGGTGACCGG
>PLSH01000315.1:7762-10751 GCA_003165095.1 Acidobacteriaceae bacterium
GTGACCTGCAGCGGCTGTGACTGGGCCTGTGCCCAGGTGATGGTAGGCGAAGACGGCGTTACCGCGATGACCGGCGCAACCACGTCCACGGAGTTCGTTCCCGAGGATGGACTGTAAATGGTTGAGCTCGCCGCGTCCGGTAAGTAATTCGCCGTGAGAAAGTCCGGCAAAATCTGGTTGGCCGGCCAGGAAGGCAAAGACTCGCTCGGAACCGTGAATGTTGCGCTGCCGCCGCTCAGAACTGTGGCCGGGGAAATATAGCTGCCGGCAGTCAGCGTGATTGAACCGGTTGGTGTCGGACTCCCCGTTCCCGGGACTACGGCGACGGTCACCAACAAGGTCTGGGCCGAACCGATGGTCCCCGGAGTGGGCGTCACCGTCACCGTCGGCTCAGGTGGCCCCGGCGGTGCGGAAAGATTCAGCTCGGCGATGAATGCGTTTCCGGTGGCGTGAATCGTGGTCTGAAAGACGCCCGGCGTAATGGGAAAATTGCCTGACTCGGCATCTCCGGTAATGTACGCATTGTCTGAGCTGTCCAGCGCCAGGCCATTGGCCAGATCGCCCTCTTCGTCCTCTTTAAACGCCGGATTGTTCGCGTTAAATCCGTTGCCACCCAGGAAAGTGGAGTAGGCCAGATTGGTGCCGTTGGGGCCGATTTTGGCCACAAATGCGTTGTACCCTCCGTAGCAGCCGCCCGCGCATCCGGGAGATTGATTGTGATTCCCAGGCTGATAAGCGCTCGTGGTAACCGGAAAATCGGCTGAAGCCGCGCTCCCGGCAACATAGGCGTCGCCCGATCTGTCAATCGCCAGACCGTTCGCCTCATCTCCGGACGGGAAACTGTTTCCCGGTGAAAGATTGATTGTGCCCCCGCTGCCGCCCAGGTACGTCGAGTACACCAGCGCGGAACCGGTGGGATTCAGTTCGGCGACGTATGCGTTGGTAACATGGTTTGTATAGCCATTGTTCGTCGGCTGGATCGCTCCCGCCGTAACTGGAAAGTTGTTGGAAAATGTGTAACCGGTCACATACGCATCGCCCGCTGGGTCAATGGCAATCGCATTGGCTGTATCGATGACGTTTCCACCCAGGTAAGTAGAGTAGTTGAAAGTCGTGCCGGCGGGGTTCAGTTCGGCGACGAATGCGTTCGCGCCGTCCTCGCCGGAGGATGCCTGCTTGGTCTGAAATGCTCCCGTCGTTACCAGGAAATCCTTCGAAAGCATCTGCCCCGCGATGTACGCGTCGCCCGCTCCATCCACGGCAATCGCATTGCACGAATCGCCGGCAAACGGAATCGAGCCCGAGGTGCCGCCCCCCCCGATGTAGGTCGCGTACACAATCCCCGCGCCGGTTGGATTGAGTTTGGCCACGAATCCGTTATCTCCACCGGTTACGAGGGAGTTGTTGATCTTTTGAAGCGCGCCGGAGGTCACCGGAAAATCACTCGAATACGACCAGCCGGCCACATACGCAGCTCCATTGCTGTCAACGGCGATCGCGGTGCCTGTATCGCCGGCAAAGGGCGCGTTCGCGACCGTGCCGCTGCCGCCCAGATACGTGGAGTAGACCAGGGCCGTTCCGTCCGGGTTCAGCTTGGTCACGAATGCCGTCACGTCCCCGTTTGCGGCGGCTTTATCGTAGATCTGTACGACCCCTCCCGTGACCGGAAAATTTGTAGATCCTGTCTGGCCGGTCACATAGGCATCGCCCACTGAATCTACTGTGATTGCGTTGGCCACGTCTCCCACCACGTTCGGAGGCGCGCCCCCGCTCCCGCCCAGGTAGGTCGAGTAGATCAGCGCGGTTCCTGTCGGGTTCATCTTGGTTACGAAGGCGTTGAAAACGTGGCTCGTCGCGCCATGGTTTGAGACCTGAAACGAGCCATGAGTGGTCGGAAAGTCGGGCGAATTTGTCTGCCCGACAACATACGCGTCACCCGACGAGTCCAGCGCAATTGCCTTCGCTGAATCCGCGCCGCTGCCGCCCAGGAATGTCGAATAAATCAACACCGGATCGATCACCAGCGCCCGGGAACGGTCGTAGCTGCCGAGCCGGAATCGAACCGTATGCTTTCCCGCCAGATCAAAATCTCCCTCAACAGGGCTGCGCGCGCCATTCACCAGCTGATAAATCGACGGCTTCTGAAACCGCAGCCATCCGTGCGCCGTTTTCACCACCAGATCGCCGTTTGTCTCCCGGCGCAATTGCCGCGCTCCGCCAAAGCGCAGCCGGATGGCCGCCGGATCGGCTCCTGCCTCGGATACAAAGTCGTACTCCAGTTGCCGCTGGTTGCCGTAGTAGACCAGGTCGATGCCGGGATAGATGCCTGCAAAACGCACCCTCGCGTAAGTGGGTATGCCGGTGCGCCATTGGGACGGGTCGTTGCCGATGAAGTAATTCGCTGTGCCCGGCAACCGCTCCTCGCCGGCCGGGAGAGCTTTCGCGCTGGCGCCCTCCAACTGCATCCGAAGCGTATCGCAAAGCCCGGGCACTGGCGCACGGAGCGGCTTTCCTTGAGTTACTGAGCGTGCCCCACCCCGGGCCGGGCCGCACAGCGATAGCTCAGCTTGATGGCCGGCAAGATCGATCGAGTAGCCACTGCCGCGAGCCAGAAACTGCGCGCTCCCGCTGCCCTCGCCCGATCGAGCCTCGAAACCGAGCGGGAGCTTCCCGTAGTTTTCCGCGAGCTGGGCCTTCTTGCCCGGCATTGCCGTCTGAGATGAAGACGCCGGGGCTGCCCAGACGCAAATTAGTGGCGTTGCGGCAAGCAGAGCCGCCACCAACAGGACCCGCAGATGCGAGGATGCCTCGCGTGTGAGCATAGACCTTCCTGAACCCCATGCGGTGAGCTGGCGTACATTGACCGCACGATGACAGCTGTACCTGATCGTTAAGACGGTTCAGACGCCTCCCGGGTTTGCGGTGCGCCTCTCGAATCTCAATTGAATTTACTGCAACCCGTTCTTGGCAATGAGGCAACCTGGTGCAA
>PLSH01000157.1 GCA_003165095.1 Acidobacteriaceae bacterium
AGGTCAACTGGCGCTTGGCGTAATTGCGATGGCCCTGCTGCGCGGCTTTGATGGCGGCCTCAAGGGTAAGGGTCCCAGCCGTGACTGCAAGCGCCTGGCGGTAGCCGAGCGAATCGAGGGCCTTGATCGGGCCATAGCGGTCGAATAACGCCTGGGTCTCGTCCACCAGGCCCGCGGCAAACATGGCCTGGCAGCGGCGGTTGAGCCGTTTGTAGAGCTCCTGGCGGGGCGGATTCAGGCCGATCCGGAGCAGGCGGAAGCCGGTGAGGGGATCGCGCGCCAGAACCTGCGACAGGGGCTTGCGCGCAGCGAGGCAGACCTCAATGGCGCGAATGAGCTTGGCGGCGTCGTTGGCATGGATGCGGGCGGCGGAGGCTGGGTCGAGGCGCGTGAGAACGCGATGCAGCCAGTTTTTCCCTCGTTTTGATCGAGATTGTTCAAGCCGGGAGCGAAGCGCCTGCTGGCGGCCCGGGCCCGCGAATAATCCCTCTGTCAGCGCGCGCAGATAGAGGCCTGTTCCTCCGGTCACAATCGGCAGCCGACCGCGAACGGCGATTTCGCGCAGCACAGCGCGCGCCGCCCGGCTGTACGCGCCGGCGGTAAACGGTTCATTGGGATCGGCAACGTCGATGAGGTGATGGGGAACGAGCGACCGCTCCTCGGTGGAGGGCTTGGCGGTCCCCAGTTCCATGCCGCGGTAGACGGCCACCGAGTCGCAACTTACGATTTCGCCTTTGAAACGCTGCGCGAGGGTGAGCGATAGCGCGGTTTTGCCGCTGCCGGTGGGGCCGAGGAGCAGGACGGCGAGGGGATTTGTGCCGGGGGCTGAAGCCCCGGTTGTTGAGTGCGAGCTTTCGGCACGACTGAAGTCGTGCCCTGACACAACGCCCGTTTGCTCAGGATCCGCGGCGCAGCCGCTCTCCGCCGTCCGCGCAGTACTCATGGACGCCACCAGCCTTGCGGAAAGATCCATTTGGGATTGGTGTGAAACAGCCACCAGGCGCAGATGGCCGCGGCCACCAGCACCAGTCCAAAAACCTGGTTGCGGCGGTAAACGCGCGTCTGCTGCGCACGCCGCTCTTCTTCGGCGGCTTGCTGGAAGTGCGGCTTGATGCGGGTTTCAACCATGGCGGTTTCTCAGGGATCGGCGCGCGTTGGTAACCGACCGCGTATCACGCCTCAGTATAGGGGAACACGGGTTGGCGATTGTTTCCGATTCCGGGTTTGACTTCACCCACCCTGGTTGCCGACGATAACCTTTCAGGCTCCGTTTGGACCTGAGCGAGAAGGTGGGTTCGACATGAAAGTCCTGATCCTTGGTTCCGGGGGCCGTGAGCACGCGCTGGCCTGGGCAGTGCTGCGCAGCGCGCGCGTGACGGAGGTGGTTTGCGCACCGGGGAACGGGGGCATCGCCCAGATTGCCCGCTGCGTTCCAGTGAACCTGAAGGACGTGGGCGCCATGGTGCGGCTGGCGGAGGCGGAGTGGGCCGGCCTGACGATCGTGGGGCCGGAGCTGCCGCTTTCGCTGGGCATCGTCGATGCTCTGAGGGAGCGCGGGATGCGTGTTTTCGGGCCGACGCGGGCCGCGGCGATGCTCGAAACCAGCAAGGGCTTCGCCAAGCGGTTTTTGCAGCGCCACAACATTCCCACCGGCAAATACGCGGTATGCACCACCGCCGAAGAGCTCGAAAAAGCGGTTGACGCCATTCACCCGCCCATCGTGGTGAAGGCCGACGGCCTGGCGGCCGGCAAGGGCGTAATTATCTGCGATTCGCGACCCACGGCCATTGAAGCAGCCCAGGGGCTGTTCACCGGCGCGCTTCTGGGTGAAGCCGAGCGGCAGGTGGTGATCGAGGAGTTCCTGGAGGGCGAAGAGATCAGCTTTCTTTGCCTGAGCGACGGCAAACACGTGAAGCCGCTGGTTCCGGCGCAGGATCACAAGCGCATCGGCGAAGGCGACACCGGACCCAATACCGGCGGGATGGGCGTCTATTCGACCGAAAAGCTTCTCGATCCCGCGATGACGGAATGGATACTGCACCACATTGCCGAGCCGACAGTGCGCGGCATGGCCGAGGAGGATACGCCCTTTACGGGCGTGCTTTATGTGGGGTTGATGATGACTGCGCGCGGCCCGGAGGTGCTGGAGTTCAACACCCGCTTCGGGGACCCTGAGACCCAGGCCATCCTGGTGCGCATGGAGAGCGACCTGGTTGAGGCTCTCGAAGCATGCGTGGACGGGCGCCTGGGCGACACTGAGCTGCGCTGGGCTGCGGGCGCATCGGCCTGCGTGGTGGCCAGCTCGGCCGGCTATCCAGGCAGCTACAAAACGGGTTTGCCGATCACCGGGCTGGGCGCTGCGGCCCACGTTCCAGGGGTGCAGGTATTTCACGCCGGGTCAGCACAGGTGGGCGGCCAGATTGTGACTGCCGGCGGCCGTGTGCTGGGGGTTACGGCTACCGCCGACTCTCTTGAGGAAGCCTTGGGGCGCGCCTATCAGGCCTTGGCTGAGATTGAATTTGAGGGGATGTATTATCGGCGCGACATCGGCCATCGCGCCTTGAGGAGGTTGTCATGACGGTTGGAATCACACTGGAAGAACTGCTGGCGTGGAACCAGGAGTCTTCGAACTATTGGAAGGCGCATCTCGACGAGAATCCGGCTCTTCTGCAGTTGCCCTGCGACATCGGCGGGACCACCGATGTGCAGGAGTTTGTGAAGCATATCTGGGGAGTGGAGTTGCGCTGGGGACAGCGCCTGGCGGGCTTGCCGGTGCTGACCAAGGAGGAGACGCCCGCGGGACCTTTGGATGCGCTGTTTGGTCTACACCTGCAGGCTGTTGAGGTGTTCCGGGGCTTGCTGGCCGCCCCGGCGCAAAGCTGGGACGAGACCTTCAGGCTCGATTACGATTGGCTGCCGCCGGAGGCGAGGAATGGATCGCGGCGAAAGGTCACGGCACATGCCCTGTTCCACAGCCAGCGCCACTGGGCGCAGCTGGCCACGCTGGTTCGCGCCGC
>PLSH01000098.1 GCA_003165095.1 Acidobacteriaceae bacterium
AACGGAACCACACGGAAGGGACGCCGGACAGCGCTTGCCAACGCTTCGCGATAGTTGTTTCCGGAGATCATCGCCGGGCGTTTGGCGATGTTGGTGTCGATGTAGAAATCGATGGCGGAATGCAGGCGGTGCTTTTCAGCGTCCGCCGCGCGCCAGTCAACAAAATACGCGCGCTTGTATAACTCGGCGGGAGGCGCGGAGGCATTGGCGGCTCCGATGTTCCCGGCTCGGTGCGCGCGCTGGCGCTGTTGAATCTGCCATCGCGTCACATCGCAATAGAGCAGCAGGTCCCAACGCCCGGCCACATACGCCGCGCCGGTTCCATACACCAGTACCACGCCGCAGGCATCCGCGATTTCGCCGCGTATCAGAGCGGTCTTTGCGGAATCGAAGAGCGAGCTGAGGTTCCACTCCCTCATTGTGCCGAACACCGGATCGTCGCCAAGCCATGGCGCCAATAGCCGGGCTAACTCGTCCGGCGGCTTCAATGCGCTCTCCGCAAAGATCGCGGTCGCGTCCGCGGCAACCAATCTGTTCAGTCCGGCTCTCACTTCGTCCGGATCCACGCCCGGATAACATTCAGCCAGGATGACTGTGCGCGTGCCGTTGACGATCCGGCTCTTCAGCTCCTGCGCAATTGCGGCCCAGCCAATCCGGCACGCGGAGTCATCGTCCGATACAGGAATGGCCGGCAGTTTGTCGTAATTTGATCCGCGCATCATGGACGCCTCCGCAGCAGCGGCAACGCTCCCAGCAGCGCGGCAGAGGACCCCAGCGCCGCCGGCACAATCTTCACCGAGCCTGGTTCCGCCCACGCGTGACGGCTTACATGCTCACGAATTCTGGGCAATATCGCTTCGTGCCGCCGCATCACTCCGCCGCCAAAGACGATGATTTGAGGATCGTACGCATGGATCAAGGTCACGGCCAGCGCCGACCAGACCCCGATGCAGCGATCGAGCACCTCCTGCGCAAGCGCATCCCCCGCATCAGCCGCATCGAACAGCCTGTGAAAATCGATCGCCTCCGTCGCAGTTGCCAGGGTACTCTTCGAAAAGTCTTTCAACTCGCGGCAAATTGCATCGAGCACTGAAGTCGAGGCCTCCGCCTCGGCGCAACCGCGATTGCCGCAACCACACGTCCTCCCGTTCCACTTGACCCCAAGATGTCCGGCCACGCCTCCGGCCCTGTGGCCGCGAGACTGTAGCAGCCTGCCTCCCAGCATTACCGCTCCACCGATTCCGGTCCCAAGCGTCACCAGTACAGCATCGTCATAGCCTTTTGCCGCCCCAGCGAATTGTTCTCCCAGCAGGGCCAGGCGCGCATCGTTCTCCACGCGGCAGGGAAGGCCGAAATTGTTCTCCGACCAGCGTGCGAAATCGAATCCCACTGCATCCTCATACTTGCCATTGGCCGCCAGAACCGGCCCGGTTCCATCGGCGATTGCACAGATGCCCAGTGCAACCCCCGCTATCTCATGCTGCGCAATATCCGGCTTTGAAAGCAGCGTCCGAATCCCCGCCTCCAATTGCGGCAAAACAGCTTTGACCGACGCTTTCCGCACTTCGATCGTTCCGGCAATCAGCACACGGTCTTCGCGCACGATCCCAAACTCCACGTGGGAACCCCCAATATCGGCGGCAATTGCCATTTCGCTCATGGTTGCGCCACAACCTCGGGATGTCCGCCCCTGCGCATCACCCTTACGCTGAATCCCCGGTCGTCGATCGTCGCGTAGTCGTGGCCTGCGTCGCTTGGCCAGCACGCCAGAAACCTCAGCGGCACATCGCCCGTATTCACTACGCGATGAGCTGTTTCGTTTGGGATGTAATGAGTCGTCCCCGGCCTCATCTCCTGCACCGAAGCGCGCCGCTGGTCATCCATCAGCACCAGCAATCCGCTCCCGCAGATCGTCGAGTAATACTCTGCCCGGTTCCGCCGCGCATGAAAGTGACCGCGCGTCATGAAGTATTCTTCGCCAACAACGCCCGGATACACCGTCGAGCTTCCCCAGTACAAACCACCCTCAGTGCCCTCGGCGACAGGCCGCCAGCACTCGACCGAATACACTTGAGTCTCCGCTTCCATCAGGCTTCGTGCACGCTCATCGAGAAAAACGTGCTCCATCTGACCGATCGTCCTGGTGGCTCGTTCTATGCGCGCATCCTCACCCATCGAGCCGATCCGTAGATCGATCACCATAGGTTTCGGCAGTTCCATCGACCCTGCCTGCGGCGTCGTTTTCATACCACCAAGCCTATCGCTCAAGGGAGGCTGGGTCAACCCAAACATACGCGTTATAGCAACAAACGAGCATTCTTATGATAGGTTTATAGAGAATATTGACATTTGCGTGTATCGGCCGTACAAATCAGATTCGATGTCAGCCAGCTCTTGTGGGGCTATCTAGCGTCTACCGCGGGAGTTTCCTCAACGTGCCTCCTCAATCCGCCGCGCGCTCCGGATCCATGTATCGCATCGCCCTCATCGGCGCCATTTCCGGTCTACTCTTCGGCTTCGATACGGCCGTGATCAACGGCGCGCTATTGTCTCTGCGTGCGCATTTCGGGCTTTCAGAAATTCAGATAGAGTTTGCCGCCAGCAGCCTTCTCTATGGCTGCCTTTTTGGAGCCATGGCCGCCGGCACACTCGCTGACCGCTATGGCCGCCGATCCATCCTTCGTCTCAGCGGCGTGCTGTTTCTGCTCTCCGCTATCTTCGCAGCCACGCCTCACACGATTGTGGAGTTCCTGGTGGCGCGCTTCGTAGGCGGCCTCGGCATCGGACTCGGCTCGACGATTGCTCCCCTCTACCTTGCCGAGGTCTCGCCCAAGGATAAGCGAGGCAGCATCGTGACCCTGAATCAGACCGCAATCGTAGTCGGCATTCTGGTTGCTTACTGCGCCAATTGGGCGCTTTCCTTCACTGGCGCCGCTGCGTGGCGCTGGATGTTCGGCTCTGCATCCATCCCGGCCATCGCTTTCCTCGTCTGTCTGCGCTTTGTGCCGGAAAGTCCCCGCTGGCTCATGCAGCAACATCGCGATTTTGAAGCCGGCGCCGCCCTTCGCGTCATTGGCGGCGAGACTCACTGTCAAGAAACCCTTATCGAGATCAAGACCAGGATTGCCCAGGAAGACCCTGCGCCCGGTTGGCTGCGCCGCATGCGCCGTCCTCTGCTTCTGGCGGTTGCGATCGCGGCTTTGCAGCAGATGACCGGCATCAACACCGTTCTTTACTACGGCTCGCTGCTGTTTGTCAGTCACGGCAACAGCGGCAGCGATCAGCGCGCTTTCGCCGCGAATGTGCTCCTCGGCCTGACGAATCTCGTATTTACCCTGATCGCACTGTGCGTGATGGATCGCATCGGCCGCCGCATCCTGCTGACAGGCTCCGCTGCCATCATGCTTGCCGCATTGTTATTGCTGGTCTTCGAATTTCTGCGTCCGCACGCGAATTTCGCTCTGATCGTCGGCAGCACCATGCTTTATGTGGGCGCGTTCGCCATTGGCCTTGGCCCGGGAGCCTGGGTCTATATCGCAGAGATATTCCCCACCAACATCCGTGGTCGAGCCATGTCTATCGCCACCAGCGTCCTTTGGGGCAGTTGTATTCTCGTTTCCAATTCATTCCTTTCTCTGGTCCGTGCACTCAGCGCCGGCGGAGCCTTCGCGGTCTATGCCGGCATTTGCGCAGTAGCCGTCGTTTTCTTTTCACAGTTGCCGGAGACTCGTGGCCGATCGCTCGAAGAAATAGAGCAGTCCTGGCGAACCAGCAAGACCTGATTCAGCTTCTGCTGACAGAAATAACTGTTACCAGGAGGATGCATTGGCCACGCCAGCGCCCCCTTCAGAGTGTTAGCATTCCGCTCATGCCTCAGTTCAAGATTGTAGAAGTGCAACCGTGTGATCCTGACGTATGGTTGGCCGCTTGGGCCGCCAAATACGACGATTCAGCGAGTTTTGATGAGGACGAATACACCCAGTTGATTGGCCTCGCGCAGCAAAATGGCCTTCCTGCGAAGTATTTTGAACGAGTGGGCCGATGGAAGGATTCTGCGAATACAGATCGCCGATGGAAACCCAACGTGGCGTCCGTCGCATACATCGTTTGGCTGCAAGCGGAGGCCGAGCAACCGCTGTCCAGCGAGCGAGCAAGTTGTGAGCTTTTTGGACAACTGGTCAAGCAGAAGGTGTGAGGATGTGTTTTCAACTAAAAGGGTCAATAAACGATTTGGGCTTTCGCGCGCCAGTGCTTTGCTTCATTTCCTGAGCGGCGGAGAATTCCCAAACCGCCGCGAATATGCTAAGTATGAGCCTGAAGCAGATGTTTCAGACTCAATCCGCAAAACCGAACAAGGGAAGTCACAGACGGCGCGACAATAGGCTGCAGAACTCTGCCCTCGCGAAATTTTGCAGCCTATCGTTGTTCTTGCTTGCACCCTTTAAGCGGAACGATTCTAATAGCATGTTGAACTGCATTCACACGATCGAGAGTTCGTCGACCCAGTATCCTTCGCGATTATAGTACCCATACAGGCCCGTTTCGTAATCCCGCGTGAGCAGAGACTCGTCGGTGTATTCTGGCGCGGCCTTGATGGTCTCGCGAGTCAATCCGATCACAACTTCCCTGGCATCCCAACTCACGCTCTCGATCCACTTTGGTGAAATGAGAACTTTTTTCCCTGGCCACCAGTTCTTTGTCGCCACAACAAGGTAACGAATCGCCCAGGTTTCATCCTCGATGATGAAGTCGTCGACATGGCCAATCTCGCCGTCAAGCGCAAGGAGATGGTAGCCCGTTACTTCGCGGGTGCTGCGAAGATTGCGATCCCATCCCATAGCTTCCGAGGCGGCCACGCCCCGTCTGCTGCGATCCCGCACCATGTACGGATTGCCTCCCCACATGTATGAGCCGCCCCAGTAGTTGGGAAAGCCATAGTATCCGTTGTATGAGTCCTCATACTGACGCGAAACTGGCTCAGGATAGAGCCGCATACCCAACCGCTCCGTGACCACGATAAAGGCAACAACTGCGAGTCCGGTAAGCGCTCCTATCAGCAGGGAAAGAAGAAGAAATATCTGCTCCTCACGCTGTTGAAGATGAACAATCAAACGCGACCTGAGAATCGTCCACCATCTCTCTTTNNCCCCCGCTTCATTCTGGACCCTATTCCTGAATCAATGGCGACAATAGCCTTACAGAAATTGTGCCGCTGTGGTCGCGGCGTGCGTCACTATAGCTTCTTTCAAAGGTATTCAAACACAACATACCCAATCAGCGAGGAGATCGCGGCAATAAGAAAATTCGTACCCGTAAAGATATCGCCCAAGGCGAACACTAAACTCTTCCCATGGCCATTGGTGACAGTAAATTCTCCCATCAAGATATTGGAATAGAAAAGAAAGACGATGAACGCGATTTCAACTACTGCTCTACAGAGCTTGCTGAGCCGGCGGCCTTTTCGGTCCTCATGCATGGATGAATGATACCAACGACTCCGGAGAAGACCGCATTACGCGCAATTCTCCATTCACCCTGAATCCGATTTATACTGACGCTCTGCCCGTTCGGGTTCTTAGGATGGAAACGGGTGCAAAAAACGGGCTTGGCGGGCGCAACTGAATGTAAATTGGTTCGCGGCTGGGATAGCAAAATGGAAATTCCTGGAAACGGGTTCAATCTTGAGCAGTCGCACAATGGCTACTCGCAATTTTGTCCGGAGGATCGCAGGCGCGGCCCGACTGCCCATCTGCGGCCGGCGTCCAAGTTCTGACCACTTTGCATTTGAGAAGGACAAATCTCGAAAGACCCTGCGAAATCGAATGGGAGAGCAAAACTGACCAGAACTTGATGGGAACACGGTTCACCCTGACGAAAAGAGGGATCAACAATGGCGGAACAATTTGTGAATCCAGAAGTGACCAAGATCGAAGACGAGACGGCCTCGGACGCAACAGCAAAGAAGCGGATCGAGCGCGTTGCAGAAAAGGCAGCGGAGAAGGCTTCGCACACCGAGCAAAGTTACGACTAGGGACCGAACGATCTTTTCAAAGTAAAGTGACGTCGGGGTCTTCAATATCCGGCGAAACCACTCGCCCGAGCGACATTCCTCGGCCCCGCCATCTCAGGGCATCGAATATCACTGTGCATTTGCCTGCGACAGGAGGGCCCTCCAAGGGAAGCAATGATCTGGCGTCCTGCACTCTGCTTTGACAGGCACCTGAACACCAGGCCCAATGACCGGATTGGGCGTTGTCTGGCCTTCATTGCAGAGAGATCCCAGTAAACGGAGCAAAAACTGGAGAACAATCTCAAATGGAATCGAAAACAGATAAGCCTGAGCCCAAGGATGATAAGGATTCCCTGAAGACGCTCGCCATGCCCGAGTTGATGAAGAAGCTTGGTGCATCGGCTGATGGGCTCACGCAGGCCGAGGCTACGAAGCGCCAGGCGCAGTATGGAACGAACCAGATCGAGGAAAAGAAGACCAACGAATACCTGAAGTTCCTCTCCTACATCTGGGGTCCGATTCCGTGGATGATTGAAGC
>PLSH01000021.1 GCA_003165095.1 Acidobacteriaceae bacterium
GCGTTATACCAGAGAAAACCGATGGAAGCGCCCACCATGGAACCGCAAAAGACGGTAAGCTCCCCAACCAGCGGCATACGCTGCAGTTCGAGATAGTCGGCAAAGACCACGTGGCCGCTTACGTAAGTCAGCACGGCCAGTGCCGCAGCGGCAATGATGGTGCAGCCGATGGCCAGCCCGTCCAGGCCATCGGTCAGATTTACGGCGTTCGAGGAGCCCACCAGCACCAGGACGACCCACAGGACAAAGGGCAGAAACGCGAGCAGCCCCAAATGGTGAAGCGTCGCCGGCCATGCGTGCCATAGCAGGTCGGGACGCAGGCTCTTGATGAACGGAACCGAAAGCCGCGTCGAAAATATCTTGAACTGTTCCAGCCCCACCAGCACCATCGCAACCAATGCTCCGGCCAGCGCCTGCCACATCAGCTTGGCCCGCGCCGTAAGCCCCAGGCTGCGCCGCTGCACCACCTTGATGTAGTCGTCGGCAAACCCGATGGCCGCAAATGCCAGCGTGGAAAAGACCGTGACCCAGACGAGGGGATTGGAGGGATCGGCCCACAGCACCGTGGGCAGCAGAATGGCAATGCAGATGAGCACGCCGCCCATGGTGGGCGTTCCCGACTTTTTCAAATGCGACTGCGGTCCGTCGTCGCGGATGAACTGGCCGATCTGGAACTCGCGCAGCTTCTGGATCACGTAAGGCCCGATGAAGAGCGCGATCAGCAGCGCGGTGAGTGAAGCAAACGCAGTGCGGAAGGTGAGGTAACGGAAGATCCGGAACGGGTGGAAGAACGGAAACAGCTTTTCGTACAGCAGCCAGTAAAGCAAAGGTCCTCCCCAGCCGGAATAAAGCAGGTTTCAGTTGATTTTACAGGGAGGGGTGCAGCGGAGCAGCTCAGGCGAGCGCGAAGCTTCAGCCCAGCCCCAGAAAAACAGCCAGCGCGCGGTTGACGGCGGTCAACGTTCGCGATTCCAGCTCGCCGAAAGGATCGCCGGCCTTATCGCGCGGAATTGTGTGAGCCTTGTCCACCATGATCTGCGAAGGAGCGCGCAACCCGTTCTTGCTGGTCGGCGCTGCCATCACGCGAAAAGTCTCGATAGGGCGCAGCTCGCTCGTGATCGGCAAAATCGTAACCGAAGGATGCTTTTGAAACAGGTCCGACTGAATCACCAGAGCCGGCCTCGGTTTGCCATACGATCCGGACAGAACGACGGGGATCAGGTCGCCCCGCTTCATACCCATCCGTCCGTATCCGCGACTTCAGCAATCCAGGCGAGGGTCTCGGTCTCAAGCGGATCGTTGGCCAGCGACAGGGACTCGCGCTTGCACTTCTCGCGAAAGCTCGCCGAGCGGGTATCGGGAATCCAAATCTGGACCGGCTTCAATCCCTCCGCGCGCAACTGCTCCCGGTGCTTGCGAACGCGCTCCGTGACTGCAGAACCCATGACGCTCCCTCGTTTCATGAAACATGATACGTCGGAATCAGTGTTTCATGCAACAGGTATGACGAGCAGGCTTCCGCATAGGAGTATATCTGTGATATATACAAAATATGGGCGAGAGCGATCCGCTTACGGCCTGTACCGGCTTCGACTGGGATGAGGCGAATGTTGCGAAGAACTGGGAGCGTCACCGGGTGACTCCGGAGGAAGCCGAAGATGTCTTCTTCCACGATCCGTTTGTGATGCGTTCTGACCCAGGACATTCGCGCCGGGAGAAGTGTTATAGGGCTATGGGGAAGGCGGCGCGAGACCGCAAGCTGTTTGTGGCTTTCACCATCAGGGGCACGCTGATCCGGGTGATCTCTGTACGCGATATGAGCCGAAAAGAAAATGAGGATTACCAGCGACATGAAAAAAGCGGTTCCTGAGTTCAAGAGTGAAGCAGAGGAGTTCGAGTTCTGGTCCTCGACCGGCGAGGGAGCAGACTCGACTGAATATATAGATTGGTCGCAAGCGAAGCGCGTCAAATTTCCCAACCTGAAGCCCACGCTTCGAACAATCTCCGTGCGCCTGCCGGTATCCATGATCGAGGACCTCAAAATCCTCGCCAACAAGCGCGACGTTCCTTATCAGTCGTTGCTCAAGGTCTTTCTGGCGGAACGTCTGGAAACCGAGCGCGGGCAGAGACGCGTGGGGTAGGTTACTGAGATCATCTGGGCCATGCCAAAACAGAGGTACAATCAACTCCATGGAGGAGCGAATGGCAACAGCCCAAAACACCATCGTTGTAGACCTTGGTTCGCTGCGCCAGAGTGTCGAGCAGCGCGTCCAGTCCGGATCCTATGCCTCCGCGGACGAGGTCGTGCGTGCGGGCCTGCTGGCCCTGGAGCGTGAGGAGGCGGCCACCGATGTGTGGTTGACCAAGCTCGCGGAAGAATCCATGGCCGATCCCCGGCCCAGCGTCCCGGCAGCCCAGGTCTTTCGGGAGCTACGAGCCAAGTACGGCATTCCAGCAAGTGAGCTTGAATCTTGACGAGGTACGAGGTACACTTTCTTGCGGAAGCCATCGACGATATCGATGCGCTCTTCTGCTATATAGCGAAAGAAACCAGCTTTGAAGTTGCAGCACGTTATCTTGCAAGGATTGAGCGGCTTTGCCTTTCTCTGGATACCTTTCCGCTGCGAGGAACGGCAGTGGGCAGAGGAATTTCAGGTCTACGTACAATGGGATTTGAACATAGGGTAACCATCCTGTTCAAAGTCGGAGATGATCGAGTAGATATTCTGCGGATTCTATACGGCGGACAGAATCTTGAGCCGGTGCTGGAGAAGCTTCCACAAGAATAGAACACATAGCAATGTGTCTACAACGGCTTTGCTTGATTCAACGAAAGTCGTTTCTTGTTGGCTTTGGCAATCGCTGAAAAGTCTGAGCCATTCATGAATCGTTTTACAAATCGAGCAGGCAGACCATGAAGCCTCACGCAATCTTCGATGATTTCGATTGCTAAGCCCGAATTAATAAAAAATCCGTATTCCTCTTCAGGTCTAAAAACCTCTCGGATTGCACTATATAGTTCATCAATAGTGGAACGTTCCTTTAGTTGGATAAACACAATCTTGTTCTCTTCAGCGTATTTCTCGCCTTCGAACTTCAAGAAGCGTTCCTTCAATTGCTTTTTTCTCCACTCAACATCTTTCTGCTCGGGAAGACTGGTTTGCAAATTATAAAAATGAACAAGGCTTGAGTACATGGACCCAAGTTCCGAGTAAATGATTTTTCTCATTATGCTGCGGGCTCTGTGCTCGGCATACCAATGTTGGAATATTTGACTGAAAACAGAAACCAAGAAGCCCAGTAATGCAGATATAATCGCAATAATCCAGGTTGGAATCGAAGGACGATTCAGCGCTCTTACGATTGCGTCAAGCTGCGCACTATATTCGCCAGGCATAGAGCCTCCGAATTGGTAAACCCGTTTCCTTTGAGATGAAATTCAAATAAAAACCGCCTTCAGCTAAAAGCTGATAGCTGATAGCTGAAGGCTGACCACTGATAACTGTTTGATCTACCGGCTCTTCGCCACTTCCTCCACCGTCACCGGATC
>PLSH01000205.1 GCA_003165095.1 Acidobacteriaceae bacterium
CCACTTCAAGTCGAAATCGTATTTGTCCTTGATCCCCGTCTGATCCACCACCGGCTTGTCCATCACGCCCGACTGCATCCACGAAGCAAAATCGGTCATGCTCATGTTTCTTACCGTCAGATCTCCCAGCCCCCTGAAAAAGAAAGCCTGCTGATCGTTCGGTCCCAACGCGGTCTTGGTCATCTTCGGTCCGCCGCTGGCCACAGAAATTGCGTAGACAGATAGCTCCTGCGTTTCGTGGTGGAACTTCAACTGGCAGCGGTCCGCCAGCAGCTTTTGCACCATGATCCCCATCTGTTTCAGGTTGGGCCTGCCGGCCACATCGGGCACGCCGTCAACGTCGTAAAGATCGGTGCCAAACCACGCGGGCGCGCCCGTGATCTGCTTGGAGTGCAGCCCGTACGCAAACGCGATCAGATCGTTCAAATTGGTATTCAACGTTCTGAAATGCGTCCCCTGGAATCCAAATCCCTTGCCCTGCCTGCTCGGATCGCTGGGCTTGATGGTGGCCACTTCCAGGCTGGGATCGGCATTCGCCGCCATCGTTTTTGGCGGTTCGGGAATCGCCCAGGCCGTATCGGGCGTGCTCCGCTCCAGAGGCATCGAGATCGGCGTCGTGCCTTCCATCCAGGTTCCCGCAATCGACTTGCCGTCCTCTGACATCTTGCCTTCATAGCTGCGGTCGACGATCGTGATCTTGAACTTCAGCACACCATCCTGAAAGTTGACGGTCGCTATCGGAAGGCTCTCGCTGCTCTGATCGATGCTGTACCATACGGCCTTCAAGGCCCCGGCCTCCGTCTTGGAAATCTTGAACACAAGCCGCAGGTCGATCTGGGGATGTTGGTCTGTCGCGGCAACGTGCAAGGTTCCCTGCCACGTCCCGACTATGTCCGTTGGCGAAACAGGTGCAGAGGCTTTTGTCGCCGCCGCCGGTGCCGCACTCTGCGCTGCTGGCGCCGCCGCCGGTGCCGCGGCCTGCGCGCTCAACCGCTGTGCTCCGAAAGCCGCAAAAAATAGCGGAATGGCTCCGGCAAGAATGAAAGCGAACGCAAACAGCGTCCTCCGGCTGAAATCGAGTTTGCCCATGACCTTTTCCTTTCTGTATGTGGCAGTCGCCGGCGGCGAGAGTTTCTTACACATCCCGGAAGGATTCAAGAAACTCTGCATTCATGCAGACCGTCTCCTTCTTCTGCCGGCAGGCGCGGCCCCAGCGGCGCGAACGCTTACAACTTTCCTGAATCTGTGAAGAATACACCGATAAGACGTATGTACGCGGTGATTTGTTCGCAGGTTCCGCCAATTTTGTTATCGATCCCATGCTGGATTGCGCGCCGTGAGCCCCATAGGAAACCGATTGAAGGCCAATTCCGTTGCGACGAATCCTCAAAGCGCCGCGCTCGCAATGCACGCCGGCATTCACCTGAAGAACGTGCCCGGGCTTACAGGCTTAGACACCCGGCTGCCCTCCTTTGGTCCGCCATTGGGGGTCTTCTCGCGGGCTCTTCGTCTCTCAATTCGGAGACGGCTGCTCGACATGGTCGATGACCAGAACCAGCACCGGACCCTTCTGCGGTTCCAGCTTCAACCCAAGCTGCTCCTTCAGCGCCTCGCGAAAGGCGGCACCGAATGAGTCCAACTCGCCCGCTTGACTGGTGTCTTCCGGCGTCCATTCGATAGAGAAGTCGAATCCACCCGTGAGTCCCGTCTCATCGATCAACGGCCGCGGCAGCGTATTGAGTCCGGTCTGCGTCGGCATCGACTCTGCCAGCATCGCCAGCGTCACATTGCGCCCTCCGAAATGATTCTCTCCCGGCGCGCTCGCCGGCAAATGCGCGATCAGGCCACACGGAATTGGAATAGCCGCTAGAGGCGGCGCTGCGGGCGCGTTTTTGCCGGAGTTCTCAGGAAACGCCGTCGTGGAGCAGTCATCGCCCGCGGGATGCTGCCGCAGTTGCGGTCCCAGTTTCCCCGGCCTATCGAGCACCAGCGCAAACACCGGCGCTTCCCGCGTCTCCCAATGCACCGCTAGTTTGAACCGCTCCGCCAGCAGGCTCTGCATCATCAGCCGCATTTGGTCCTTGGTCGCAGCGCCCGGCGTGCGCGCGTCGATATCGTATCGGTCGTTCCTCACCCACTCCGATACGTGCAACCCCAGCCCGGCATAGAAGTCGAACCGCAGCGCAAGCTCCTGCGTTCCTCCCAGCTTGTACGCAAAGACGATGTATCGCAACAGCGTCTGACTTTTTGCCGAAAAGAGCGTGCCATTCGGATTCAGTGCGTCATCTTTGCCCACCGTAAAATACGCATTCCCGTTGTCCAGCGAGAAATTGCTGTTCGATTGCCCGCCTGACGTGTTTTTTCGCACCGACGCAACCTCGAATTCCTGGCCGCCGCCGTCAGCTCTCTCCCAGCCCTGAGCTGCGGCCTGCGCGCGCAGCGAAGCGTTCAAGCCCAACGCAATTGTCAGCGCGGCCACGAGCATCGCGGCGCCCGCAAAGGCGCTCTTGCTAAGAGCAGGTTTGTGCATAGACTTGTTGACCTCGCACCGGAGCGCGGCCCAGCGCCGACCCGGCAACCTCGCCAGGAGCTTACTCACTTAGACACCACCATCCCGCTCCTTGTTCCCGCAATTCCGTTTGTGCGGATGCGGTGAGCCCAAAGTCCGCACCAAAACTGAGCTGTCATCTTGAGCGGAGCGCGCCGTGGCGGACGGAGCCGAAAGATCGGCGGTNNACCTTCAGGAACGCGCACAAATTCCACAAAACTAAATGTTTTCATTAACATGCAGGTCTTACGCTCTTGGCAACCCAGGTGCAACATGAATACCGCAATGGATATCGCACGTCCTGACATCAAACGCATGAAGACACGCCGGATGGCGCTGTGGGCCGTCGTTGGCGTGGTTGTGTTGACCGGCCTTGCCGTCGCTGTTTCGCGGCTCAAACCGGCTTCTCCCACGGTAGATCGATCGACCATCTGGACCGACACCGTCAAGCGCGGCCCGCTCGTCCGCCAGGTCCGTTCCTCCACCGGCAGCCTCGTGCCGCGCGAGGACTCGATCGAACTGATCCCTGCGCAGACTGACGCCACGGTGGTCAGAATTCGCGTTCTGCCCGGCGCCAAAGTCACTCCCGACACCATTCTGATGGACATGGCCGACCCCGAGCTGGAGCAGAAGGTGCTCGACGCCAAGTTGGCGGTCAAAGCCGCGGAAGCCGACTACAAGAGTCTCGAGGCGACCCTCCAAAGCACTTTGATGGACAAGAAAACGGCGGCCGCGCAGGTGAATTCCGACTACACGCAGGACCAGTTGCAGGCCCAGACCGACAAGGCGCTCTTCGATCTCGGCGTTATCTCCGGCCTGGCCTACAGCAAATCGAAGAGCACGGCAGATCAGCTGACCACGCAGCATCAGCTCAGCATCCAGCAGTTGGACGTGAACCAGAAAGCGATTGAAGTCCAACTCGCATCGCAACGCACCAAAATCGATCAGGCCAGGGCACTCTACGATCTCTACGAGAAGCAGGCGCAGGCGCTGCAGGTCAGGGCCGGCATCTCCGGCGCGCTGGCGCCGCTGGCCACGCCGTTGCAGGTGGGCGAACATGTCACGGCGGGAACTTCGGTGGCTGAAGTCATCCAGCTTGACAAGCTGAAAGCCGCTCTGCAGATCGCCGAAACGCAGGCCCGCGACATCCAGATCGGCCAGCCCGCATCCATCGACACGCACAATGGCGTCATTCCCGGCCACGTAACCAGAATCGATCCCAGCGTGGTGAACGGAACCCGCACCGTTGACGTAATGCTGGATGGGCCATTGCCGGCGGGCGCGGTGCCGCAGTTGAGCGTGGACGGAACCATCGACCTCGAACGCATGACGGATGTGCTCTACGTGGGTAGGCCGGCGCTGGGCAACGAGGACTCCACGCTCAGCCTGTTCAAGCTCGATCCCGACGGCAAGGGAGCCACGCGCGTGCCGGTCAAGGTGGGCCGCGCCTCGGTAAACGACATCCAGGTAATCGAAGGACTGAAGGAAGGCGACACGGTGATTCTCTCCGACATGTCGCGCTCCGACGGAGTGGACCACATAAGGCTGGAGTAAGAGCAGTGATCAGCTGTCAGTGGTCGGCAATGAAGGCCGCTGACAGCGAAGCACTGATCTCTGACCACTGACCACTGTCTTTTAAGGGGGACGGAATGGCATCGAATGGCACATTGATTGAAATCGAGGATCTGACCAAGGTCTTCTACACCGACGAAGTTGAGACGCATGCGCTCTCCGGCATTCACCTGACCATCTCGCGGGGCGAGTATGTGGCCATGTCGGGACCGTCGGGCTGCGGCAAATCCACGCTGCTCTCGATTCTGGGCCTGCTGGATACGCCCACCGGCGGCAAATACCTGCTCAACGGCAAGCCGGTCGAGAACCTGAGCTTCGGCGACCGCTCGCGCATCCGTAATCAGGAAATCGGCTTCATCTTCCAGAGCTTCAACCTGATCGGCGACCTGACGGTCGAAGAGAACGTTGAACTGCCGCTCACCTACCGCGCCGGCATGCCGTCTGCGGAGCGCAAACGCCGCGTAAAAGACGCGCTGGAGCGCGTGAACATGGCGCACCGCATGCGGCACTATCCCGCGCAACTCTCCGGCGGCCAACAGCAGCGCGTGGCCGTGGCGCGCGCCCTGGCCGGCTCGCCTTCCATCTTGCTGGCCGACGAGCCCACAGGAAACCTCGACTCGAAAAACGGCGAAGCCGTCATGCATCTGCTCGCCGATCTGCACCGCGAGGGCTCCACCATCTGCATGGTTACGCACGATCCGCGCTTCGCACGCCACGCCGAGCGCGAGGTGCATCTCTTCGACGGAAAGGTGGTATCGGAGCAAGAGCAGCAAAAGCTCGAACAAGAAGCGGAGGCTTGAGTTGCCGCGGAAGAGCCCGCGCAGCGATGGCCTTCATCACCCCTTCGCGCGGATCGCATTTGAATCCATGCAGGCGCTCAGAAGCGAGTAATCAATCCGCCGGAATCGGCAGAGGAGATGCAACGCGATGAACAACCTCATGCACGACATCCGCTTCGCGTTGCGCCAGTTGCGCAAGTCGCCGGGCTTCACCTTAACCGCCGTGCTGACGCTGGCCCTCGGCATCGGCGCCAACACCGCCGTCTTCACGCTGGTCAACAATCTGCTGCTGCGCCCGCTGCCCTTCTTCCACGCGCAAGATCTGGTCTGGATCGCCCCACCGCCGGCTAAATGCGGTTTCTCCTGTGAAACCTATTCGTCTGACGCCTACGAGGAATTCCGCACGCAGAGCCGCTCTTACCAGGACGTATCCGGCTACTTCGCTTTCTCCACCGCCGACAACCTGCGCGTCACCGGCAACGGCGATCCCGTACCGGCCACCGGCATTCTGGTCGTCAGCAACTTCTTTCAGGTGCTCGGCGTCCAGCCTGCCATGGGGCGCCTCTTCACAGCCGAAGAATCCCTTGGCGCCTCCCATCCTGTGGCTCTGCTGACCAATGCCTACTGGAAGCGCCAATTCGCCTCCGACCGGGCCATTGTTGGCAAGACCATCGACTTGAACGGCCAGCAGTTCACGGTCATCGGCGTGCTGCCAACCAGCTTCGACTTCGGCGCAGTGTTTTCTCCCGGCGCCAAAGTCGATCTCTTTGCGCCGCTCAGCCTTGACGACTCGCGCAACTGGGGCAACATCGTAACCATGATCGGCCGGCTCAAGCCCGGCGTCACGCTCGCCCAGGCGCAGGCGGATGCCGCGCTCGTCACACCGCGCCTGTGCTGGAACGTCAAGCAGCCAAACTCGTGCGGCACGTACGAGAAAATCCAGACGCGCAGTCTGAAGGATTACGTGAGCGGCCGCCTCCGTCGCTCGCTCATTGCCCTGTGGTGCGCCGTCGGAATGATTCTGCTCATCGCCTGCGTGAATCTTTCCAACCTTTTGCTGGCGCGCAACGCGGCTCGCGCTAAGGAATTCGCCATGCGCGGCGCGCTGGGCGCCACCCGCGGCAGCATCGTGCAACAGCTCCTCACGGAAAGCCTGGTGCTCTCCGGCATGGGCGCGGCGTTTGGGCTGGTGCTGGCTTACGCCATGGTCGCGTGGCTCTCCCGCCAGGGCGCAATTGCTCTCCCCCTTCTAAGCAGCCTGCATGTCGATGGCGCGGCACTGGGATGGACGGTGCTGGTTGCGGTCTTCGCGGCTGTGCTCTTCGGCTTGGTTCCCGGACTCAGAATCGGCGCCGGCGACCTGCACCTGGCGCTGAAGGATTCCGGCCCCGGCGCCGGCCGGGGTCGAGCGCAGGAGCGCGTCCGCTTCGTCCTCGTGGTCTCTGAAGTGGCCTTGGCCTGCATGCTGCTGGTTGGCGCCGGACTTTTGCTCCACAGTTTTCTCAAGGTTCTCGACATCGATCTCGGGTTCCAGGCCGACCCCGCCGCGGCCATCGCAGTGGACTTCGACGACAGTGCTCCCACCGGCAACGGCAGCGCCATCAAACGCGCCGTAATCTTCCAGCAGATTCTGGCCCGCGTGGGGGCGCTGCCGGGCGTTGAGGCTACCGGAATCGTAGACTACCTGCCGCTCGAGCAAAATCGTGCCTGGGGACCGCCCGTTCCCAAGGGCCGCACTTATCGCGATGGCGAATTGCCCAGCCCGCTGGTCTACATGATTACGCCCGGCTACGTACGCGCCATGGGCATGGAGTTGCACGGCCGCGACTTTACCTGGAACGATGACCCCAACAGCGAAAAAGTCATCCTCCTCAATGAGTCCGCGGCGCGCTTCCTTTGGCCCGGAGAGGACGCAGTTGGCAAGATTGTCTCGGCCGGCGGAACTGACCGGCGCGTGGTGGGCATCGTCGGCGACGTGCACACCGGCAGCGTAGAGGGCGATCCCGGCTGGCAGATGTACTTCCCTGCCACGCAGGAATCGCCGAACGGAGCCGAGCTTGTCATCCGCACCGCGCTTCCGCCTGCTGCTCTGGCCGGAAGCGTCCTGCACACTCTGCGCGAACTGAATCCGAAACAGCCGGCCGCTGAATTCCGCCTCCTTCGCACCATTGTCGATCACGCGGTTTCGCCGCGCCGTTTCTTCATGCTCCTCGTTGCCGCTTTTGCCGTGCTCGGACTCCTGTTGGCCGCGCTCGGCATTTACGGTGTTATCTCGTATTCGGTCACCGGGCAGACCCGGGAGATCGGCATCCGCATGGCCTTGGGTGCAACACGGTCAAGCGTAGTGGCCATGGTGCTGCGCGGCGCAATGGGACAGACCATCGCCGGCATTGCGTTAGGCATTCCTGCTGCGCTCGTTGCCGGCCGCATGATGGCCAATCAGCTCTACGGCGTTGACAGCCGCGACCCATTGACCATTGCCGGCGCAGCCCTGGTGCTGGCTCTCTGTGCCGCCGCGGCGGCATTCATTCCCGCTGCGCGCGCCGCGTCCATTCAACCCATGCAGGCGCTCAGAAGCGAGTAAGACCGAGCCGGCAAGAGAGAGGAGATGCGATGACCAACCTGTGGCACGATATCCGCTTCGCGCTGCGCCAATTGCGCAAGTCGCCGGGCTTCACGCTCACCGCCGTGCTCACGCTGGCCTTCGGCGTCGGCGCCACCACCGCCATCTTCTCCATCGTCGAGGGCGTGTTGCTGCGGCCGTTGCCGTTTCACGCTCCTTCCCGGCTGGTCGCCCTCGGCGACAGACTCGAAGGCGTGGATTACGGCGCCGGCGGGTTCGGAGTCACGGCGCCCGGAGTGCGCACTTACATACGCGACACCAGCGCTTTCTCGAGCCTGGGCGGTTACACGCCCACAACCTACGAACTCTCCGGCGTCGGCACTCCGACGCAGATCAACGCTGCCCGGCTTACCGCCGGCATCTTTCCCACGCTTGGCGTCTCTCCCTTGATGGGCCGCCCTTTCACCGAACAGGAAGACGATGGCAGCCAGCAGGTGGCGCTCATCAGCTATCAAACATGGCGCAGCCGCTTTCACGGCGACGAGAACATTTTGGGCCGCAAGATTCTGCTGGACCGCAAAACTTACGAAATCATCGGCGTCATGCCCCGCGACTTCGAGTTCCCGCTGGTTCCCGGCCAGTTGAACCGCAGCGAACTTTGGGTGCCGATGAGCTTCACGCAGAACGAACTGACCGCTGGCACGGGTTCCTGGAGCTACTACATGGTCGGACGGCTCAAGCCGGGTGTGACGCCCGCCAAGGCTCAGCAGGATGCCGCCGGCGCCGCGCAGGAGATCATGCGCAATTTTCCGCCCGCCCTGTCGAGACGCCGCATTCATCCCGATGTGAGCCTGCTCGACGAGGTCACCGTGGCCGGCGCCCGTCCCCTGGTCCGCACGCTCTTTCTTGCCGTTGCCGTGGTCCTGTTCATCGCCTGCGCCAATCTGGCCGGGCTGCTCCTGGTGCGCGTCATCCGCCGACGACGGGAGATTGCCGTGCGTCTTGCCCTGGGCGCCACCGGCGCTGCTATTCTGCGCCAATCGCTCCTTGAGTCCCTGTTGCTGAGCGTCGGCGGCGGCCTGCTCGGCTTCGCCCTTGCATGGGCCGCTCTGCGCGTTGGAGTGAGCTTGCTCCCTGAGACGCTGCCACGCATCAACTCCATCGGCGTCGACTGGGCGGTGGCTGGCTTCGCGCTCTCGCTGGCCGTATTGACAGGCCTGCTCTGCGGCCTGATCCCCGCCTTTGCCGCCTCGCGCACCGGCGTAAATGAAGCGCTCAAGGAAGGCGGCCGCACCGGAACCGCCGGAGTAGGGCATGGGCGCCTCCGTTCCGCGCTGGTCGTTGCCGAACTCGCGGTGGCCCTGGTTTTGCTCACCGCTTCCGGCCTCCTTCTGCGCAGCTTTGAGAAAATGCGCTCCGTCGACCTCGGCTTCCGCGCCGATCATGTGCTGGTCGCTACCTATAGCCTGCCCCGCCAGGAATACTCAACGCAGGACGCCATCGATCAATTCAATTTGACGCTGCGCAACCGGCTGGAACAACTGCCCGGAGTGCAGGCCGTGGGAGTGACTACCATTCTGCCTGCGTCCGATCTGGAATACGGCGCCACCTTCACACCCGAGGGCTACATTCCTCCCCAGGGCGCCGGCTTGAACATTTCCTGGATGCCGCAGGTGATGGGCAATTACTTTCAGGCCCAGGGCATCCCCATCATTCGCGGACGCGGCTTCACTCCGGCCGATGATGCCAACGCTCCGCTGGCCGTCATCGTCAACCGCACCCTTGCCGAGCATTACTGGCCCGGACAGGACCCCATCGGCAAACGCCTCCATCGCGGCCCGATGGAAGCAAAACTGCCCTGGTTGACCATCGTCGGAGAGATTGGCGACGTAAAAGAGCTGGGCGCGGATTTGCCTACGCAGAATCAGATCTACGTGCCCTCAGCCCAGGTGAAAGCGGGCGTCGGCTCGTTTGCGACTCCGGAAATGCGCGTTGGCAACAACGGCTACATCGTGTTGCGCTCAGCCGTTGCGCCTGAACAGATGGCCGATTCGCTCCGCGCCGTGGTCCGCTCCATCGATCCGCAGCTCCCGCTCACCGACGTGGAATCGATGGACCGCGTGGTCACTGAAGACCAGGCTCCGCGCCGCTTCAACACCGCGCTCATCTCCAGCTTCGCCGCCGCGGCCGTCTTGCTATCGCTGCTCGGCATTTACAGCGTGATCGCTTTCTCAGCCGCCATGCGCACTCAGGAGATGGCCATTCGCCTCGCGCTCGGCTCCCAGCGCGCCAACGTGATGCGCATCATTCTCGTATCCGGCGCCAAACTGGGCCTCGTCGGCTGCGGCCTGGGAGTGGCAGGCGCGGTGCTTGCCACTCGCCTGTTGCGTTCGCTCCTCTTTCAAGTCGATCCGCTCGATCCCGCTGTGATGGCACTGGCAGCGGTCTCAATTTTTCTGCTCGCGCTCGCAGCTTCGCTTGTTCCCGCGCGGCGCGCCGCGTCCATTGAACCCATGCAGGCACTCAGAAACGAATAGCGCCTGCAATCGAATAACCTCTACCGGCAACAGCAACCGCATCAAGCAATCCAGCTTCGGCAATGCAAGGAGTGAGCAATGAAAAACCTAATGAACGACATTCGCTTCGCAATGCGCCGCTTGCGCAAGAGCCCCGGATTCACGGCTGTGGCCGTGATCACGCTGGCGCTGGGGCTGACTGTCAACGCCACCATCTTCATCATGATCAACGACCTGTTTCTGCGGCCCTTGCCGGCAGCGGACCCTGGACGGCTGGTGGTGATTGCGCAGAAGACTACTCAGATGCCGATGCTATTTCCGTTTTCATATCCGGATTTTCTGGATTTTCAGCGATCTGTCGAAGGGGATGGCCATGAATTTCCAGAGATGGCGAGGGCGTTTTCCGGGGTTATGGCCTACTTGGAGTCGGCAGTCCAACTGAGCCGCGCAGGCGAAGCCGCCGATCGAACATTTGTGCATATGGTCAGCGGCAACTACTTCACGGTGTTGGGCGCGCAGCCCATGCTGGGGCGGCTCTTCCTGCCCAATGAGGGGCGGACGGTGGGCGCGGATGCGATCATCGTTCTGACCTACGAGACATGGAAGAGCCGCTTTGCCGCCGACCCGCATATCATCGGCCAACTTGTGAAGATCAACGGCCTGCCGTTTACCGTGGTGGGCGTGACGCAGCCCAAGTTTGTGGGCGCGAGCTGGGGCACGGCGCTGAGCGGATTTGTGCCGATGTCGATGCTGCCGCTGATGAGTCCTGGAGGCAACGAAGTCTTTACCAATCGCGGCTATACATCGGTCTTCATGATGGGACGCTTGCAGCCGGGCGCAAACCTGGAACAGGCCCGTGCCGCGGCGAACCTCGTGATGGCACGACTCATGAAGGATTACGGCCCGCAGCATCCGCAAGGAGCCTCGGCTGCTGTTCTGCGCGAATCGATGAGCCGGCCCACGCCCTTCGTGGCCAACTTCACGCCTCTGATCGTCTCCGCCCTTATGGTCATGGCCCTGTTGGTACTGGGCATCACGGTGGCGAATGTGGCCAATCTACTCTATGCGCGCGCCGCCGATCGCGAGCGGGAGGTGGCGATTCGCGGCGCTCTGGGCGCCACGCGCTGGCGTCTGCTGCGCCAGTTGCTCGCCGAGAGCACTCTGCTCGCCCTCGCCGCCGGAGCCATCGGCGCAATGGCCGCCATCGCCGTCGCACCCTTGCTCGGCAAGATGATCGTTCCCGGCGACATGGCGCCCCCGGCCAACACCGGCATGGACTGGCGATTGTTCGTCTTCACCTTCCTTGCGTCGCTGGCCACTGGCATTCTTGCGGGACTGCTACCAGCTTTGAAGGCGACCCGGCTCAACGTTCTGCCGTTGCTGAAGAACGCCCCCACGATTGCCGAAACCCGCCATCGGCTGCGCAGCCTGTTGGTCATCGGCCAGGTGGCCATCTCGTGCGTGGTGCTGATCTGCGCCGGACTGGCCGCGCGCAGCGTGCAAAAGCTCGCGCAGATCAATCTCGGCTTTCGCCCCGATCACATCTTTCTCGCCACGGTCGATCCTTCGCTGCAACGCTACAGCGATGAGC
Source organism: Acidobacteriaceae bacterium (assembly GCA_003165095.1). The sequence goes on from PLSH01000205.1 coordinate 11,570, forward strand.
GCAGCCGGCAATTTCAAACGCAGTTGCTCGACAAGCTCCGCGCACTGCCCGGCGTGAGCAGCGCCAGCCTCGCCACGCATCTGCCCTTCGATGTTGGAGGTGGTCAGCGCGCCGGCGTTTGGCCCGAGGGTCAAACCCCAACCGAGAGGCAGAAGTTTCTGATGGTTCCTTGTATGTCTATCGATCATGCCTATCTTCAAACCCTGGGCACTCGGGTCGTTGCGGGCCGCGGCTTTACCGCGCACGACGATGAGGCCGCGCCGCGCGTGGTCATCATCAATCGAACGCTTGCCCAGCAGTTGTGGCCCAACGGCGATGCTGTCGGCAAAAGGCTCTCGCTGCAGGGAGACGTGATGCAGGTCGTCGGCGTAGTCGGCGAGATGCGCTACTGGGCCATGACCGACACGAATCGGCCCCTGATCTTTTATCCGCTGGCGCAGCATTTCCAGAGCAACGTCACCATCGTTGTACGCACCGGAATGGACCCAACGCAAATCACCGCGTCCGTGAAGCAAGCCGTCGCGCAGTTGGACCCCAATTTGCCGGTCTACAACATCCGCACCCTCGACAAGCAGATCGCCAGCAGTCCGATGGCCATGGCTCCGATGCGCATGGGCACCATCATCGCGGGCGGGCAAGGCCTCATTGCTCTCTTCCTCGCCACGCTGGGCCTCTACGGATTGATCTCTCACTCCGTCAAGCGGCGCACCCATGAGATCGGCATTCGCATCGCGCTTGGCGCCAAACCGGGCAACGTGCTCAGTATTCTAATCGGGCAGGGTTTGCGGCTGGTTCTCATCGGTCTCGGCCTGGGACTGGCTGCCTCCTTCGCGGTGACACGCGCGTTGTCCAGCGTGCTCTATGGTGTCCAGCCCACTGACCTGCTCACATTTGCCGGTGTCTCGCTGCTACTGGCCGGCGTGGCCGTTATCGCCAGCTACATTCCCGCCCACCGAGCGACCAAGATCAATCCCATTGAAGCACTGCGGTACGAATAGAAGGAGAAAAAGCAGATGATCGGTCTCGCCCAGGACATTCGCTACGCTCTGCGCCAGTTGCGCAAGTCGCCGGGCTTCACGCTGACCGCCGTGGCTACACTGGCCCTCGGCATCGGCGCCAATACGGCCATCTTCACGCTGGTGCATGGCATCTTGTTGCGCTCGCTGCCCGTGGCCAATCCCGCCCAGCTTTACCGTATCGGCGACACCCACGATTGCTGCGTCGACGGCGGCATTCCGGGCGATGCAGGCACCACCGGCGACTTCTCCATCTTCTCCTACGATCTTTACCTGTACCTGAAGAATGCGACGCCGGAGTTTGAGCAACTGGCGGCGGCCCAGGCCGGAGGATGGCAATGGAGCATGCGCCGCGGCAGCGCGCTGGCCAAGCCTATGAGCGGCGAGTTGGTTTCAGGCAACTACTTCGCCACGCTGGGCTTGGGCGCATACAATGGACGCCTCTTCACGGACCGAGACGACACTCCAGCTGCGCCGCCCGTGGTGGTGCTCAACTATCAGGCGTGGCAGGGCGAATTCGCATCCGACCCGTCGATCATCGGTTCGACTGTTTACGTCCAGTCCAGACCTTTCACCGTTATCGGCATCGCTCCGCCCGGCTTCTTCGGAGACCGGGTCACCGATTCCCCAGCTGAATTCTGGGTGCCGATCAATACCGAGCCTTATATCAATGGCGACAGTTCCATCCTCAATCACACGCAGTCGCACTGGCTCTATCCGATCGGCAGAGTTCGCCCCGGCACAGACATCGGCGCATTGCAGGCCAAGCTCTCCACTACGCTTCGGCAGTGGACTGCAGAGACTCGGATTCTCACCGGCAGCAGCGCTTCCGCCATGCTTTTAAAACAGCACGTGGTCCTCTCACCGGCCGGAGGCGGCATTCAGACCTTGCAGCAGGAGACTGGCAAGGGATTGAAGATGCTGATGATTCTTTCCTCGGTGGTGTTACTGATCGCATGCGCCAATATCGCCAATCTGATGCTGGCGCGGGCTACATCCCGGCGCGCTGACATCGCCCTGCGCACCGCCCTGGGCGCTGCCCGCCAACGCATCATCCGCCAGATTCTCACCGAGTGCGTGGTGTTGAGTTTGATCGGCGGCCTCGCCGGGATCGCCGTTGCCTACGCAGGCTCGCACACGATTCTTGCGCTCGGCTTTCCCGATGCAAAAAATATGACCGTCAGCGCCAGCCCATCCTTGCCTGTTCTCGGCTTTGCCTTTCTGGTTTCGCTCGTAACCGGCATCCTGTTCGGAACCGGCCCCGCGTGGCTTTCATCCCACGCGCGGCCGGCCGATGCCATGCGTGGCATCAACCGCGGCAGCGGGGCCATGCGCGACCGCTCAACACTGCCCCAGAAGGCACTCGTCGTCTTTCAGGCTGCGCTCTCCATCGTGCTGCTGGCCGGAGCTATCCTGATGACCAAATCGCTCGCCAACCTGGAGCACCAGAACTTCGGCGTCGATACAACCAACCGCTACGTGCTCCACTTCGATCCGGCAGGCGCCGGCTACACCGCCGACCGGCTGCCCGCGCTCTATCGCCAGATCCAGGATCGCTTCACTGCTCTGCCTGGCGTAACCACCATGAGTTTGGCCATGTACAGCCCGCTCGAGGGCAACAACTGGGGTGAGTGCGTCATCCAGCAGGGACACCCGGCTCCACATCCCGGCGATCCGTGCGGCGCAACCTGGGATCGCGTTACCACGAGCTTTCTTGATTCGATCGGCGTGCCCATCGTCCGCGGACGCGGAATCACCGACCAGGACACAGCTGCTTCAACGCCAGTGGCCATCGTCAACCAGGAATTCGCGAGGCGGTTCTTTCCCAACCAGAACCCCGTCGGCCAACACTTCGGCATCGATCGGCAGCAGTATTCCGGTAGTTGGGAGATCGTGGGTGTCTTCCGAGATTTCAAAATGAACGACCCGCGCAAACTAGCGCGCCCCGTCTACCTGCGGCCACTCACGCAGCGGTTCACCGCCTACAAAGAGCCGGACATGATATCCACAGAGACCCAGTCCATGTTCATGAACGCGATGATCGTCGAATTCAATCGCCCGCAGCCAAATGTCGACGCGCTCTTTCGCCGCACCCTCGCCGGCATAGATCCCAATCTCACCGTGATGGACCTGCGATCGTTTCAAGCCCAGATGGCCGGCAACTTCACAGCCGATCGGCATTCGCATGGCGCTCGGCGCCACTCAGTCGGGAGTTGTGGCCCTGGTTCTGCGCGGTGCATTCTGGCAGATTCTCATCGGCCTGGTATTGGGCATTCCCGCCGCGCTCTATGCCGACTATCTGATGAAAAGCCTGCTCTATGGAGTGGGAAGCTACGACATGACGGCCATTGCGGGCGCGCCCCTGATGCTCGTCCTCTGCGCGGCCGCGGCGGCATTTATTCCCGCGCGCCGCGCGGCCTCAATTGAACCCATGCAGGCGCTGCGCATGGAATAGCGCGCCCGATTTGGAGAAATGAAGATGCACATGCTGCTTCAGGACATTCGCTACGCGCT
>PLSH01000288.1 GCA_003165095.1 Acidobacteriaceae bacterium
CCCGGACGCATCTGTCCAGAGACCATCGCCTTCTTCGAGGCGTAGACGATCTGCTCGAAAAGCGAAATGCCACCGCGAAACTGCACTCGGAACGGAATCACACCTGTACTATAACAGCTAGTACACTCGACGTGTCAACCTTTTTTTTGCGAAGCAACGCAGTTCTTCCAGGATGTACTGCGCAACGCGCCAGACAGTCTCCCGTCAACCGTGGACTCCCTGCCAGAGTCCCCTTCCCCACACGCACACGTCCCTCAACCCAGTCGATCCAGCCATCGGTTTGAATTGGTTGCCCCCCAGGGATTCGAACCCCGATTGATCGGTTCAGAGCCGACTGTCCTACCATTGAACGAGGGGGCAGCGGCGATGCACGCTCACCCGGTACGAGCCGGCGGAGTGCTCCGCTGACTGCCTTTTAGAGTGTACTGGGTGGGCTCCGCGGGGTCAACGCCGCAGCGGCCGTGAAGTTGAGTCAGTTGCCCGCTGCTGTTGTCCCCGCCAGTTCAGCAACCGCTTCGCTGTGCGCATCCGTATCCTCTTCCAGAACTGCGCGTATCTGTTCCAGTCCCCAATCCAGGTCGGCCTTCGAGATGATCAGCGGCGGTGCCAGGCGGATGACGTATTCGTGCGTCTCCTTGCACAGCACGCCGCGCTGCTTCAACGCCTCGCAGATTGGCCGCGCCGCGCGGTTCAGTTCCATGCCGATCCAAAGTCCCTTGCCGCGCACCTCGACAACGTACGGACTGCGGATGTTCTTCAGGTAGTTCAGCGCATAAGCGCCCAACTCCGCCGAGCGCGCCGGCAGTTTCTCGTCCACAATCACGCGCAGCGCGGCCCGCGCAATGGCGCAGGCCAGCGGACTGCCGCCAAAGGTGCTGCCATGGTCGCCTGGCCTGAAGACGCCCAGCACCTCGCGCGAACTGAGCACCGCGGAGACCGGGTAGAAGCCGCCCGAGAGAGCCTTGCCGATGATCATAACGTCCGGCGTAACTCCCTCGTGCATCGAGGCGAACAGCTTCCCCGTGCGCCCCAGGCCGGACTGGATCTCGTCGGCTATCAGCAGCACATTGTTCTCGCGGCAGATCGCCGCAGCCTCCCTCAGGTAGCCCTCCGGAGGCACGATGATCCCCGCCTCGCCCTGGATCGGCTCCACTAGAAATGCGCAGGTATTCACCGTAATCGCGCCCCGGAGTGCCTCAATGTCACCGAAGGGCACCTCGCGGAATCCAGCCGGAAACGGCCCAAAACCGAAGCGATACTGAGCGTCGGTCGAAAATCCGACGATGGCGATCGTGCGCCCATGAAAATTGTTGGCTGCAACCACTATCTCAGCCTTGCCGGCGGCGATTCCCTTCACCGTCTCGCCCCACTTGCGCGCGGCCTTCAGCCCGGTCTCCACCGCCTCCGCGCCAGAGTTCATCGGCAGTGCCATCTCATAGCCGGTCAGCTCGTGCAGGTCGCGGTAGAGCAGCGGTAGCTGGTCGTTGCGAAACGCGCGCGAGGTCAGCGTCACCTTCTTCGCCTGCGCAACCATCGCCTCTAGAATCGCGGGATGGCAGTGCCCCTGGTTCACCGCGGAGTAGGCCGCCAGAAAATCCAGATAGCGGCGGCCTTCTGTGTCGTAAACCCAGGCACCCGACGCGCGCTCAATCACCACGTCCAGCGGAGCATAGTTGTGGGCGCCATAACGGTCTTCAAGAGCAATCAGTTCAGCGGGTAGCATCGCTAACACCTTCATACGCAGGTTATTGGCCAAGCCGCGTTTGATACGCAGCTACAGGAAAAGCCAACTCACCTGACAATGCTACTAGGTTGCATATTCATACAGCTCCGCGCTGCATCTATATGCAGATGAAAGCTGCGAAACAACAAACAACATTGAAGGGGAGCGGCTTGAGTCGCGCCATGAATGGCCCTGATAAATGCGGTCTACCCCATGAGAAAATCTTGAGTCCCTCGAATGTTCTTGTTCAGGCTTTCTTTAGCTGATCTCGTTGGACGCTGTAGAACTGGACTCGCAGAAGGCAGTAATATCCAACTGATCGCCCAGTTGCATCTGCAACCGCGAGATCACTCCGCACGGCAACTCCACGACGCTCCTCATCTTGAGGCTCACCGAAGTCACCCGCCACGGCGCCAGGCAGCGCCACAGCTTGATCACCCTGAGATCGTCATCCAATCCCACCACATCGATTTTGAACGCCATGAAAAATGTATGAACACCGGAAGAGGGTCGAATCCACAACCCTCCCCCAGCGTCCAAACCGCTTCTCCCGAGGAGACCAAACAGCCGCTTCAGGGATGTGTCGGCCAGTTCAACCCTATCACCCACAATGCAGCCCCGAGTTGTATCGATCACTCTGAGCATTGAAATCGAACAGCCCCGCCGTTTCTATTTTACTTATTACTTGGCCTTCTGCTTCCTGCGGTAGATAATGATTCCCAATACGACGAGTGCCAGCACTCCAGCCACAACTCGAACGATAATCGATGATGTATCCGGCATATATCCTCCTTTCCGTAAAACTTCGCATCCCAGGCGCACCGCAATGTCTCGGTCCGAGCACGCTGTATCCCGACAGAATAATCCCGCCGTTCCTAGAAAACTTTACGACTTACCATGCTTTCAATCAACCACAATCGTGTTTACTACTCTGGCTACGCAGGAGAGTCATCGTTTTGCACGCTCCCAAT
>PLSH01000381.1 GCA_003165095.1 Acidobacteriaceae bacterium
GTCCTTGCTGGATCAAATTAAATGGGCCGCCATCCTGGTGCTGGTGATCCTGGGGTACGCGGGAATCATGATGGCGCTCTCGTTGCTCAGAAAAATCGAGCGGCAGACCCGGTTCGCAGAAACGGCAGCGCAGGCTGCGGCTGAGAGCGCCCAGGCTGCAATGCTGCAGGCGCAGGCGATCGTGCGCTCGGAGAGGCCGTGGATACTCATCACCGTCGAGCCCTCGCGCAGCGTCGAAAACGGATTTACGGTGTTGGCCACCAATCGCGGGCGGAGTCCGGCGAGAATTGTCTCAACTGTGGACCAGATCACCAGTGCGATCGATCAGAACCACCTGCCCGATACACCCCAATACAGGGATGCGGAGCCGAGTGCCGCGCCAGACTCCGTTATTCTCCTTCCCGGCGAATCGACGGGTATCCGGTCCTTTAGCCGCGACGACGTAAAGGGATTCTGCGTAAATGAAGAGAAGTTGAAACGAGTGGAAAAATGGGAAGAACTCATCTTGCTCTATGGAAAGGTTATCTACAGGGATCTCATTTCCGCAGGCGATGAGCAGGTGCACGAAAGCTCGTGGTGCTGCTGGTATATTCACGGACGCCAGAAAAGCGGAATGGTGCTGGCGGGGCCGCCTGCATACAACCGCCATAATTAGCGACTGGCCGGTGTGGCCCAACTCTCGGGCCTCTCTCGCAGTTCCAACTTCTTACGCAACCGTCGAACCGCGACTTCAGGCGGTTTTTGGTTCGCTGAGATGATGCTCCGCGTAGAGCGGGTCAGTCTCCGCGAGCCGGATGAGGCGGTGGAGATAAGCCCGGGAGATGCAAAGGCTGCGGGCAGCCAATGTCTTGTTGCCATTGTTCTCGCGTACCGCCGAGACGGCCAGCTTGATCTTGTAGTCGCGGAGTTGGCGTTCAAACGAGCCGGACGGCTGGTAGTCGCCAATGTCGACCACGCCGTCGGATCCGGCCACTTCGTCTTCGTTGACGTTGAGGCTCAAATCTTCCGCGCGAACGCTGCGGCCGGGAGCCAGAATGATGGCCCTCTGCATCACGTTCTCGAGTTCCCGCACATTGCCGGGCCATGCGTAGCCCTGGAGCAGTTCCAGAGCTTCCGGCTCGATGCTCTCCATCGGCTTCTGGAACACCTTCGCATACTGGCGAAGGAAATGCTGCGCAATCTGGGGAATGTCTTCGGGGCGGTCCTGGAGCGGCGGCGACTCGATGCGCATCACGTTGATGCGGTAAAAAAGATCCTGGCGGAACTTGCCTTCAGCCACCAGTTTGGCCAGATCCTGGTGCGTGGCGAAGATGAGGCGCGCACGCAAGGGAATGAGCCGATTGCTGCCCAGGCGGCTGAATTCCATCTGCTGTAGCACGCGTAACAGTTTCACCTGCGTAAAGAGGCTCAGATCGCCAATCTCATCGAGGAAGAGCGTTCCGTCGCCGACTTTTTCAAAGTAGCCCTCGCGAACTCCGACCGAACCGGTGAACGCGCCCTTCTCGTGACCGAAAAGTTCAGCCTCGATCAAGGTTTCAGGAATTGCACCGCAGGAAACTGCCACAAATGGCTTATTGGCGCGGGTGCCCAGATTGTGAATGGCGCGGGCGATCAGTTCCTTGCCGGTTCCGCTTTCGCCGGTGATAAGCACGGAGGCGTTGAGATTGGTTACACTTCGGACCAGTTGATACACGCGCTGCATGCTGGGTGTCGATCCCAGGATCTGGTCGCAACTGCCGGGTTCCTCCGCACGTTGCTGTACGGTATGGAGTTGCTGCTTCAGCGAGGAGTTTTCAAAGGCCCGGCTGAGCATGGTCTTCAGGTCGCGAATGGAGGGCGGACGGCGGCAGTAGCCAAAGGCTCCGGAGCGGACCAGCTCAAATGCGGTCGAGCGGAGACTGTCGTCGGCCATGAGAATAGCTGGAACATTCGAAGCGATGAGCCGGCGGGAGCACTCGATCCGTCCCTGCAGGGAATCGCGATGCGAAGAAAGGTCGAGAATCATGACATCGCATCCGCATGCCGAGACGAGGCCGTCCATCCCCTTCTCGTCGGACTCGAGGAGAACCTGGAAGTCCTTACCAAGAGCAGAGGAAAGCAAGGGGTGCAACGTGCGATCTTCCGAGTAGAGCCCAATTCTGATCATATGGACAGAAAATCCTCCCGCGGGAATCCGCCATGCCGTTCTTGGGGAAGGAAACAGTTAATCTCGATCGGCAATGTTGAGCTATGATCCCGCATCGAGATGAAAATGCCAATCCCTGAATAGTGCTAATAGGCGCGACAATGGTAATACAACATAGCTGCGAGCCGGTCATCGATTCCCGCCGGCCGACAAAATGCACAGCTACTAATCCCCTATGTACTTCGAATTAAAGGCTTTGTATCCAGTAGAAACATCGCCCCGATTCGATCGGTTGGGATGCGGGCGGCTGAATAAAATGACTGTAAGCGCTATTTTTTCAGCAACTTATCCTGAAAAATGCAAACGAAACGAAACTCCTGCCGCGTCAGCCAAAGTTGAACAGTGCGGGAGGTTTAAGTGACACCGGAAACATTATCGCACATTTTGCGGGACAAAAGTAATCATTTATACGTTACCGAAGATGCAACAATTTCCCCCTTGCAACACTTTAGTGCACAGAGGACGGTCTCATAATTGCAACAGAAATAACAGACCCGGCGGAATCACGAAATTAATTTCTGATTCCGCCGGGCGCGGCAACTACGCCAGATCGGAGATGTAGCGCGAACAGGACCGGAAAACCGGAGCCCGGGAATTCTGTGCGGGGCCGGTCGGAACGGTGTTTTAGAGTTCCTCTCATATATATATCTTTATTATTTTGAGATAGATCGACTATGAATGCGTCCGCTGCGGTTCGTCGTCCGGGAGGCGCTGGAATGAGGCGGCCGAGCAGAATGTGGTAGAGAAACTCGCTGAACGGACCCGATTTCTATGTGTATACGGTCCGCTTCACGCGGCGGCCTGCGCGTATACAGGCGTGTACACTTGCGACCCTTAATACCCGTAACTGCTTGAATCACTGGGCGCTAAGCCTGTGCAGATTTGGTTGGTCAATTGCTTTAAACAAGATGTATCCTACCGCTTAGCGGTAAGAGGAGCCTGGGGATGCATTCGTTTGCATGGTGGCCGACATTGATCGTTCTGGGTGTGGCGACCTTTACAGACCTTCGCAGCCGGCGCATTCCCAACTGGTTGGTACTTCCGTTTTTGCTGGCGGGAATTGTCGTTTCCGGCTGGCTTCAGGGCTGGCATGGGATTGAACAGAGCCTGGCCGGTGCGGGACTTGCGACTCTGATTTACGGAATTCTCTTCTTGAAGTTTGGAATGGGCGCCGGAGATGTGAAGTTGTGCGCCGCCATTGGGGCCTGGATTGGTCCCATTCAGTTGTTGTATGCACTGCTGTTTACCGCCCTTGCGGGCGGATTGATGGTACTTGTCTGGGCCGCATGCAGGGGGCTTCTGCTGCTGATCGGACGGAGGAAGCGCGAACAGGTGACGCTCAACGGTCTCATGGAAGCGAAAATGCCTTACGCGCCGGCCATTGCCATCGGGACGCTGTTCTCGTTTTTTGCTCATTGAAGAAATGGGGCAGCAAGACATGTCTTCTTTGTATTCGGAAAATCGAACCCCGGAGCCCGCGTACGATGGGAACCATGCAGTTAGGAGCAGCAATACAGTGACCACGGATTCTTCTCCGTATTTCGGTTCGCAATATCCAGAGTCGATCGGCGCGCAGTCGCTGTCGATTGCGCTGATCGGCCCGAACGAGGAGCACCGCGCGTCGGCGATGCTTGCGCTGTCGGCAAGCGCGGGCAATGAAGTGCGCGAGTTTCCGTCGTATCCTCCTAGCCTGGACGATGTGAACAGATTGCTGGAACAGCACTACGACGTCATCATCATCGACCTCGATGCCGACCCGGAGTACGCGCTGGAACTGGTCGAGAGCATCTGCGTGGGCGGTGCTGCGACCGTGATGGTGTATTCGGAGAAATCCGATCCGGATTTGCTGGTGCGCTGCATGCGGGCAGGCGCGCGCGAGTTTCTGACGATTCCGTTTGACAGGAACATTGTGGCCGAGGCGCTGGTGCGGGCCGCGGCCCGCCGCCCAGTAGCCAAGGTCACGAGAAAGGCTGCCGGAAGACTGCTGACATTCATCGCCGCCAAGGGTGGCTCCGGAGCGACCACGATAGCTTGTAATTTTGCTGTGGCGCTGGCTCAGGATCCGAACCAGAAAACGCTGCTGATCGATCTTGATCTGCCACTGGGAGATGCCGCGCTGAATCTGGGGATCGTGGCTGAGTACTCCACCATCAATGCCCTTCAGGCGACCAATCGGTTGGACGCCAGCTTTCTTTCCCAACTGCTGGTCAAGCACAGCTCCGGTCTTTGGGTGCTGGCCGCTCCGGGAAAGTTCGTCCAATACAAGTCCTCCGACGAGGACATTGACCACCTGATGAGTGTGGCGCGCCAGGAATTCGACAATGTGGTTGTCGATTGGGGATCGAGGCTGGATTTCACGGGATCGGCAGTGCTCAAAGAGTCGACCACGATTTACCTTGTGACGCAGGCGGGCATTCCCGAATTGCGCAACTCGAATCGGATGATCTCGCAGTACTTCTCGGGCAACAATCCTCAACTGCAAATCGTCATCAACCGGTACGAACCGCGCTCGCTGGGAGTTTCAGAAGAGCACATAACGAAGGCCCTGACTAGGCCCGCGCAGTGGAAGATTCCCAACGATTATGCCTCGGTGCGCAAAATGCAGATCAACGCCACTCCCCTGGCGCTTTCCGATTCGCCCATTTCGCGGATCATCCGGCAGATGGCGTACGCCGCAACCGGACAGGTCGAGGAAAAGTCAAAGAAGAAGGGTTTCAGTCTGTTCCGGTAAGCGGGGCAGAGACGATTAACAGAAAAAACCAATCCTTTTGGACGGTAGGTACAACGTGGAATTACTGAATCTGGAAAAGTACAAAGCGGAGATACACCGGACCCTGATATCCAAGCTCGATCTGGAGAAGCTGTCGCGCGTCAATTCCAGTCAGGCTCGACAGGCTGTATCGGCCATCGTGAAAGAGATCATCGCGGACCAGCGGGTGCCCCTCAATTATGACGAGCAGGAAAGGATTCAAGCCGACCTGCTGGACGAAGTGTTCGGCCTCGGTCCGCTCGAGCCGCTGCTGCGCGATCCCAAGATCTCCGACATTCTGGTTAACGACAAGGATCACGTATTCGTGGAGCGGGGCGGGCTGCTGCAGAGGGTCAACACGTCCTTTCGCGACGACCGCCATCTGCTCCAGATCATCGACCGCATCGTCTCCCGGGTGGGACGCCGCGTCGATGAGTCGTCGCCGATGGTGGATGCCCGTCTGCCGGATGGCTCCCGCGTGAACGCCATCATTCCGCCGCTTGCGCTGGATGGGCCCTCGCTGTCGATCCGGCGTTTTGGAACCGGTCCGCTGGCCGCCAATCAACTGGTGCAACTGAAGAGCATCTCAGCCGAGATGATGGAAGTGCTGTCGGCCGCGGTCAAGGCGCGTATCAGCGTCCTGGTCTCGGGAGGCACAGGCGCCGGAAAAACCACCTTCCTCAACATTCTGTCGCAATACATTCCGCACAGTGAGCGGCTGGTCACCATCGAAGACGCGGCCGAGTTGCGGCTGGCCCAGGAAAACATCGTGCGCCTGGAAACGCGTCCGCCGAATATTGAAGGGCAGGGCGCCATCCGCCAGCGGCAACTGCTCAGTAACTGCCTCCGTATGCGCCCCGACCGCATCATNNGACATGCTGCAGGCCATGAATACCGGTCACGAAGGTTCGATGACCACCATTCACGCCAACACGCCTCGCGATGCGGTCTCCAGGCTGGAATCCATGGTGGCCATGGGGAACATGAACCTGAATGAAAAATCCGTTCGCCAGCAGATCGCTTCCGCCATCACCATTGTGGTGCAGGCCGAGCGGCTCAGCGATGGAACCCGCAAGGTGACAAGCATTTCAGAGATCACGGGAATGGAAGAGAACGTGATCAGCATGCAGGAAATCTTTACCTTCAGCAAAAAGGGAATTGGGCCCGACGGCAGGGTGATTGGTGTGTTCCAGCCCAGCCGCATCCGTCCCCGGTTCCTGGAACGGCTGAGGATTGCAGGCGTGGTGATGCCACCCGCCATCTTCGAACGCGAGACGCTGGTCAACTAGCAGAAAGGGGAAAAGCATGCCACTGGTTTTCGTTCTCGTTTTTGTGGGCGTGTTTGTGATCATTGCGCTGCCGATCATCGCTACCGGCTCGGCCCGGAAAGCCAGGCAGGTGCAGGCTTCGCTTGACTCGGCGCTGGCCACCGATACTCCTTCGTCACGCGATCAGATCTTGAACCTGCGCAAGGATTCGGCGCTCAGCAGCATTCCCTGGCTGAATACCAAGCTGCTGCGGATTCAGCTGGCCCCTTATCTCCATAACCTGCTGAGCCAGGCGAACGTCAAGTGGAGCGCGGGCAGGCTGATGGTGGTCAGTGTGGCTTGTTTCATCATCCCCGGCTATGCGGTCTATGCCTACTTCGGAAACGCCCTCATTGGCCTCGGTGTCGGGGTTGCTTGTGGATTCATGCCCTTCGGCTGGATCATCTTCATGCGCAACCGGCGCTTCGACAAGTTCCAGGAAGGGTTGCCGGAAGCTCTCGATCTGATGGTGAACGCGCTGCGCGCCGGACACAGCCTGATTGCGTCCATGGGGTTGGTGGCGCGCGAAGCTGCCGATCCTGTCGGGGGCGAATTCAGAATCTGCTTTGAGGAGCAAAACTACGGTCTGGAAATGAAGACCGCAATGGATAACTTGCTGGTTCGCATCCCGCTTCAGGACCTGAAGATCACCGCCACCGCGATCATGATCCAGAAGGAGACCGGCGGCAATCTTGCCGAGGTGCTGGACAAAACTTCTCATGTCATCCGAGATCGGTTCCGCCTCAAGCGCCAGGTGCAGGTGCACACCGCTCAGGGGCGTATGACGGGCTGGATTCTCAGCATGTTGCCCGTCGTGCTCGGTTTCCTCTTGTATCTCGTCAATCCGCAAATGATGAGCATTCTCTGGCATAAGGATATCGGCATCAAGCTGATCTGGACTGCCGCCGGAATGACCGTCTTTGGCGGGCTCGTCATTCGCCACATCGTCAACCTGGATATGTAAGGGTAACCAATGGAATTTGCGATCTTTTCTTTTTGCGTGATATTTCTGCTGATCGGCAGCGGCGGCCTTTTGCTGTTCTATCGCGAAGCCATGCTCAAGCGGATTTCCGAGGCAATCAACCCGCAGACCAAGCAGCGCTCTCTGCTCACCGCCATCCAGCAGACCGGGACTTCGCTGGGCGGCGTGGTTGAGCAGTTCGAGCACATGCTGCCGAAGAGCCAGGCCGAAGTCTCGGTGATCAAACAGCGCCTGGTCCGGGCCGGCTATCGCAACGAGTCCGCCGTCAAGGTTTTCTATGGCGCCAAGGTGCTGGTTCCCCTGGGCCTGGCCCTGACCGTCACCGTGACCGGTTTGGTGAGCCTGGTGGGCCCGCTCTTCGCTTATGTTGCCGCGCTCGGCGTCGGTTTCCTGGCTCCGGATTTCTGGCTGGGAAGAAAAATCAAGAAGCGGCAGAAGCACATTACGCGCGGTCTTCCCGATGTCCTCGATCTGCTGGTGATCTGCGTCGAGGCCGGCCTCAGCCTTGACCAGGCCACGGCGCGCACCGCCGAGGAGTTGTACCATGCGCAGCCGGAACTGTGCGATGAGCTCGGCGTGACCGTGCTCGAGCAGCGTGCCGGCCGGCCGCGTACCGAGGCGTGGAGGAATCTCGCCGAACGCACCGGGGTCGCTAGCTTGAAAAACATGGTTTCCATGCTCGTGCAGTCGGAGCAACTCGGAACCAGCATTGCCAAGACCCTACGCGTACATGCCGAAACGCTCAGAACCCAGCGCGTGCAAATGATCGAGGAACAGGCGGCCAAAACCTCGGTCAAGCTCGTGTTTCCACTTGTGTTTTTTATCTTTCCAGCGCTGTTTCTGGTGGTGCTGGGTCCGGCGGTACTTGTAATGATTGATTCGTTTACCGCGCTTACCAGCAAAAAATAAGAGGGAGAAAAGAAATGGATACTACCACGATTGTCCGGATTGTCGCCGCTGCACTTTTTGTCATCGTATTGGTGCTCTTGGTTCAGCGCCGCCGCACTAAGGTGAAGTAAGACTGGACGCGGGAGGTCCGGCGACGGCGACTCGTGAGAACCAGCGCCATCGCCTGACCTGAATGTCCCGCTGACCGAGGGCCTTGCCGCGCGGCTTTGAAGCTGTCCCGGCAATTTGTTTCGGCAGTGGGAGGGGTGAGGTGTTCCCTTTTTGTTGCCTGCCGCGGCGAAGGGATTCGACGGCAGAACAGATTGGCTATATGCACGAGATGGAAAAGACAGAACGATCGCACCGGGGGCCGGAAGAAGTAGCCGCAACAGAAGGCACGCCGCGGGCAGGAGGAATTATGGAGTCGCGGATACATTGCGCCTATAACCAGACCAGGGAGTGCTTCCTCGGGCTGGAGATTACGGTCGCCGATCTTGCCTATGCGGGCATTGTTGAACTGATGTCCACGTTGTCGCTGAAGTCCGGTGAGGGACTGTGGATGGTGCCGTTTCGCGGCGTCCCCACGGCTGGGCTGTCGGCTCCGCTGGATCTCGTCTATCTTGACGAAGATTGCCGCGTGATCGACCTGGTGGAGTCGTTCCCAACCTTCCGCGTCAGCTCTTCAAGTCCCAAGGCGGCAAGCGTGCTGGCACTGCCGGTCCATTCGATCTATTCGTCGCAGACCCAAACCGGCGATCAGCTCGTGCTCTGCATCGCCGAAGAGATGGAGCGGCGCCTGGAACGGATTACCGGCTTCCGCGGCGACCCCGGAACGGTGCAAAGCGCGGTCCTGCTGAGAGAAAAGCCGCTGTGGAGCGGCGGACCCGGCCTGCTGGAACTGGAAACCAAGGGCGGCGAAGAGCGGCACTTGTCCCAGCGCACTCACGAAATGGGATTGGTGGAACCGGGAGTGTCCGAGGCGCCGACGCCACGCAGTTGGCTGGATCGCTGGTGGTCTCCCGACCCCCGCAAGGCTCCCCGCGAACCATCGCCGGGATTGGCCGCGTATTACTGGAACGGCGCAGCCCCCCAGGCGCACGGAATCCGGGATATCAGCAACACCGGCTTGTACGTGGTGACCGAAGAGCGCTGGTATCCGGGGACGCTGGTTTTGATGACCTTGCAGAGAACCGACGTCGGGGAAGAGATCGAGGAACGGGCGATCCAGGTGCAATCGCGCGCGGTGCGATGGGGCAACGACGGAGTCGGCCTGAAATTTGTGCTGCCGGACTCCAGGGAGATGCGGCGCGGGCACAATAACGTAGTCGACGGCGCAGATAAAAAAGGGCTCGACCGGTTCCTGCGCAAATTGAGAAAAGGAAAATGAGGGGTGCGTGAATCGCGCCCGCAGTTTGGCAATAAAATTGCTACACTGATATCGGGAGATCGCAAGGTCAACCGAGCCCCGGGGGTAGGACGATGAAGACAGCAAGTGACCGCGGCAGGGAAACCGAACTGCCCGGTACCGATTTGGGAAACGTCGGAGAAGTAGAGGCAACGCAGGGCGCGCGCATGTCACTCCGCGGCCGCGTTCGTGCCTTGCTCGGCGTGGGCGAGGAGGGGTCGCAGTTGGTTGAATTCGCCATGGTAGCCCCGGTTTTTCTCGTTCTCCTGACCGGCATGGCCTCATTTGCGATGGCCCTATATAGCTATCAGGAATTGGGTTACGCGGTTTCCGGCGCGGTGCAATCGGTTGCCTCCCAGCAGGGTCTGGTCGCCGACGCCTGCGCGGCCATCGTGACCGACGTCGACGCGACTTTGCCGAACTGGAATTCGAGCAATTTCAAGTACACGCTGCAAATCTACGAAACAAGCTCTACATCGGTGACCGCCGGCCCCACCACTGGCACCGGGTTTTCCTGTACTGCCGACACCGCGGATATGACGGCCTACGAGCCTATTACCCTCACCGTCGTTTA
Source organism: Acidobacteriaceae bacterium (assembly GCA_003165095.1). The sequence goes on from PLSH01000381.1 coordinate 10,091, forward strand.
TCCCTACGTCTGGCTTCCGATCATGGGATGGTCTCGCACCGGTAACACTTTCGCTTCCTCGGGTAATCTATCGGTTACACAATCGGCAATGGCGCAATAGTCTCGGCAATGGCGCAATAGTAGTAGTGGAAGAAGGATCGGACACGGGTAATCTATCGGTTACACAATCGGCAAGGCGGCAATCAGCAGTAATGGAGGAAGGATCAGACAAATGAAAACCAAAAGCATCTCTTTAGTGAGCAGGATTCTGAAGAAAGAATGCGGTCAGACCCTGGCCTTCACCGCAGTGATCCTCACGGCGTTCATTGGACTCGCCGGAATGTCGCTGGACGCCGGCAAGGGCTATTACGCCTACGAACTGCTCAAGCAGTCAACCAACGCGGCAACGCTGGCCGGAGCGGCCGGTTTGCCCGACCAGACCTTGGCGAACACCTATCTTGCGACGTACAGCTCGACGGTGGGAGACAAGAACGCCTACGGCATCATGAACAGTGTAACGACGACGCCGACGTTCAAGTGCCTGTCACAGGTGTCCAAGTCACTCAACATCGGGTGCGAAACCACCAACACCGGCGG
>PLSH01000170.1 GCA_003165095.1 Acidobacteriaceae bacterium
TCGATGCGATTCCCAATGCGGGCTTGTATGACGGATGCGTGGGCGTGCTCGGCGGCCTGGAGGCGATTCGTGTGCTGCAGCGCCTTGGGTTCAAGCCGCGGCGCTCGATCGAACTGGTGATCTTCACCGCGGAAGAGCCAACGCGATTTGGCATCGGCTGCCCAGGCAGCCGCATGATGGCCGGCGTGCTCACACCGGAACAGGCCCTGGCGCTGCGCGACAAGGAGGGCCGCGGCCTAGAGGAATTGCGCGCGCAGGCCGGGTTTACGGGACCACTCGAATCGGTGGCGCTGCCCGCGGGGCACTTTTACCAGTTCATCGAATTGCATATCGAGCAGGGTCCGACGTTGGAGGCGGAAGGAATCGACATCGGCCTGGTGACGCATATTGCCGCGCCGGCCAGCCAGCGCATCGTCATTGAAGGCGAGGGCGGTCATGCCGGCGGCCAACTGATGCCGGGTCGCAAAGACGCGCTGGCAGCGGCGGCGGAGTTGATCCTGGCGCTGGAGGCGGCGGCCAAATCCAGCGGCGCAATCGATACGGTGGCCACGGTGGGAGTGTGCGAGGTATTTCCCGGCGCGGTCAACAGCATTCCATCGCGCGTACTGCTCACTACCGACGTGCGCGATATCGACAGGGAGCGGCGCGACCGCGTGCTCGCCGCGCTTGAGGCTGCGTCGAGCGAAGTCAGCGCGCGGCGTGGCGTCGCGATCGCGACGGAACTGGTGAATGCCGATCCGCCTACGGTCTGCGACCCCGCGATTCTGGCGGCGCTCGAAGCCTCGGCGATTGCCGCGGGCAAGAGTTACAAGAAGATGGTAGCGCGCGCGTACCACGATTCATCCTTTGTATCGTGCATCGCGCCAACCGCAATGCTGTTCATTCCCTGCCGCGGCGGCGTAAGCCACCGGCCCGACGAGTACGCATCGCCAGAGTGGATTGGCGGCGGCGTGCACGTGCTGGCGCGGACGCTTGCCGCTCTCGCCGCATAGGCCGGCGGCTTTCAAACTTCGCTGCGCCGATGTATGCTATGCCTCAACCCGCACCGTAATTCGCGGCATCCCCAACCATGAGCACGACTGCGACAACCCGCATCGTTGGCGCCTCCGTTCCCCGCAAGGAGGGCGTGGACAAGCTAATCGGCCGCGCGCTGTATGTGGACGACATGGAACGCGAAGGAATGTGGTTCGGGGCGACGGTTCGCAGCACAATTCCACGGGGCATCATCCGCTCCATTCAATTCGACCCACGCGTCGACTGGAGCCAGTTCGCCATCGCGGCCGCGGCGGATGTGCCCGGCAAGAATCACATTCAGCTCATCGTGGCCGACCAGCCGTGCCTGGCCGATGGACAGGTGAACCACTGCGATGAGGCGATTCTGCTCCTGGCGCATCCTGACAGGCACAAGCTGCGCGAAGCCGTGAACGCGGTGCGCATCGAGTACGATCCGCTGCCCGCGGTGCTCACCATCGAGGAGAGCGAAAAGCAGGATGTGATTGTCCTCGGCGAGGACAATGTGATCAAGAGCTTCCTGCTTGAAAAGGGCGATGTGGATTCCGCGTGGGCCAACGCGGCGCACATTGTCGAGGGAGAGTACCGTACCGGTGCGCAGGAACATTTGTACATTGAGAACAACGGAATGATCGCGGAATGGAATGGGGAGGGCGGCATCACGGTCTGGGGCTCGCTGCAATGCCCGTTCTACGTGCACAAGACGTTGCGCGCGGTGTTCGATCTGCCCGATGACAAGGTGCGCGTGATTCAAACCGAGACGGGCGGCGCATTTGGCGGCAAGGAGGATTTCCCCTCCAATCTTGCGGCCCACGCCGGCTTGCTGGCCATGAAGAGCGGGCACGTGGTGAAGATGGTCTACGACCGCATGGAGGATCTGGCTGCTACCACCAAGCGGCACCCTTCGCGCGTGCGGCATCGCACGGCGCTCGACCGCGACGGCAAGCTGCTGGCAATGGAGATTGACCTGGCCACCGACGGCGGCGCTTATTCCACGCTGTCGTCAACTGTGCTTTCGCGTGCAACGCTGCATGCGGCCGGGCCGTATGTGTGCCCAAACATTCGCATCCGATCGCGCGCGTGGGCCACGAATAACGTACCCTATGGCGCGTTTCGCGGATTCGGCGCGCCGCAGGCTATCTTTGCCACGGAACGGCACATGGATGAGATCGCCGCGGCCATTGGCATCGATCCGGTGGGATTGCGGCGCAGGAATTTTCTTCACGACGGCGAGCAGAATGCGACCGAGCAGGTGATGCGCGAGCCGGTGATTCTGGATCAACTGCTCGATCGGGCGCTTGCGGAGAGCGATTACCACGGCAAGCGCGCGCGCTTCGCGAGCGAAAACCAGGTGAGCCCGGTAAGGCGCGGGCTGGGGCTGGCTGCCTTCTATCATGGCTCGGGGTTTACAGGCTCAGGCGAGCTCTATCTGAATTCGCTGGCCGGCGTGGACGTCACTGCGGACAGCACGGTGCGCGTACTGGTTTCGAACACTGAGTTCGGCCAGGGCACGAACACCATCCTTACTCAAATTGCGGCGGAGGCGCTCGGCATCGACTATGAGGACGTGACGATGGCGCCCGCCGACACGGGCGTGATTCCCAACAGCGGGCCCACGGTGGCTTCGCGCACTTCCATGGTGGTGGGCAGGCTGATTGAGCGCGCGAGTCTGCAGCTCTTGGAGATGCTGCGCTCGCATGCCGGGCTGGGCGTCCACTACACAAGCGAAGATTTTTTTGTGGCCTGCGAGCGCTATCGCGCGGCCCATGGCGAAGTGCGGTCGCTGTGCCATTACGAAGCTCCGCCGGGGATTTTCTGGGACGACA
>PLSH01000072.1:0-2729 GCA_003165095.1 Acidobacteriaceae bacterium
ACTTCATGTTTCTTAGACATAGTGTCCTCGTTTCGTTTTTTTCGCTTGTGAAACTTGTGGGGTGAATAAGCCGGAGCACACGCAAAGGCTCGCCAGGGCAAGCTACAGTGCGCGCGCTCAGAAATGAATTGTGTAAGGGGGCTGTGTCTTCCCGCCCCGGGGCGAGCCTCTGAGTCGAGACCGCCCTCAATCGACACCTCTGCGCATGCCCTGGCTGCAAATTGATTTCGCCAGGTGCACCATGGCCCCAGGGGTTGGTTCGAGCAGGGGCCGTGACCAATGTCCGGTCTGGGCGCTTCCGAGTCAACGTTTGCTTTCTGATTACTTGCGGATCCCGAGTTTGCCGATTACGTCCCGGTAACGGTCCGTATCGTGCGTCTTCAGGTAATCCAGCAGGCGGCGGCGCTTGCTAACCAGCATCAACAATCCACGGCGTGAAGCGTGGTCCTTTTTATGGGTCTTGAAATGCTCGGTCAGGTCACCGATCCGCTCACTCAGAATCGCGATCTGGACTTCCGGTGAACCGGTGTCCGTCTCGTGGGTGCGGAAGCGTTCGATCAGGTCAGTTTTCTTTTGAGTCGCCAGCACGGCGTTTGTTACTCCTATTTTCTCTCAGGTCCACTCTCAAAGTGTCTACAGTGAGATTACCATGAATGCGCGCGGCGAGGGAATCAACCGTCCTTCTGAGCCCCGGCGGAACCCCCGCCCCCCACGGCGGAAACCCCGCCCCTTCAACACCGTCCCAAACGCCCAAGGCTCTCGTTTTTGAGTCCCGGAGGGACGATCGATACTAGCCCCGGGTGAAACCCGGGGAATGCGCCCCCAAAAACAATTCGCGCCCCGGAGGGGCGCGGCGATAAAAGCGAGCAACTTCCGCATAGCCGGTGACTCAGGCAGAACAATAGTTGGGCTGTCTCTTTTGAGTGTCATGAGTCATGCGCTTCGATTGCCTCGATTCGGCGATTCAAGGCAGGATGCGTCGCGAACAGCTCCAGGATTTCATTCCGATGTGCCGGAGCTTGAATATGACTGTTGAGATTAACCAGAGCTTGAGTCGCAGCTCCTGGATTTTTCGTGAAAGCAACACTCGCGGCATCTGCAGCGAACTCAAAACGGCGTGAGAAAAAGCGGGCGATAAGAATCGGTAGCAAAGTCACGGCTATATCGAGAATTGGTCGGAAACTTACCAGAGTGGCCGGTAACAGCCAGTATATCGGTGCAAGGACGCAAAGAACGACGGGAGCCACTGCAAGATTCTTGATTCCGTGGAGTTCCTTGCCATGAGAAAGTTCGTGTCCAATGATGAAGTCGAGTTCGGGGCCGTGCAGAAACTTGCTGTAGTTCTCGGTCACAGCAATGCTTCGTGGCCACCCGTGAGCATTGGTCAAATGGCCTCTGCCTATTGGAACAACGTGCACTCGATCGAGATTTACATTCATGCTCCTCGCCAATGAAAATGCCCGCTTGTAAACCTCACCGGACTTGACCCGGCGGAATATGATGCCCTCCGCCCTCCGGTAGCGCGACATCCCAACCACTCTGAGGAAACCAGCCGCGACGACCCAGAAAATGCCAGTCCAGCTCCGGCTATAAACCGCATCGAACCCAATGGCCACAAGCAGAAACACCAGGGTGGATGATGCTGTTCCCCAAAAGGTCAGCCTCACCAAATCTGTTGCTGTCCATTTGTTCGCATAGAACGTCCTACTGGCAGCGGCAGCAATCAGACGCGCAATTGCAACAGATCCGAACGGCAACACCAAGAACAAAATCGGTGTCGCCAATGCCGGATCGAAGGATTTCATGCTAAGGAAGTGCGTTCTCGTCAGCGCATGTACCCGTTGGAAATCCCAAAGCGACCACCAGATCGCTACGGTGCAAATGTAAATGACTTGCAGCCACTGGCCGTAGACGATCCATTTCCTTGGCCTCTCAAGTTCATCCGCACGTGATGCGCGAGACCGGAACCAAACCGTAAGCACAATTGGCAGGACCAACATCGCAATTAGGCCATAGATAGGGCTCTCTGAGAGCAACGTGGTGATTAGTTCATTCATGAGCTTCGCTTGCAGTCCAGTTTACGGCACACAATGCAGACTCGGCTCTGGTGTTCCGGATGGATTGTTGGCTATCCGGAGATTACTCATCCGGATCCCAACTGTGAACGCGGAACCGCTTCCGAAAATCACTCCGTCACGAATTGGCTAGCGGCTAAAAGCTAACAGCTAATGGCTGTCTTCCTGCCCCTCCGCCCAATAATTAGCCCGCGCCACGATCCGCGCCCCATAATTCTCCGCTGTCCTCACCTTGATCGTGTGTAGCCCCGGCGTCGGATTCGAAGGGCTGAACGTGATCAGGTACCGGTTGCGCGCGTCCCTGGCCGCATCCACCACCCGCTGCTGGAACCGCTTGTCGCCCATGAACGTCGTGTACTCCCCACCGCTCATCTGGGCCACTTCCCTGGTCACGTTTTTCTTGAACGCTTTCACCAGCATCACCAGCGCTGAAACCATGTTCATCGTCCGGTCTTCGCCGTTGTCCTTCACGTCGTGGGCAAACTCCGCCGCCGCCGGAGAGAACGAGACGCTCAGCACCAGCACGTCCGACTCGCCGATCTGCTTGATCAACTCCTCCGTCCTGGTGTGCTTGCTCCCATGGTCGCGCTCCTCGCTGATCAACAGCAGCACCCGCCTGTACTCCTTGGGCTGCGATTCCAGCAGGTTCACGCC
>PLSH01000072.1:2790-5981 GCA_003165095.1 Acidobacteriaceae bacterium
GGCGCAGTGTCCATCTCCTCCTGCACGCGGATCTTCTGCGGCACGCCATTGTCTTCCAGCACAAAATCGCTCTCCTTCAGGCCGTAGAGAATTCCTCCGCCACGCTTCTCCACCAGCGTCGGCACCAGCACCTCGGTTGTCGTTACACGCAGCGTCGGCGCTTCAGGCATCGTGCCCGGCATCGATTTCGGAGGCTCGACAGGCGGCAACTGCTGAGTGAAAGCAGTCATCGGCGCTATCGAAAAAACGCAGGATGCAAGACATAGCAGCGAAAAGCCGATTCTCATTCGAAGAAAAACTCCAGATTCATTGATAACCGATCGCCCTCCGTTCGCGCTTCTCTCTGCGGCAAATCTCTTCGGGCGCCCCAATCAATCTCCTGCAGCAGGCGCAGCCGTCGCCGGATGCGCCCTATCAAGCGCCCCGCGCAGCGCCCAGAATGCCGGCTTGGGATTGAAATCCCCATCAAACGGCAACGGCCGCTGCCGCAGGCCCTCGGCAGCCTTCACCCAGATCCGCCTTTTGTCTGCCGGATTCGGAGCTATCAGCCACGCTGTGGTCAGCCACGTATGAGCATCTGTGATCCCCCATGTAATCACCTGGGCCACATTGGGTTCAGCCAGCACAAGATTCAGATAGTCGCGGTAGATGCGCGCCACCGTCTCATCCAGCTCCGCGGGCTTGCCCTTCATCCGCGCGCAGCTCACGTCCAGCTCTGAGATATGGACCTCGAGCCCCATCTTCGCCGCCTCGCGAATAAACTCCTGCAGCCCGCGGCCGGCTTCCCCACCCAACCCCGGCCATAGATGGCTTTGTACGCCCACGGCATGAATCGGCGTCCCGCTTGCCTTGAGTCGCTGCAGCAATTTGAGCGTCTGCTCGCGTTTCCGCGCATCGCGCGGCCGATCCGTCTCAATTCCGAATTCGTTGTACGCCAGCTTGGCCTGCGGATCTGCCTCCGCCGCGGCGCGAAACGCCATCTCGATGTACTCAGGCCCGATCAGCTCAAGCCACGGCGACTTCCGCAGCCCGTCCGGCCGCCCATCGTTCGGCTCAATCGCCTCGTTCACCACGTCCCAAGTATCGATCCGCCCCTTCAGATGCCCAACAACCGTATGAATATGGTTGATCAGCAACTCGCGCGCATTCTGCTTGGTGGCCACGCTCTCGAACCATCTTGGCATCGCCTCATGCCACACCAGCACATGTCCCCGCACCTTCTTGCCGGTCAGCTCCGCAAATCGCATCAACCGATCCAGGCTCGAAAAATCGAAACGATCCGGCGATGGCCGCAGCCACTTCCAGTAACTGGTGTACTCGTCCACCAGCACTCCGGACTGCGCCGTCACAAGCTGGGTGTACCCATCGTCAGTGTGGCCTCGAACAATTCCCTCAACGTCAAGCCAGCGCGGCACCACGGCTGCCCCGTACACCAGCCCTTTTGCTGCGGCGCGAGCCTGAAGCGAATTCATCCCCGTCACGTCAGGCCGAATCGCGTTGGCATATTGCCGCTTCCGCCGCTCCAGCAGCCACCCGCCTGCCGTCGCCGCTCCCACGCCCAGTGTGGCCGCCGCTCCATAACCCAGCGCCTTCCACCCAAACTGCCTCCGCGTCAGGTTCGATGTACCGGTGTCCGTCACACGCCCCTCAGCCGGCTTTCGCCGCCGGTATCGAGTGCGCCCCATCCAGCGCCGCGCGCAACGCAAAAAATGCCGGCGTCGGGTTGAGGTCATCATCGAACGGCATCGGCCGCTGGCGTATGGCTGGTGCCGTTCCGGGAGCTTCATGATTGAGATGGGTCAGCCATGTGTGCGCGTCTGTGATGCCCCACGTGAGCACGTTCGGAACATTCGGTTCGGCCAACACAAGGTTCAGATAATTCCGGTAGACCGCGGCCACGGCCGCATCCTCCTCAGTTTGAGTCGCGTTCTGTCCGTGGAACTTCACATCCATCTCCGTAACGTAAACTTCCAGCCCCATCTTCGCTGCTTCGCGAATAAAGCTCTGCAAACCGGCTCCGGGCTGATCTCCGTCCGCTGGAAGATGACTTTGCACGCCTACAGCGTGAATCGGCACGCCGCGGGACTTGAACCGGCGCAACAATGCCAGCACCTGCGCCCGCTTTTCCGCCGGCCGGGGCGAATCCTGCTCAATGTCGTAGTCGTTATAGGTAAGTTTGGCGTGCGGATCGGCTTCGGCCGCGGTGCGGAAGGCCAGCTCAATGTAGTCGGGTCCGATCAATTCCAGCCATGGAGATTTGCGCAGGCCGTTCGCAAGCCCATCCTTGGGCTCGATTGCCTCATTCACCACATCCCAGCTTTGAATCTGGCCACGAAAATGTCCGGCTACTACGCGAATGTGATCGGTGAGAATCTGGCGCGCATTGTCCTTGGTGACTGTGCCCTGAAACCAGCGCGGCAGAGCCTCGTGCCAGCACAGGTTGTGTCCCCGCACGCGCTTGCCCGTCAAGTTGGCAAACCGCATCAGGCGGTCTGCGCCAGTGAAATCGAATTGATCCGCACTGGGCCGCAGGGCGGGCCACTTCATGGCGTTTTCACCTACCAGTATCCCGGTTTGCGCAGTCACCAGATTTGTATAGCCATCGGATGAATGGCCCGCCACAATTCCCTCCACATCGAGCAGCTCCGGCACCACCGCCGCGCCATACAGATGGCCCCGAGCCGCCGCGTGAGCCTCAAGTGAATTCGCCCCAGTCACGTCGGATGCATTCGCCGCCGCCTGACCCTTCGCGCGCGCATCAAATAATCCTTCGAGCGCCGCCGCTCCCAAACCCAATCTGGCAGCCGCTCCCATGCCCAGCGCGGACCAGCCAAACTGTCTCCGCGTTAAATTCGATTTCGCCTCGTACGTCATTTGTCCCTCATCTCGTCCTGCTTGCTTGCGCCTCCACTCACGGCCGTTTGCGCGCTTCCTGCTCCACGCGGCCGGTCCACGCCAGAAAACTCAAGAGTTCCCATCGCGAAGCCCAGACAAAAGCAAATATGCTCCCAGCCGTCAGGGTTTCAGCGCGTTTGCCTGAATAAGTCTCGATTCTCCAGCGCAGATACTCGCTCCGCCACGGAGCCAGCCGGTGGCCGCGCGTCGCATTCCAGATAAAACGAAGCGGAGCAAGCAAGGTCAAATCCTTTTGCCTTGAGTATAGACCGCTCCGCATCCGGAGAATGCGCGCA
>PLSH01000266.1:0-1402 GCA_003165095.1 Acidobacteriaceae bacterium
CGGAAATGCTTGTGAACCACCGTGGCCCTTGCCGTTCCCATATCGCCCTCCACTCGCTCATTCTACTACGGATGTGTACAAACACTGTAATCATGTACACAACGCCAGGCGCCCTCATTTGTGGGGGACTAGGGGTGGAGCGCCTGACCTAGTGGCTCACTTTCCACCAGGGCTCGTCCGGGCTCCTCGAGATGTGCCACCTCGCTACGCGAAACCCCACGCAGCATCGCCGGCTCCCAGCCCATTTCACGCTGCGAGAAGCCAACGTAAAACGCTCCGCAGTCGCGGAATCCACAATGCGCCGTCGCATCGAAAGCAACCGGCAGATAGACCATCACAGACCCGCGTTTCTGTGCCTCCGACTCCGCGCTGAACCACAAAAAGGCTGCATCCTTATCGATGTCCGCGATCCGCCGCGAAAGTGCTTGTTTGCTCGGACACTCGATATGCAGCGGTGCAGCGGCCACCGTCTCCTCATAATCCGGCCCGACAAATACTCGCTGTTCCACCACGCGACTGGGAACAAAGGGCGGTATGTGCAGGCGCGTCTTATGAACACCGACCAATCCAATCGCCTTTCCCGCAAAGAGCATCCACCTCGGCCCAAACCAGTTGTCAATCCGGATGACATAGAGGCGCGCAGGCTCAGAGTCACGAGCAACGCCAATGGCAAGCGCTCGCGCCTTTCCCATAAACTCAGCCGAATCGCCCTGCTGTGTGGTAACGAACTCTGCGACAGCACCGTACATGGTTGCCTCCGAAACTCCCACCATCATACCTGTGCGCCTCACATGTATCTATGCGCTCCGGAAGTGGCGATTGCTTGTTCCGGGCGGATCGCCACCAACTCGAGGTAGCGCCGTTAACTTATCCCTTGATCGCCGACCTCTGATACCTGCCCCCTGATAGACTCGAAACCGTGACCGACCAAACCAAGCCGCCCGTCTTTCTCCTCGACACCATGTCGTTCATCTTTCGCGCTTACCACGCGATGCAGCGCAGCCGCCCCATGTCTACGCGCTCGGGCCTGCCCACGGCGGCCACCTATGTCTTCGTGAACATGATCAAGAAGCTGCGCCAGGATTTTGCGCCGAAATATTTTGCGGCCGTATTCGACATGAGCGGGGAAGTCTTCCGCGACGAACGGGCGCGCACCATGGGGCCGTTGCGCAAGTGGAACAGCAAGACGAAGAGCTTCGACGAAGTGAGCTACGAGGGCTACAAGGCCAATCGGGAATCGATGCCGGAAGACCTGCGGCGTCAGATTCCTTACATTCGCCGCTCGCTGGAGGCGCTGCGCATTCCTATCCTGGAAGCGGTTGGATTTGAGGCCGACGACGTGATTGGAACGCTGGCTCGCGAGGCGGCCGAACGCGGCCACGAGGTCTTCATCGTCTCCGGC
>PLSH01000266.1:1444-8717 GCA_003165095.1 Acidobacteriaceae bacterium
TTCGGCAGCGTGGAGGCGGTGCTGGACCGGGCGGCGGAGGTGAAGCGCAAGACCTATCGCGAATCGCTCGAACAAAACCGCGACGCGGTTCTGCTGTCGAAGGAACTGGTCACCATCGACACCCATGTGCCGCTGGAGTTGGAATTGACGGCCATGGAGACGCAGTTGCCCGACGTCGAGGCGTGCCGCGAACTGTTTACAGAGCTTGAATTCACGTCGATGCTGCGCGAACTTACTCCCGCGGAGGGCGGGCTTTCGGTTGAGTTCATCGATGAGCCGACAATCGAGCAGGCCGGCAGATTCTATGCGGCGGCGCGCGCGGGAGGATTTGCATTTGCCCTCGATGCGGCTTCTGCGGCGACGGATGCAGCGGAGGAAAACGCGGAGCCGGAAGTGCCGATGACGATGTCGCTGCTGGATGTGGCCGAGGCGGTTGAGAAGCAGGCCAGCGATTGCATCGGAGTCAGCGCAGAACCGGAGATTGCGTTGCGTCTGCCGTTCAGTCCGGAGTTGCGCGATCTACTCGAAGACGCCGCCGTTCCAAAGCGTACGCACGATTTGAAGTTAGCTCTACATACGCTTGGAAATAAAGGCATCGCTCTGGGCGGCGCAGTGGACGACACCATGCTGCTCTCCTACGCGCTGAATCCTACCCACGCTACGCAATCGCTGGCCGATGTTGCGGCGCGGAACGGCCAGCCGACTCCAGCGACGCCTGCGGCGAGTGCGGCGGCGATCGAGGCGCTGGTTCCGGTGTTGAAGAGCGCAGTCGAGAAGGCTGGAGTGGAGCGGGCGTATCGCGAGATCGACCTGCCGCTGGCGCCGGTCCTTTTCAGAATGGAAAAGGCGGGCGTCCGCATCGATTCCAGAGCGCTGGATGCTCTTTCCCGGCGATTCAGCGTGGAACTGGAGCGGGTTGGAGAGCGAATCTTTGCGCTTGCCGGGCAGCGGTTCAATATCAATTCGCCCAAGCAGCTTGGAGTGGTGCTGTTTACCAATCTTGGATTGCCTGCGCCGGCGATTCGCGGCAAAGGGAAGGCCGTTTCCACCGCGCAGGACGTGCTGGAGCAACTGTCCGAGCAGCACGAAGTGCCGAAGCTGGTGCTCGAATACCGGCATTTGTCGAAGCTGAAATCCAATTACATTGACGCGCTGCCGCTGCTGGCGGATGCGGAATCGCGGGTGCATACCACGTTCCAGGCCGCGGCCACGGCCACCGGGCGGCTCTCGTCGGTGAATCCGAATCTGCAGAACATTCCCATCCGCTCAGAGCTGGGGCGCGAGATTCGCGCCGCCTTCATCGCCGCATCGGGCACGCAACTGCTTTCAGCCGACTATTCGCAGATCGAGCTGCGGTTGCTGGCGCATTTCAGCCGCGATCCGCTGCTGATGCGGGCCTACGCGGAAGACATCGACATTCACACGCTCACCGCGAGCGAGGTCTTCGGCGTGCCCATCGAGACCATGGACAGGGAGACGCGGGGCCGGGCGAAAGCCGTCAACTTCGGCATCGTCTACGGCATCTCGGCGTTCGGGCTCGCGGCGCAATTGGGCATTCCGCAGGCCGAAGCGCGGGCCTACATCGACCGGTACTTCGCCCGCTATGTGGGCGTGAAGCTGTTTATCGAAAAGACGCTGGAGCAGACGCGCAAGGACGGGTACGTGCGCACGATGTTCGGGCGTCTGAGGCCGATTCCCGACATCGAGAGCCGCAACCCGAATCAACGCGGCTTTGCCGAGCGGACAGCCATTAACACGCCGCTCCAGGGCACGGCGGCCGACCTGATCAAGCTGGCCATGATCGCGCTCGACCGCAAGCTCGCCGAGCGCAGGCTGAAAACCCGCATGGTGCTGCAAGTCCATGACGAACTGCTTTTCGAGGTTCCCTTCGATGAGACCGAGGAGGTTGGGGAACTGGTGAAAACGGAGATGGAAGGCGTGGCCACGCTGGGGGTGCCGCTCGTCGCCGATCTCGCCTTCGGGCCCAACTGGCGCGATCTGAAATAGGGCCGGCTGCGGGAATAGAATCCGGAATGAGATTCTGTTCAGCCCGGTTCATGATCCTCGACATTGCCAAGGCGCTCTCGTTCTTCCTCAGCATGCTTTCTCTGTATCCAGTGGTAGTGAGCGCATTTTTTGTGCCCGGAAGCCGGTGGGAAGAGAGGCTGGCCATGGCTCTGGCGAAGATGGCGCTGGCCGGATGCGTGTGCTTTTTGAGCGGGCTGCTGTTTTCAGAGCCCTGGCGGATGGATGAGAATCCGGGCGAGCGCCTGCTGGCCACGCTGCCGGTGCGCCTCTACCTTTGGACCATCGGCGGCGTGGCTGTTCTCTTCCTCCTGTCCTGGTATCTGGAGGAGTTTTACGTGCCCATGCTGGGTCGCAATCAGCCGTAACCGGCCGCCAGGCCATCCCGCCACGGCCGGCAGCGCAATCCTATTTTGAGGGATGCGCGGCCAGCCAGGTTTTCAGGTTCGGTTCCTGTTGCGAGCGAAACTCAATGCACCCGTCGATGTGCTCCAGCGCGTGCCGGAGTGAAACGTCTGAGGCGGGCATGGCGTGGGTGGTGAAGAAGCTCTTCACGTCGTCGCGAGCTTCGACGGAGCAGAAATCGCCGGTTGCGCCGATCAGCCGGCTTGCCATCTGGGTAGTCACCTGCGCCTGCACCTTGCTCCAGTTGGCCTTGATGTAGGCCCAGGCCTCGTCGCGAGTCTCGCTTTTGCGTAAAGGAATGGCAAACTGAGCGGCCGCGTCCTGGTTGCGCACCTTCCCGGAGGCAGCGTAATCGAGCGAGCGCGCCACCAGTTGCGGCGATTGAAACTGCGCCAGAAGACGAAGGGCGGAGTTTTGGAAGAGCGGATAGTTCGTGGTCTCGTAGGCATTTTGCAGCCTGTCAAACCACTCTGCATCGCCGTTCTGCGCGGCCACGGTGAGCGCGGCCTGGCCGATCGTGGAATCGACATTCGCCGGATGGAGCAGATAGAGATCCCCGATGTGCTGGGCCATGGCGACGACGTATTTTGATTTCCCGTAGTTGGCGGAGATGATCATGAGCTCGGCGCGCAACTGGCGCTTGCTGTCGGTGTCGTAGTAGGAGGCCGGTCCGAGCTTGTAGTAGAGGGGCGTGAAGGTGTCATCGATCCAGGCAGAGAGCGCGGCGCGTTCCTCCGGGGTCGAGGCCACTTGCTCGTAGAGGTCGCGTACGCCGACGAGCGCATTTTGAATGACTTCGGGATTCGGGTCGTCTTTAAGCGCGGTCACCAGGTCAAGGTAGTCGCCCGCGGTGGCCTTGTTGGCCTGCACCTGGGCCCACTCATCGCCGGTCAGGCTGATGCGTTCCGCGGGCGTCAGGTCGGTTTCAACCTGGGCGAGGATTGCCGCGTAGGCCTGGGGCGGGTAGGCGGTGCGATAGTATCCCCGGCCGCCGGCATTGGCGAAAAACAGCGCCATCGGGGGAATCCGCAGCGAGGTTGTGGTGGGAGTGAGGATTTCGCAGTCGCCGGGCAAGCTTGCGGTTTTCAAGCAGACTGGGAGCGTCCACTTCTGCGCCGGGTCAGGCTTAATATCCGGGCTGAGGAAGAAGCGGCTCTGGTGGACTGGAATGGTGCCTGCTTCAGGAGTGCCGAAGGTGAGCAGCGGTTCGCCCGGCTGGGTGATGAGCGAGTCCATCATCTTGTCCACCGGCTTTTGGCTGACCTCGGTCTGCGCATTCCAAAAGTCCTCGGCGGTTGCGTTGCCGTATTCATGCGCCAGCAGATAGGCGTGCACGCCTTTGCGAAATGTTTCGCGGCCCAGGTAGTCTTCCATATCGAGCAGCACCAGGCTGGCCTTGCCGTAGGCAATGCCGTCGAACATCTGGTTGATCTCGCCGGGGGTGTTGGCCTTGGCTCGGATGGCGCGGGTGGTGCGCTGGGCGTCCAGATTGAGAGTGGATTGTTCATCGGCGGCCACGGACAAGGGAATATTCCACTCCGGATGCAGCGCGGCCACCGGCTTGTTTTCCATCCAGGTGGCAAAGCCCTCGTTGAGCCAGATGTTGTCCCACCACTTCATGGTGACCAGGTCGCCGAACCACTGATGCGCCATCTCGTGGGCAATGACCTCAGCCACGTTTTCTTTGTTGGTAACGCTGGCCAGATTTGGATCGAGCAGCAGGTCGGTTTCTCGGAAGGTGATGGCGCCAAAGTTTTCCATCGCGCCGGCTTCAAAGTCGGGCAGCGCGATCAGGTCGAGCTTGGGCAGCGGGTAGGGAATGCCGAAGTAGTCGTTGTAATAGTGAAGGACATACTTGGCAACGTCGACGCCGTAGGCAGTGAGCTCGACTTTATCGGGAGTGGAGCAGACGCGGATGTCCACGTTATCCTGCGTATCCTTCTTGCACTCGAAGTCGCCGACCAGAAAGGCGACCAGGTAGGTGGACATTTTGGGGGTGGTGAGGAATTTAAGGGTGTGCGTGCCGGGGGTGGGGCCGGGTGTATCGGAGACGATGGGGCCGTTGGAGATGGCCGTATCGGCGCTGTCGACCACCAGCGAAACATCGAAGGCAGCTTTGAAGGCCGGCTCGTCAAAGCAGGGGAAGGCGCGGCGCGCGTCGGTAGGCTCGAATTGCGTAACGGCGTAGCTGCGTTTAGCGGTTTTTGAGAGATAGAAGCCGCGCAGCTCGTTATTCAAGATGCCGCTATAACGGATTGAGAGCGTGGCCTTGCCGGCCGGCAGGGCCGTCGGGAAGGTGAAGGTAGCCTGCTCCTTGTCGTTGTCGAGAGCCACTTTCGCGGCTTGCGGCGCGCCGTTGCGATCAACGGTCACGGACTGGAACGCGATCTCAGCGGCGTTCAGGGTGATGGACTTGATCGGCTCCTTGATATTTACGTCGATTTTTTCGACGCCGGAGAAGGTGGCAGCTTTCAGGTCGGGCGTGAGGGTGAGCGTGTAGTGCGTGGGGACCACGGTGGTTGGCAGCCGCTGGGCATTTACGGGGCGGACGGCAACGAAACAGCTAATGGCGAGCGCCGCAGCGAGAGCCGTGCGCGCAGAGCAGGAACGAAAGCGAATGATCATCAATCCTCACGGTGTGGAGCGAAGCGTCCGGGGAATGATCCGTGGGCGCATTCGAAGTCGCCGGTTGGGCCGCCGGCGCGAAGAGCACGTCCGAAGCAGCCGCTCAACCAACCCATCCATTGTAGGACAGCAGGGGGGTGGGATGCGGCATAGGGCAGTTTACCGATCTGACGATCAGTAAATGCCCGGCGCCAGCCGTTTGGTCACCTTTGAGTACTCGACATAATCGTCGCCGAATGCCTCCCTCAGGGCCATCTCTTCGACGTGGATGCGGTAAAGCAGCACGGCGGTGGGAAACACCAGGACGATGGCCAGGCTGCCCCAGTTGCGCTCCATGATTCCCATGGCGGCGAAGATGAGGAGCATCCCGGAGTACGAAGGGTGCCGCATCCAGTGGAACAGGCCGGTCCTGCGCAGTTTCTGCGTGGCATGAATGGCGACATTGGTGCTGAACGAGAGCCCCAGGGTGAGAACCGCGCCCCAGCGAATGGCCAGCCCCGCGGCCAGCAGCACCAGCGCAACCGACTTGAGCCAATCCGCACCGCCCAGCATGGTGTGCGAATGCGTATCGCCGTACCAGAAAGCGGCCCACACCGACGCGAAGATCACCGGCAGCATCAGCATGAGGGACCCGCGGTCCCTGAGCTTCCCGCTGGAGCGGCTGGTGCGCATCACCAGTTGGAACAGGATCTCGGAGCCAATCCACGCCCAGTACAGTACTTCGAATATCTTCGATACGCTCATGCCGCTCCCTGGTTGAAGGATTGAATCGCCGCGTGCCTCCCAAGGTAATACGTTGAATACCGGGCGATCGTTCCCTGGCGCTTGGCATTCCCTCTGCGGCTTCGCCATCGGCGTGCTATTTCGCGGCGGGAGCGGTTGCCGGCGGCGTGATCGATTTCATGTAGGCGTCCATTTCCTTTGTCATTTGGTCCGTAAGCGCGCTGGTACGTTCCTGGACGTGAGACATTACCACCGGCATGAGCTCCTTCATGATCACCGGTTGCAGCGCCAGCATCCGCTGGCCGGCCGGCGATGAGTAGAAGGCGATGATGGCGTCTACATCCGCCCTGCTGATGTGGCGCTGATAGATGGGGATGATGTCGGCGATCATCTCATCGATTGGGTAGATATTGAGCGCCTTGTCTATGTACTTGTCGGTCATCTTCCCGATGGCTGCCTGCTGCTCGGGGGTGAGTTGCTGGCCGCTGGGCAGTCTCTCCTGCGCCTGCTTGGCATGCGACTTGATCTGCTGTTGAACCATGGAGGGCATCATCTTCATGAACGACTGAAACTGATCGCGTACGCGCAGGACATCGAAGAGCTTTTCGAACTGTTCCGGCGTGGCTTGCTGATCGGGCGGGATGGTGGCGAACGCTGCCGCGTCACTTGCAGCGGCCGGGGGCGCAGTTGCCGCGGGCGCAGTTGCAGGCGCTTGACTCAAGAGCGCGAGCGGGGTCAGAGCCAGTCCAATGAGAGCCATAAATCCATAGATGTTTTTCATAAATACCTCGTGAATCGGTTGGGCGCCGTCGGTAAGAACTGCGCGGCATTCAGTCTGATCTTAATCGGGATGAGAGGGGCCAGTAAAACCGGAGCCTGACGCATTTGGCGCGTCAAGGCGTCGGGTTCTTGTGGGGCAGCAGCGATTCGAGGAACAGGAGGCATGCCCCGGTGACCACCGACGAGTCGGCGACGTTGAAGTCGGGCCAGTGGTAGCTGAAGATGTGCACTTCGATAAAGTCCACAACCGAGCCGTAAAGAATGCGGTCGTGGACGTTGCCGAGAGCGCCGGCAAAGATGAGGGCCAGGGCCACGGTGGTGATGTTGATGCGGCTGCCCATGCGGATCATGAGGATGAGAACCACCAGGGCGGCGACAGCAGTGAAGGCGATGAGGCTCCAGCGGACGGTGTGCGGCGAGGCCGAGTTGGCGAAGAGCGAGAAGGCCGCGCCCTCGTTGGTCCAGTGCGTGATGCGCAGGACGTGGGGGATGACGGGAATGGCGCCGCCCATGCGCACGTGCGCGCCCACCCAGTTCTTGGTGAGCCGGTCGGCGGTGAATATCAGAGCGGAGATGAGCAGCAGCCAGGGCAGACGGCGGGGCGGGGTCCAGGTCACTGTGCGGCCTCCGGCTGGGGCGGGTCGATGCCCATTTCCTTGAGCGCCGACTGGCAGCGCGTGCAGACATTGTGCCAGATGCCGTAGTCGGAGACTTC
>PLSH01000312.1:0-3580 GCA_003165095.1 Acidobacteriaceae bacterium
GAAGACGGCTCCGAGCACACCCTCGAAGAAGTGGGCCAGAGCTTCCAGGTCACAAGAGAACGCATTCGCCAAATCGAAGCCAAGGCGCTCCGCAAGCTGCGCCATCCTTCACGGTCGCGCAAGCTCAAGGCATTTGTCGAAGGCGTCAAGGAAATGTAACGGTTCGGCTGAAACTCAGCCGTTTCATCGGCCGCAGCCTTGGAAGGGGCTGCGGCCTTTTGTGCCCGCGGCAAGCTCGCGCGGACGGGCCGCGGCTTTCACCGCCAAGCTGCGCTTTCGTTCAGCTATAATTTGCCTTTGATCCCAATGAGGCAAACGGCTTCGCAATTCTCGCTCCAGCGGCTGCGCCGGGCGCTTTGCCTTAACGCTCGAAAAAGGTGAATCGCCCATGAAAGTCCTGACCCGCCGTCAATTCGGCAAAACTGCAGCTGCAGCGGTTGCGGCAACTGCGCTCCCGAAGTTCCCATTCGCCCAGGCGCATCCCGTCAGCCCCAGCTTCCCGCAGGGATTCCTGTGGGGCTGCGCCACGGCTTCCTATCAGATTGAAGGCGGCGCAAAAGACGGTGGCCGCGGCCCGTCCATCTGGGACACCTTCTCCCACACCCCCGGCAAGACCTACCACGGCGATACCGGCGACGTGGCGGATGATTCTTATCACCTGTACAAGGAAGACGTGAAGCTGCTTCACAACCTGGGCGCGAACATGTATCGCATGTCCATCTCCTGGTCGCGCGTCTTTCCTCAGGGAAAGGGCCAGCCCAATCCGGTGGGTCTGGATTACTACAACCGCGTAGTCGATGAGCTGCTGGCCAATAACATCACCCCTTACATCACGCTCTTCCACTGGGATCTTCCCCAGGCGCTCGCCGGCGGCTGGCAATCGCGCGATACCTCTCTGGCTTATGCCGATTACGCCGGCTTCATAGCCCGCCATCTTTCCGATCGCGTGCATCACTTCATGACCACAAATGAATTTGTCTGCTTCACCGATCTCGGTTACCGGCAGGGCCGGTTCGCGCCGGGACTCAAGCTGGCGAACGGCCCGGCGAACCAGGTGCGTCATCACGGCATCCTCGCCCACGGCCTCGGTGTGCAGGCCATTCGCGCCAACGCCGGCAGCGACGTGTTGGTAGGCATGGCCGAAAACCCTGAAGTATTTGTCCCGGTCATCGAGAACGAGGAGAACATTCATGCCGCCCGCCTCGCCACTCGCGACCGCAATGCTCCCTTTCTGGCCACCGTCCTCGAAGGCAAGTATCCAGACTTCTATCTCCAGCGCGAGGGGCCCAATGCACCCAACGTCGAGCCCGGCGATATGAAGGCTATCGGCAGCCGCCTCGATTTCGTGGGCCTTAACGTCTACCAGCCCAATTATGTCCGCGCCAGCGCGTCTGCGCGAGGATACGTAATCGAAAAGCCCTATGCATCGTTTCCGCACATGGCGTCGCCGTGGATTACCGTCGGCCCCGAGTGCATGTACTGGGCGGTGCGCAACGTGTGTGACATCTGGAATCCGCCCGCCATCTACATCACTGAGAACGGCTGCTCCTCTGATGACGCGATCACGCCCGATGGTCGCATTGAAGACACTGACCGGCTCATGTATCTGCGCAACTACATCACCCATTTGCACCGCGCGGCCGCTGAGGGCTATCCCGTCAAGGGCTACTTCCTCTGGAGCCTGCTGGATAACTTCGAGTGGTGCGACGGCTACAGCAAGCGCTTCGGCATCCATTACGTCGATTTTAAAACCGAGAAGCGCACGCCCAAGCTCAGTGCAGAGTGGTATCGCCAGGTGATTGCGCACAACGCGGTGGTATAGCCGCAAACAGCGGGCCGGGTGCGCTCGCGGGTCCGGCTCTCCCGGCGATCGGAGGGGCGATGAGCCGATGCGGAATGAGGGCAGCCAATGGGGAAGTTACTCGGCGCGGTTCTAACCACCCTCGTGCTCGCTACCGCTGTGCAAGCCACGACCTTTCATGTTGCTGTCGGCGGCAACGATGCTGGCCCGGGCACAGATGCGGCTCCGTTCCGCACCATCCAGCATGCGGCCGATCTTGCCCAACCCGGCGACATCATCACCGTGCACGCGGGCATCTACCGCGAGCGCGTCAGCCCGCCCCGCGGAGGCACATCGGACTCCAGGCGCGTCGTCTATCAGGCCGCGACCGGCGAAACAGCCGTAATTACCGGCTCTGAAGAGGTCAAGCACTGGGTCAAAGTGCGGGAGAATGTCTGGAAAACGACACTCCCCAACTCATTCTTCGGCGCCTTCAACCCTTACAGCGATTTAATTCGCGGCGACTGGTTCAATCCCCTCGGACGCCAGCACCATACCGGCGCAGTCTACCTCAACGGCGACTGGCTCGACGAAGCTGCCGGCCTTGACGATTTGATGAAGCCCATCGGCGGCGACGCGCTTTGGTTCGCCCAGGTGGACGGGGAAAACACCACCATCTGGGCGCAGTTCGCGCGTGTCGACCCCAACCACGAACGAGTGGAAATCAATGTGCGCCAAACCGTGTTCTATCCGCAAAAGACGGGCATCGGCTACATCACCGTGCGCGGCTTCACACTCGAGGATGCGGCCACCCCGTGGGCGCCGCCTACGGCAGAGCAGATTGGATTGATAGGCCCTCACTGGAGCAAGGGATGGATCATCGAGAACAACGTGATCCGCAACTCCATTTGTGCGGGAATCTCGCTGGGTAAATACGGCGACCAGTGGGATAACACCTCGGCTGACGCCGCCGAGGGCTATGTGAAGACCATCAATCGCGCCCTCGCCGACGGCTGGTCAAAAGAGAATATCGGCCACCACATCGTTCGCAACAACACCATCTCCGATTGCGGACAAGCCGGTATCGTCGGCAGCCTGGGCGCAGCCTTCAGCACCATCACCGGCAATACCATCCACGACATTCACGTGCGGCGATCGTTTTCGGGCGCAGAGATGGCGGGCATCAAATTCCACGCGGCCATTGACGTTCAGATCTCCCGCAATCGCATTTACCGCACCTGCCTGGGCTTGTGGCTGGACTGGATGGCGCAAGGCACGCGCGTCTCCGGAAATCTCTTCGACTCCAACGATTCAGATGTATTTGTCGAGGTGGATCACGGACCGTTCCTCTTTGACAACAATCTCCTGCTTTCGCCCGTTTCACTGACTGACAACTCCCAGGGCGGCGCTTATGCGCACAACCTGTTCGCCGGGGCCGTCAAGATGCTTCCCTTCGACGACCGCCAGACGCCATTCCTCAAGCCGCACTCCACGGCGGTTGCGGGATATCACTCGAACCCCCGCGGCGATGACCGCTTTTACAACAATCTGTTCGTGCAGCATGCCGATTTAAGCGTTTATGACAATGCCCCGATGCAAATGTGGATGGACGGCAATGTATTTCTCGATGGAGCCACGCCTTCCAGATTTGAAGATCGCCCTCTGGTCAAGCCTGATTTTGACCCTCGGCTCCAACTGCTCGTGAAGGCCGGCGGTGTTTATCTCGAAATGAAATTTGACCCTGCGTGGACTGGCGGGCAATCCCGCAAATTGGTGGGCACAGCGCTACTGGGAAAAGCG
>PLSH01000312.1:3624-15814 GCA_003165095.1 Acidobacteriaceae bacterium
TCGCTCTGCCGCTATAGTTCAAAGTCCGCCAACTCCCGCTGCGCGCGATCCAGGTCTTCCGGCACGCCGATGTCGAGAAAAAAGCCGTCCACTTCATACGCCGCGGGAGCGATGCGGCCAATCTCCGTCGCCAGAAAATCCGTTTCGAATGAAAATTTTTCTGCCAGAGCCTCGGGCCATCGTAAATCTTTTTCCATCGCATATGCGCCAGCGTTGATCCAGCCCTCCCCGATGCGGCCTTTTTCCTCGAAGCCCGTGATGCGTCCTCCGCTGACAATCACGCCGCCATAGCGGGCGACATCCGCGCGGTGAGTAATCGCCATGGTCAACCCCGCGCCTTCAGCCTCGTGGAAGCGCATCAGATCCGCGTAGGCCGCATCGAGAAACGTGTCGCCATTCAGCACCAGAACAGATTTTTCCGTGATGTGACCGAGCGCGGCCCGGATCGCGCCTCCCGTGCCGAGCGGAACATCCTCGATCGCGTATTCCACGCGCATCCCGTTGA
This sequence comes from Acidobacteriaceae bacterium, assembly GCA_003165095.1. Next base: position 4,130 of record PLSH01000312.1, read on the forward strand.
AGCTCTCGCCAAAATGGCTCTGGATCACGGCATGAAGATGGCCCACTGAGAGCACAGCGCGCGTGCATCCGGCGCGCTTTAGCTGGTTCAGCAGAATCTCGAGAAATGGCCGGCCGGCTACGGGCGCCATCGCCTTGGGCACGCCGTTCAGCTTTGCGGCCAAACGCGTTCCCAGGCCTCCGGCGAGAATAATCGCTTCCATACCACTCACTCCGCAGGGCAGGCTATTCGTTCGTCCCCGACGGCGCTCCAGCCGCCGCGCCAAAGTACTGGCGCTCCACAATCATGCAGAAGATGTGCTCGAGCGCGAGGTGCGCCTGCTGGATGTGCATGGTCACGTCGGAGGGGATTGAGATCAGGAAATCGCAGAGCGGCGGCATCTTGCCTCCTGTTTTGCCGGTCAATCCGATGGTTGCGATGCCCATTTCCCGGCTCTGTTCGAGAGCGCGCAGCACGTTGGGCGAGTTGCCTGAGGTTGAAATGGCCATGAACACGTCGCCGGGCTGCCCCAGCGCCTCAATTTGACGCGCAAACAGGCGCTCGAAACCATAATCGTTTCCGACCGAAGTCAGAATCGAGGTGTCGGTAGTCAAGGCGATGGCCCGCATTGCCGGACGATCTACCGTGAGCCGGCTCACAAACTCGGCGGCCAGATGTTGCGCGTCCGCCGCGCTGCCGCCGTTGCCGGCGACCATCAATTTGTGTCCGGCCTTCAGCGCGCCCGCTGTCGCCGCTGCCGCTGCCGCCAGCGCCGTATGCAGCGCCGAATCCTCCGCTACCGCTCGCGCCACGGTCAGGCCTGCCCCCAGCTGTTCCCGCACCAGGCTGTTCATGGCACTCTCCACGTCTGAACCCCTCCGCCTGTGAAATGACACCCGTATGCCGTACCCTCGTCGTGATTGGCACAAAGAGCCGCCGCGACCTTGTCTTTATAAATGGGATCCGTCAGGAACCACATGAACCCGCCGCCACCGGCTCCTGAAATCTTGGCGCAGTGGGCTCCGGCGTCAAGAGCACAGGCATAGAGACGTTCGATTAGCTCGTTGCTGATCTGGCTGGCCATTTTCTTCTTCGATTCCCAGCTCTCGCGCAGAACATCGTGCAACGACTTGAAGTCGCCTCGCAGCAGGCACTCCTTCATGCGAAACGCTTCTTTCTTGATCGAATGCATCGCCCCCAGGGCCATCTCGTTACGGTCCAGAACATTGCGCGACTGTTCCTGAATGATATCCGCCGAGGTGCGCGAATTCCCGGTGAAATACAAGAGCAATGAAGCTTCCAGTTCCGAGACTATCCAATCCTTCACGCGCAGCGGATTCACCAGCACGCGTCCGTTCTGCCCGAATTCCATGAAGTTGAAGCCGCCGAATGTAGCCGCGTATTGATCCTGCTTTCCGCCCTTAAGGCCGGCCTCCTCGCGCTCGATGATAAAGGCAGTGTGCGCCAACTCGTATTCACCGAGCGGCAGGTTCAGCCATTCCACATACGCCGACAGCATGGCCACCACCAGCGTGGAAGATGAGCCGAGTCCGGAGCCCGCCGGTACGTCGACCCGCGTGCTCATGCGCAGGCTCAGCGGCTGCCCATGGTTGTAGCGGAGGACAACGTGGTTATAGACGGCCTTGAAAAGATCAAGCCGGCCGTCGGCCTCCAGCACCGGCGCCGCGGCATAACTCGCGCCCTGGTTCTGGTCCGCCGAGATGAACTCGATGCGCTCGGCGTCCAGCGGCTCCAGGGCTGCGTACGCGTAGTAGTCGATAGTCGCGTTCAGAACCGCGCCGCCGAATTCATCGCAGTATGGAGCAACGTCTGTTCCGCCGCCGGCCAGGCCAAGTCGCAACGGTGCTCGGGATCGAATCAACATAATGTCTCGAAGGCAAGTTCAACAGAAACTATACCAAACCGCGGACCATGCCCGCAGCGGTCTGGAGCACCCTGCGGGGCGTCTCTTTTCCCCGGAACCCGCGCTAATCCTCATCGGCCACTGCCGGCGAAGCATGGCCTTCCTTGGATACTTCGGCGTGACTCGGTTGCAGAACAGCGAAAATGGTCCTGAACAGGATTTGAATGTCCATGACCAGCGAGTAGTTATAAATGTACATCAGGTCGAAGCGCAGCTTCAGTTCGGGCGCCGTGGAGTAGCGGCCGTAAATCTGCGCCAGCCCGGTGATGCCGGGCTTCAGGGCGAGGCGCAATTCATAGCCGGGAAATTGGTCGCGAAAAATCTTCACGAAATGTGGGCGTTCCGGGCGCGGTCCAATCAGGCTCATGTCGCCTATCAGAACGTTGAACAACTGTGGCAGCTCATCGATATGCGCCGCGCGCAGAAATCGGCCCGGGGGCGTGATCCTTGGATCGTGCGAAGACGCCAGCACCGGCCCGGTCTTCTGCTCCGCATTCACCACCATGGTGCGGAATTTGTACAGGGTGTACTCTTTCCCATCCGCCCCAACCCGGGTTTGCGCCAGCAGCGCAGGGCCCGCGGAAGTGAGCCGGACCAGAATGGCGGCTGCAATCATGACCGGCGAGGTGAGAATCAAAAGACACATCGACCCGGCCACGTCGAGCAGGCGCTTGATCGATCGCTGGCCGGGCCGGAGATGGGGCGGCGTGAGCCGAAGCACCAGGACATCGTCAATCTCCGCCGCTTGCGCTCCGACCATCCACAACTCAAAAACGCCCGGAATCAGAATCACGTTTTTCAATAACTCCGATGCCCTGCGGATGATGGGCATCTTATCCCGCACGTTCTGCGCCAGCAGGATCGTACCCCAGCAGATTTCTTCATCGGAGAGTTTCAGAAATGTTTCCGCGGTGAGGCATTCACCGATTGCAATCCACCACGGTGATGCCCCGGAGAGCTTTGACCGGATCAGGTTGGCGCTTGCCAGGTCTTCGGCCACAATCAATCCGGATTCCATTTGCTCATGGTTCCGGACCAGCGTGCGGAGCAGGATGCGCTCCGCCACCAGGGCTATGAATTGAAGCGCCGCCGAGGCGGCAATCGCTCCTCGCGAGATAGCCCACCGGGGCTCCCAGCCGCTCATTGACATCCATGCGGTGACGTAGAGAAACTCAGCCACCAGCACCGACGAGATCAGGTTTGCCCGGGGACGCCGCGACCAGATTCGGTACAGGCCACAGACTGAAAAACTGACCACTGCCGCAATCGAGAGCAGGGGAAGAATGTGCGCATAGATATGAAGATCCGCGGCGCTTGCGGATCCGGACCGGAAAACGATAGCCGCCCAGGCGCAGCAATGAATCAATAGCAGGTCAAGCGCGGCGACGAGCGGCGAGTATTCGAATGAAGTTCTGAACCGCCTCGTCACGGGATCGCCTCCGGACTTCGGCAGGCTGGGAGAATTACCGCTTACCGCAGTGCTTCGCTTGGTGTGCCATTCGGGGCGCCGCGATGCTTGCAGTCAGCTCGCGTCCCGCTCATTGATTCTACCGGTTCGCGCTCATTTCCTGGCGCGAATCCCAATGAAGTACTCCATTCTGCGGTCCGGTGCGGATTCTTGAACCCCAGCCACAATCGCAGAAATGAGGCTGTTTCCTGCTCCCCGCTCCTTCCGGTACGTATTAAAGCCTTTAGNNCCGTCTCGAGCAGCTTTTCGGTCAACCGGTCCAGCGCTTCCGGGAATTTGTAATTGACCGTCCTTACGCTCATTCCCAGCAGCGTTGCGGTTTCTGCATGCGTATATTCCTGGAGCACGATCCGGCCCAGAATCTGCCGTTCGAGCGATCCAAGCCGGTTCAGGCATCTTTCCATGTCGAGGACGAAAATGACTGCGTCCTCGAATGTCCGGATCGGCCGGCTCGATGCCCATCCCCGCCCCACCGAGTCGCTCAGAATGGATGGGGCCCTGCCGATCTGCATTGAAGCGTATAGGTAGCGGCGCAACATGCTCTCCGTGTGCTTCCTGTAAAAGGCCACGCTGACCGGAAGATGTTCCGCCGGACTTTCAGGTCTGTTGAGCGACGGCCGCGTCGCCGGGCTTTTCCAGTTCCTCCGTTCTTCTCCCCTTTCTGCCGGTGCACTGCCGGCTCCCCAAATCGTTGGCAACTGAAGGGCTGCGCTCATTGTGAGCCTCCCGTTGCCTGCGCCAGCGCCCAAGCCTTCAGCAGCGGCTTGCGGCCGATTCGACCCGGCCGTTTGCGGCTCTCCGGCGATGGAAAATCCTTGAATTTTACATCACAGCATCGACAATAAACATTCCCTTCCGTGCGGTAAAAAAGGCTTCCGCAACCCTCGCAAATCTTCAATTGCACGCGCACTTCCATGACGCTTTCTCCATTGTCCCTTCTTCTCCCGACGGGCTCTTGTTGTACTTGCTGTTCCGCGGGGTGAAAAGAACCAGGCCAGGCAACTCAGGTCTCTCCTGTCCTGATGGGGGATTGCCGCCTGTGTTCTCTTGTTTTTTGTCATGACGTTAGCGCGCAGATCGTGGAATTTCTCCATTGGCCTGCCCTGGACGCCTTGACTCAGCGCTCCCGGGCACACGTTCGACAACCGGATCGGATTTATTCGATCCGCCATTTATTCACCCGCCGCTTGCGAAGACAGTGTTCCGCCTACGCAGCCTTTCGGCAATGACACGTTTCTCAGTGATTTCCCACAAGCCAATGCAAGATTAAGTAACCCAATCCTATGCTGCGTTCCCTTTGAGTCAACATCCACTGGACGTTTTCCGTTTCAATACTTTTCAATTGCGTGTGAAGCACTGAGAATGTAGGCCATCTACTGCTTATAGGTTTTCCAGCGGAAACCTACAGCCAGTTGCTCCTGTTGCTGGTGGCAAATAATCCACAGATGAATTTCACGCAGATGCACGAACGGCTCCGCCTGGAACTGCTGCGCAGGATTGGCCGTGGCACGCTCAGTGTGTCGTTATTGGCCCGCCAGACAGGCTTTGGACAGGCGCATCTCTCCAATTTCCTCCACAGCCGGCGGCAGCTTTCGCTCGAGGCGATGGACCGGATCCTGGCTGCACAGCGCTTGACGGCGCCCGACCTCTTGCCCGCCACGACTTTTGCCGGTACAGCGCCATCCCTTGAGGAAACCGGGGCGGTGCCCATGGTCTCTCACGCGGCGGCGCTGTTTGAGCCCTATATCCGGCCCTCGGCGGTGCAGTCCATTCTTCACTTTCCCGCCAGCACTCTTCAGTCCATCCACTCCCGGGCCACAAATGCCCGCCGCGCCTGGCAGCGCTTCGTGGCTGTGCGGATTTCAGCCGCCGACTCGCTTGCCATGGAGCCCCTGGTGCTCCCGGAGGCAATCGTGCTTATTGATCGTCATTACAACTCGCTCATGGCCTATCGGCCCGACCGCTCCAACCTCTACGCGGTCAGGCAGGATTCGCGCCTGCGGTTGCGGTATGTGGAGTTCCTCTTCGGACGATTGGTCCTGAGGCCGCAGAGCTTCGCCTTCCCGGTGGACCTGATTGAGGTAGACCCCGACGAATCGCCCGGCGATTTGCTCGTGGGACGCGTGGCGCTGATTCTCAACGACATGTGAGCTGCCGCAAGGGGCGCGTTCCTTAGGGCCTGTTCACACTACTGAGGCGGTGGCGCCGGGAGCCAATTTTCTCGAGTTCAAGGAGTGAGGAGNNAGTGACGCATACCGGGTGTCTGCTAACGACGATTGACGCGGAAATCGGGAAAATTGGCCCCGGCCCGAGGGGTTGCGGCGTAAATTGGGCCAGACCTCATTGTCGTCCTCGGCTGTGGACCCGCCACAGCCCTTCGGACTCCGCTTCGTCTGGCCCAATTTTCGCTCGCAACGCCATCCACCCCAGTAGTGTGAACAGGCCCTAGCGTGGGAACTGGGTTCCATCCTCCGGGACAGACCCTAGATTTCATGCCCGGAATCGGGATTGTCAAAGCGTGTAAACCTGGAGACGAAACTCAATAGCACAGTGCCGGTGGGGCCGTTGCGCTGTTTGGAAATGATAATTTCGGATTTTGCCTTGTCCGATGCCGACATCTCTTCGTCGCGGTTGTAGTAGGATTCGCGATGAATAAAAGCCACCACGTCAGCGTCCTGCTCAATGGACCCCGATTCGCGCAGATCGCTCAGCAGCGGGCGCTTGTCCTCGCCCCGGCGCTCGCTGTTACGCGAGAGCTGCGACAGCGCCAACACCGGCACGTCCAGCTCCTTGGCCAGCGCCTTCAGGCCCCGCGAAATGGCCGAGACCTCCTGGGTGCGGTTCTCATAGCGCTTCCCTCCGGCAGAGGGCAGCGTCGCCGACATCAGTTGCAGGTAGTCCACCACCACCAGGTCCAGGCCGCCCGAGGTTTGCTTCATCCGCCGCGCCTTGGCGCGCATCTCCGAAAGCGATATCGCCGCCGAGTCGTCGATGGAGATGCGCGCTTCAATCAGCTGCTCCAGGGCGCGCTGCAGTTTGTCGTGATCTTCGTGCCGAATGAAGCCGGTTTGCAGATTGCGCTGGTCCACCCAGGCCTGCGAGGCCAACATGCGGCGCAACAGCGCCTCCTTGCTCATCTCCAGGCTGAACACCGCCACCGCGGCGTTGTGGTTCACCGCCGCATTCTGCGCGATATTGATGGCCAGTGCCGTCTTGCCCATCGAGGGACGTGCCGCGATGATGATCAGTTCCCCCTTCTGCAGACCGCTGGTCATTCGGTCGAACTCCGTGAAGTCCGTCGCCAGGCCGGTCACTGCCCGGCTCTGCTTGTAGAGGTTGTCGATGGTCCCGAACGAGTGCTGGACGATCTGGTCGAGCGGCTGCAGGCCGTGGACGATGCCCTTTTCGCCCACCTCCAACAGTTGCGTCTCGGCCGCGCCCAGTACTTCGAGGGCCGTCTCGCTCTGGTCGGCGGCGCGGGCAATAGCCGCCGAGCAGATCAGCATCAGCTTGCGCAGCAGGCTCTTGTCCTTGACGATCCGGATGTATTCCTCAATGACCGGCCGCCGCGGCAACCCCTCGGTCAGCGAAGCCAGGTAAGCCACCCCGCCCACCGATTCCACTTCCTTGTGCCGGGTCAGCTCATTCGACAGCGTGACAATGTCCACAGCCCGTTGCGAATTCATCAACTCGCTCATGCGCAAGAAGATACGGCGATGCGAGTCGAGCGAGAAATCGTCCGCATCCAGCCTCTCCGACGCCTCGGAATGGGCCGCATTGTCCAGCAGGATCGCGCCCAGAATCGTCTTCTCGGCGTCCACATTCGCCGGCATTCCGGCGTCCAGCGTCATATCGGGGATCGTAGCCATCTGAAGAAGAGTGTAGGCCAGAATCCGCCACGGAAAAGCTGTGAAGAAACCAGAACCTTTCCTGCAAAACTGGAAAAGCCGCCGTCCAGACCTCAAGCCGCCAAGCCGGCTCGCTGCCCTGCCGCCTCGCCAACTCTATCCGCCGCTCAGTGAATGTCCGCCATCGCCGCATTCATCCCATTGAAAATTCCGTCGAACTTCCCGCTCTCGGCCGCGAATCGAAGCGGCTTCACCTTCTCCACAACGATCTCGGAAGGCGCGGGCTGAGTCTTGAGGATCTCCATCACCTCGGCAATAAAGTCGCCCAGCGGCATGGCGCGCGGGTCGTCGGCGCCGCTCATCAAGTTTGTAGCCACATACGGCGGGATCAGTTCCAACACCTCGATTCCCGCCGTCCTGAGCTGGTAGCGGAGCGAGAGCGTATAGGAGTGGATGGCGGCCTTGGTGGCGCAATAGGTTGGAGTCAGCACCAAAGGCAGAAACGCCAGGCCGGAAGAGACATTCATGATTGCCGCGTGCGGCTGCTTCTGGAGATGAGCCAGCAACGCAGCGGTCAGGCGGATCGGCCCCAGCAGGTTGGTGGCGACGATGGATTCGGCGTCCACCAGGTCAGCCTGCTGCGCCAGGAGTTTTTCCGTGCGCATGATGCCGGCATTGTTGATCAGCACGTTCAGCGCCGGAAACTCCGCGGCCGCCCGCGCTGCAAAGTCGCGGATTTGAGCGGCGTCCTCGATGTTCACGGTCAGCCACTTCATGCCCGGATTGGCGTCCGCCGTCTCCTTGAGCGCCTGCTTGCGCCGTCCCGCGATGACCACCTGGTTTCCGAGCGCATGAAATGCCTCCGCAAGCCCGCGGCCAATTCCTGAGCCGCCGCCGGTGATGAGAATGGTGTTGCCGTTGAGGTTCATAGTTTTCGCGCCTCCCAAAGTCATCATAAAGGCCCGCATCCCCTAAAACGTGCATCCCATATGGGTTGCACAATTCGCAGCACGTCCCTGACCTGCGAATATAGAAGAAAGCCTGAGGGCAGACACCATTACAGGGCACAGCCTGCCCGAGGTGAAACCGCGATGCGTCGTGTGGCGCTGATCCATAACCCGGCCTCCGGTCAGTACTCCGCGCGGCGCGAGGCCTCTATTCAGGAGGTCCTGTCGGTGCTCCGCGCAGCGGGCGTTGAGGCTGAGTCCTTTGTTACCAGCTCGGTTGAAAGCGTTGCGGCCTATGCGGAGCAGGCTGTCAGCCAGGGCTGCGACGCAATCCTGGCCTGCGGCGGCGACGGCACCGTCCATGCAGTGCTCCAGAGCCTGGTGGGAACCGACGTTGCACTGGGCGTCATTCCGCTGGGGACCGCCAATGCCCTGGCCGCCAATCTCGGCCTCACCGGGACTCCCGCCCAGGCCGCGCGCATCCTGGTGAACGCCTCTCCGGTGCGGATTCCCGTGGGCCGCATTCACTTCCAGAACAAAGGCGGCGCGCCTGACTCCCGTTATTTCCTCGTTGCCGCGGGCGTCGGCGCCGATGCTCTGCTCATGTCCCGCCTCGACGCCGAACTCAAGCGCCGCTTCGGTTACGTCCTCTATCTCGTTGAGGCCCTCCGCATCTGGGGCACGCACTCGTTCCCACTCTTCGAGGCAGCGTTTGCCAACGGCAGCGGCGCCCCGCGCGTTTCCCAGGTCTCCCAATTGCTTGCCGTCCGCGTGCGCTCCTTCGGAGGCGTGCTGCGCGAGTTCGCTCCCGGCGCAACCCTGCGCAACCGCACGCTGCACCTCATCGCCTTCGCCACCCGAAGCCGTCTCCGCTATCTCCGCTTCCTGCTCGCTGCCATTGCCGGCCGCCACACCTTCGCCAATGAGATCGCACTGATCGAGACCACGTCCGTCGACTGCCGCGCCTGCAACGGCTCCCGCGAAATTTTGTACGTCGAAGCCGACGGCGAAGTGCTGGGCTCCCTGCCCGCCAGAATGGAAACCATCCCCGATGCCCTCACCCTCCTCATTCCGCAAGGCGCGCAACCGTAGCGCGCGAGGATTGATTTGAGCGAGAAAATCTGCCCGGCTGGCAGGAATTTGATCGCGCAATAGGAATATATATGTTACCATTCTCCAGATGATCGACATCCGGGAGTACGTAAGGCTGGATGGGCGCAATCTGTTTAGCCAATGGTTTGACCGCCTCAACTCTGAGGCGGCACGGCGCGTGACTACCGCTCTTTACCGCCTGGGCTTGGGGAACTTCTCGAGCGTGAAGGGTGTCGGCGGCGGAGTCTATGAATTCCGCATCGATTTTGGCCCAGGCTACCGTGTTTATTTCGGGAAGAGTGGAGAACAGATCGTCATCCTGCTCTGCGGCGGGACCAAGCAGAGCCAGCAGGAAGATATCGCGCTGGCCAAAGATTACTGGCAGGACTACAAACGGCAAAAGAGGAGTGAGTCATGGCATTGACGCGTGATTTTCGAGAAACGGTGCAAGCGCGGGTGCGGAGCGACGAGCAATTCCGCCGCGGATTGCTGCGCGACGCAATCGAATCTCTCCTTGCCGGCGAGGGCGAACTTGGCCGCGAGATTCTGCGCGATTTCATCAACGCCACGCTGGGCTTTCCCGCGCTGGCCGAGAAAACCGGCATCCATGTAAAGAGCCTGCATCAAATGTTCGGCCCCAAAGGCAATCCCACCGCCGCAAACCTGTTCAACATCATCGCGTGCCTGCAGGAGCATGAAGGGGTGCGGTTGCAGGTGGTTGCCTGAGCATTCTGCTTTTCAACTCTCGCAAAAGCTCGACAGATGGTGTACCTGGCGACGACTGCGGCAANNAAACGTGGGCGGAAAATTCAGAATGTCGCCTTTGCCGACGGTTGTCTCATAGCCCTTCAACGCCACGCCAAGCAGGCCGACGATGCCGCCCGCGGCAATGAGGCCCGACGCAAACAGAGATCCTGGCGATATTTCGCTTCCCGTATCCGCCTCGTCGCCGCCCGCTTTTTTTACCGCTGCGTCGACGAACCAGCGCACCATTCCGCCGCAAAAGATTGCCAGCGTGGTGCCGATGGAGAGATAAGCGCCAACCGCGAACGAAAGCGAGCGCACACCCAGCAACTCAACGCCGATCACCAGGAAGACGCCGAGCAGGACCAGTCCCCAGGCCAGCTTGCGGGTCAGGATGCCGTTGATGACCGTGGCCATCAGCCGTGCTTGCGGAGCTGCGGCCTTTTCGCTCCCGATCCCCTGTATCCACTGCACCTCGATGCGCCCGGTCGCGGGAGAGTAAAGATACTTTCCGTCGGCCAGTTCAGATGAACCGAGCGCGTTGAGAACGATGTACTCCGACTTTTGGTGCATGGTAGTGGTCTTGTCCGCGCCGATCACGCGGATCTGGTCAGGAAGATGTTTCACGTCGTTCTGGACCGCGACGCCGGAGTGCTCGGCGCTCAGATCCCAGGGTTGCGAGGCCGAGTGAAATTCCTGCAACCCGGTATTCATCAAGTTCAATGTGAAGCCGATGGCCACGGTGGAGACCACCACGCCGATCATCAGCGCGATCTGCTGCAGCCGCGGCGTCGAACCCACAATGTAGCCGGTCTTCAAATCCTGCGAAGTGTCGCCGGCGTTGGCTGCGGCAATGGCCACGATGCCGCCGATGGTGATGGCCAGCGCGCCGTACGCAGGTTTGGTCCAGCCTTCCACCAGGAAGATGGCGCAGGTGGCCATCAGCGTGGCGATCGCCATCCCCGACATCGGGTTGGCAGAGCTGCCGATCAGCCCCACGATCCGCGAGCTGACCGTGACAAACAGAAAGCCGAAAACCACAACCAGCAGCGATGCGGCCAGGTTTGCCGCCCAGCCCACGAATGCTCCCGGCACCGGCTTGAATTGCAGAAAGAAAAATGTGAAGGCGACGATTGCCATCGAGCCCAGCACCACCGTGCGCATGGATAAGTCATCCTCGGTGCGCAGTATCTTGGCTTTGGCAGAGGCGCTGGGACGAAGATTTTTGAAGCCCGCGGTCAGCGCGCTGACAATCGTCGGCAGCGTGCGCAGCAGCGTAATCAGCCCTGAGGCTGCGACCGCCCCTGCGCCCATGGGGCGGATGTAAGTGGACCATAACTGGCTGGGCCCCATCTGCTCGATCGGGAGCGTGCCTGGGTAGACCGGGTGGCCGAGTTCCTTGCCGAAAAAATAAATCAGCGGCATCAGCACCAGCCATGAAAAGACGCCGCCGGCAAAAATGATCCCGGCGATGCGAGGGCCGATGATGTAGCCCACGCCCAAATATTCCGGAGTCGCCTCAGCCTTGATTGACGCGCCTTTGAGGACGTGCTGGGGGCCGAAGTCGGGCTGGAACTCGGGCGTCCCGGGCCAGGCTTTGAACAGATTCTCATTCTGGAAAAGAGTGTAGAGGCTGCCCAGGCCGAGGCCGAGAAAGACGCGGCTGGCAAAGGACCCTCCGCG
>PLSH01000404.1 GCA_003165095.1 Acidobacteriaceae bacterium
CTTCAGCCCCATCGTTCACCTGTCGTATGAGCAGACGAATGACGGCATTGGAGCAGCGGGCTATCTGAGCGCGCGACTCGATGCGTTTGCCTGGAGTGTGCGCGACGAATCGCAGATCTCCGCGCCCGCAATACAAATTGATCACCTGCGGGAACGCTTTCAGGGCGGGCGATGGGTGTTTCTCAATGCCGAATTGCCTTCGTCATTTTTTGAGAGCGATCGAGCGACGCAAGTGCTTTCAACACTTGCAGGATCGGCCCGGCGAGGCGCGGAGGAGTTTATTGTGAGGCCGTCGCTGCCACTGTACCTGCCGGGCGAGAGCGTTCCGCTGGAAGTGAGCTGGCTCGGCAAGGCGGCGACAGACGCCAAGCTGACGGTAGAGATCAAAGTTGCGTCCGAAACAGATCCGTCGCAAGCATCCACCACGAATATCGATCTCCCGAAAGATGGCACTGCGATGCTGTTCGCGGTAAAGACCAGGGGATTTCATGTGATTGAGGCGCGTTTGATGGAAGGCTCCAAATTGCGGGCCATCTATCATTCCGGATTTTGGATTCACGACGAGGATTATCTGCGCTCCGGTCCCAGGCTCACAGCCAACCAGGATTACCTGCTGGTAGATGACAAGCCGCTGGCAGTTGTTGGCACGACTTATATGGCAAGCGATGTGCAACGCATGTATTTCGAGTACCCCAACGCATACGTGTGGGATCGCGACATGGCGCAGATAAGCTCGGCCGGCGTCAACATGCTGCGCACCGGTTGGTGGACCGGATGGAAGCATTTCATGGACGAGAACGGCGTTCCCTCTGAAGGCGCGCTGCGCACGCTCGAAGCTTTTTTGATGACCGCGCGCAAATATAACCTGCCGGTGCAGTTTAATTTGTTCGCGTTCATCCCCGACGTGCTGGACGGCGAGAATTCCTACCTCGATCCGGTTGCAGTGGGAAGGCAACAGACTCTCGTGGCAGGCCTGGCGCGCCGCTTTCACGACGTGCCTTTTTTGGCCTGGGATCTGATCAACGAACCAAGCTTCTCAAAGAACCTGTGGACGCCACGTCCCAACGGCGACGCCATCGAACTGGCCGCTTGGAATGGCTGGCTGCGGCAAAGGCATCCGGACTTCAAGGTGCTGGCGCACGATTGGAATACTCCGCAGCTGCCGCCCGCGGAATCCGTGCCTCTTCCAACGACGGGCGACTTCAGCGCCGCCGACATCGGAACGGACCCCGGCACGGTCAAGCTTTACGACTTTTATGAATTTGCGCAGGAGACATTCTCTAACTGGACAGGGGAAATGCGCACAGCCATCCGTAGCGCTGGATCAACGCAGTTGATCACCGTGGGCCAGGATGAAGGGGGAGAGGCCGACCGGCTTTCGCCCGCCTTCTACGCCGCTCATTTGGATTTCACCACCAATCATTCCTGGTGGCACAACGATTCGCTGCTGTGGGATTCGCTGGCTGCCAAGCAGCCCGGCTTGCCCATGCTGATCCAGGAAACCGGCATCATGCGGCAACTCAACATGGACCTGGTCGCACGGCGAAGCCCGGAGAGCACAGCTGCGCTGCTGGAACGGAAGTTTGCGCTCTCGCTGGTTCAGGGCACCGGCGCGATCCAGTGGCTCTGGAACACCAACGATCACATGATCAGCGGCAACGAAGTTCAGATCGGCATCCTGCGTTCCGACCGGACTGAAAAGCCGGAAGGGCAGGTGATGCGCGGCTTTGCGCGGTTCTCGCAGGCCGCCAGCGCCAGCTTGTTGAATCCCCAAAGGCCCGATGTCGCAATCGTAACTTCGCAGGCCGAGCAGTTTTCATCGATGCAAGTTCTGGAGATCGAAGCACAGCGCAACGCCGTGATTGCCGCCAGTTATTACGACCGGATTCCGGTGGAGATGATCGCTGAGAATCAGCTGCCAAAGCTCGGAAACCCGAAGCTTGCCATATTGCCATCTGCGCAGGCACTGAGTTCGCAAAGCTGGGAGTTGCTTCTCAATTACGTTCGCGCCGGGGGAAATCTCCTGGTTACCGGTTCGGTCGACCGCGACGAGTATTTTCACCGCGTGAGCCGCGCAGCGGAACTGTTCCCCGGGGCGCAGACGAAGCCTCTCACTGCGCGGGAAAACACGCTCTCCATTGGCGGGGCAATGATCGATGCAACTTACAGCGGGATCCCGGCAACCTGGATGGAAGCATTGCAATGGAAAGATGGAACAAATGAGGTAAAACAGGCGGCGTACGGAAAAGGGAAAGTATTCTGGGCCGCTTATCCGGTTGAAGCAGCCAGAAATCTGGATGCGGCTGCCGGAGTTTATCGCGGCGTATTCGCCGAGCTCAATATTGAACCGGGCTTCGAGCTGCTTGCAAAACTCTCTCCCGGAGTACTGATCTATCCAACGCAACTCGAGGATTCAGTTCTTTACGTGATGGTGTCTGACAGCGCGGATGACGCGGATATCGCCCTGCGCGATAAAGCCACCGGCGCGACGCTCAAGCTGCATCTTCTCTCGGAACGAGCCGCAGTAGCGTTGATCCGCAAGCCGGATGGAAAGGTGATTGCGGAGTACGGTCTTGATTCAACTGCAGATTTGCGCTGAAGCTTTCGGCAGGTTGGCCGAGTTGTGGTTACTTGCGCTTCCAAGTCAGGCCGTCGATACTCGTCCAACGCTCGCTGGTGTCGGTGGTGATCTCGAATACCGGAACGGGCTTGCCAGCGGCTGGAGCTTTGGCCGCCAGTTTCTTGTCGACAGACGAACTCTCCGACGGCTGAATCTCGGCTTGCGCCATCAGCCCTAGATTGCCCCCATAAAAGTTTAATTGAGGAAGTAGAGCGGCCTTCACGGCCCTGCCCTGCCACTCAACAGAAACAGCCTGCCAGTGCGCGCCGGAATCGTTGCTCTGAAATACCGCGTTGCCGGAGTCGATGGCCACCATCAAGCGTCCATGCGTGGCCAATGAAAGAACCGGAAGGCCGCCGGGCAGCAAAGGCAACAGCCTTGTGGCGGACGCATTCACCGATACGACGTTGATGCTCGAAGCGTCTGCCGGCATGATAGCCGGAGGAGCGGCGTTTACCAATGCGATCGTCTGCGAGGCCAAGGCAGGAGGGGCAGAGGCGTTTTCATGCGTCACCAAATAGCCGGACGGCTGGATTGTGGTTGCAGCGGCTTTCGGGGCCGCGCTCTGCAGGCGAGCTTCTTCAGTGTCCGGGAGCCGCTGCGTGTTGACAGCTCCGCCAAAGGCGGCGCCCGCAACTGGAGCGAACGCCGAACCGACATTCATACTCTGCTGCTGAGCTCCGGGTAACGGAACTGTGGGCGCTGGAGAGATTCTTGCGGCAGTGTTTAGATTCCGGCGTTCCATTGGCAGCGAATTAAAGTCCTGTGCTCCTGCGGATTCGACGCTTTGCGACGCCGCAATTCCTCTCTGCCGCGAGGTGGTTTTTTTCTCCTGTATGGGCGGAGATTTTTGAGACGGCGCGGCGACTATCGACGCAGTGGCTTGCGCAGACGGCTGAATGTTTGCGGGAGGTTGAGAAACGGCCATCTGCGCCGGGCCGGTGAGACGGCTATTTGCCGGGCGGTTGATGTAGACGATGAAGAGCGCAAGCGCGGCTACTGCCACCATTGCGGGCACGAAGACGATCCAGGAAGAGAACCACGGCCGGCGCGCGGTTTCGGCTACCGGCTTTTGCGGCACAGCGGCCGGAGGCAACGCCAGCGCGACCGTGGCGCGGCAATCAGAACACACGGCTAGGTGCGCCAGCACATCACCGCGCTCATGCACAGGCAAAGCCTGTTCCATGAAGGCGCTGAGTTGGTCAGCGTCAGGATGTTGCCCGGATTGAAGCAGTTCGCTCATATTCAGTCGGATGCGGCGGTTGTGGCCGAGGCCGTTTGATTGGAGAACGCGGCAGTTTGCGAAGTTTGCAGCAGCGCGCGCAGGTTTATTTCAATGTCGCGCGGATCGACGCCGAGAGCTTCCTCGGCTGCC
>PLSH01000426.1:0-455 GCA_003165095.1 Acidobacteriaceae bacterium
CCGCACAACGTCGTCAAGGCCACGTTCGACGCGCTGACTCAGTTGCGCGACCGGGCTGAAGTGGCGGCTTTGCGCGGCAAGTCCGTGGAGGAGATGTAAACCATGGCGGAAACCAAGAAGATTCTCATTCAGTATTACCGCTCGAAGAACTCGACGCCCGCCAAGCACAAGGCGGTGGTCAAGGGTCTTGGGTTTACGCGGCTCAACCAGATTGTGGAGCGCGTGGACAACGAGTCGATTCGCGGCATGGTGAAGACCATTCCGCACCTGGTTCGGATCGTCGAGAACTAGGGATCAGAGATCAGGGGTCAGAGATCAGGGGGCTTCAACTGATCTCTGATCTCTGACCCCTGATCTCTGTAAGCAACGCGAGTCGGCGGGGATCAACCTTGTCCGGCGCTACAGCGAGGAAATCATGGCAAAGAATCTATCGAATTTGCGCGCGCCCAAAAAAG
>PLSH01000426.1:541-5291 GCA_003165095.1 Acidobacteriaceae bacterium
GTACACGGTGGTGAATCTGGACCGGATCGCGGAGCTCGGAGTTGCCGAGATCGGCCTGGACGACTACAAGAAACTCGGCCTGTCCTCGAGCAAAAAGGCCCTCATCAAGATTCTCGGCTCAGGCGAATTGAGCGCGGCTATCACCATCCACGCGCACAAGTTTTCAAAATCGGCCGCCGAAAAAATCGAGAAGGCCGGCGGCAAGGCCCTGGTGGNNGGGCGGCGCGAAATGAAAGGCTGAAAGCTGACGGCTGTTTCTAGTGTGACGGCCCGCATAGGCAGTGCTTTCCGGATTCAGTAAGCTGAGAAGAAATCCGGAAATGCTCTAAAATGGACGAAGCGAAAGATTCTTGAGTGGCGGCTGACGCCTGAAGCGGATTATCAAACATGATTGAGAAGTTTCTCAATATTTTCCGGATTCCCGACCTGCGCAAGCGGGTGCTGTTTACGCTTGGCATCCTGGCTGTCTACCGGCTGGGCGCGTTCATTCCCACCCCGGGCGTAAACGTCCACCAGCTCGAGCTCTTGTTCAACTCGCAGAACGGCTCGGCGCTGGGGCTGATGGACCTGTTCGGCGGGGGCAACCTGCGGCGCATGACCATCTTCGCGCTGGGCATCATGCCCTACATCACCGCTTCGATCATCTTCCAGCTTCTGACCGTGGTGTATGAGCCGCTGGCGCGCATCCAAAAGGAAGGCGAACTGGGCCGGCGCAAGATCACGCAGTGGACGCGCTATATGACCGTTATCCTGGGCGGATTGCAGTCGATCGGCATCGCCTTCATGCTCACCAAGGGCGGAATGGTCCTCAATCCGGGCGCCGAGTTTCTGTGCATGACGGTGCTGACGCTCACTACCGGCACGGCCTTCATCATGTGGCTGGGCGAACAAATCACCGATCGCGGCATCGGCAACGGAATGAGCCTGCTCATCTTTGCCGGCATTGTAGCCGGCCTGCCCCGCGGCGTGGGCGAACTGATCGTGAAGATCCAAACCGACGCCTGGGGCTCAATGAGCATCCTCGTGGTGCTGGTGCTGCTGGCGGGCATGGTGGGGATTGTGGCGTTCATCGTTTACGTGGAGAGGTCGGAGCGGAGAATTCCCATCCAGAGCGCGCGCCGCATCATCGGTCGGCGCATGATGGGCGGCCAATCGAGCCACCTGCCGCTCAAGGTCAACTCGGGCGGCGTCATGCCCGTCATCTTCGCCAGCTCCATTCTCTCCGCGCCCATGCTCTTCGGCCAGGTGGAGTGGGTGCAGAACTCCAAGCTGCTGCAGCCCATCATGCTGGCGCTCCAACCCGGATACCCGTGGTATGAATTCCTGGATATGCTGGGCATCATCTTTTTCGCCTATTTTTATGTCTCGATCGTGATGAAACCGGACGATATTGCCGATAACTTCCGCAAGTCGGGTTCCTTCATTCCCGGAATCCGGCCCGGCAAACGGACCTCGGACTTCATCAACGACATTCTCACCCGCATCACGCTGGTGGGAGCGCTTTACCTGATTCTGGTCTCGCTGGTGCCCACCTTCCTCATTTCGGGCATCCGGTTTGACAAGTTATTCCTCGTCGGGCGGTATTTTGAATCACTGCCCAACTGGGCGATTCACGGTATGGGGGTCAACTTCTACTTTGGCGGCACCTCTCTGTTGATTGTGGTGGGTGTGGCCANNCGGAAGGAAAACCTGGTAATGTCTTTATCGGCAACAACTTCGGTAGAAAGCGGCCGGGACACGGAGTCAGAAACCGTTCCCGGCCCGATTCTTTTGTTGGGAGCGCCGGGCGTGGGCAAGGGAACCCAGGCCAAGGAACTGGTGAAACTGTGGGGGATTCCGCAGATATCCACCGGGGATCTGCTGCGCGCCAACGTGACTCAGGGAACATCGCTGGGCCGTACCGCCAAAGAAATCATGGGGCGGGGAGAGCTGGTTCCCGATTCCCTGGTCAACGAGATGGTGGCAATTCGGCTGCTCCAGCCGGACACAGCCAACGGTTACATTCTCGACGGTTTCCCGCGGACTCTGGGGCAGGCGACCTGGCTGGATGGCCGCCTGGCGGCCCAGACCGAGTCGCGGCCGGTAGTTGCCGTCAGCATCCAGGTGAACTATAATCAGTTATTGCGCCGGATTACCGGGCGCAGGATTTGCCCTGTCTGTCAGAGCATCTACAACGTCTACGTGAATCCGCCGGCGACGGATGGATTCTGCAATGTAGAGAATGCAGAGCTCACCCAGCGAGCCGACGACACGGAAGAGGTCTTCAAGGAGCGCATGCGCGCTTACTCGGCCCTCACCGCGCCTGTTGTGGAGCACTACCGGGCTCAGGGACGATTCGCGGAAGTGGATGGAGACCGGCCGATTGCAGAAATTGCGGCCGGAATTGTTGCCGCCGTCGAGCGGTTGCGCAAGTAAGGCGCGGCCGGACGGCGGGTTTGTGCGTGTGAGAGCAGGGATCAGGTTTCAGGGATCAGGTTTCAGGTTTCAGGTTTCAGGTTTCGGGTTTCGGGTTTCGGGTTTTCAGGAGTCAGGGATCAGGGATCGGTTGAAGCGCAAGACAGCATTGGAATGAAACTGATCACTGTTCACTGACCACTGACCACTGCTTACTGGAGTTCCGTGGCTGTTGTTCTCAAGTCGTCGCAGGAAATCGAGAAGATGCGCCGCGCGGGCCAGGTGGTTCGCGAGGTGCTGGAACTGGTGCGCAGCCGCGTAAAACCGGGCGCCACCACCTTCGATCTGGAAAAAGCCGCTGCCGCGCGGCTGGACGAACTGGGCGTCAAGGCGGCCTTCAAGGGATACCACGGGTTTCCGTGCGTGCTGTGCACCTCGGTGAACAGCGAAGTGGTGCACGGGATTCCATCGCCGAAGCGGGTTCTCAAGGAAGGGGACATTGTTTCGGTGGATTTTGGCGTGGTGGTGGACGGCTACTACGGCGATGCGGCCATCACGGTCCCGGTGGGAGACATCGATCCCGATGCGGCGCGGCTGCTGAAGGTGACCGAAGAATCGCTCAAGGCCGGCATCGCGGCGGTTCGCCCGGGAGCAACGCTGGGCGATGTGGGCGCGGCGGTGCAGGGCGTGGTCGAAGGCGAAGGTTTCTCGGTGGTAAGGGATTTTGTGGGCCACGGCATCGGGGTACACATGCACGAGGATCCGCAGGTGCCGAATTTTGGCCAGGCGGGCCGGGGCATGCGGCTGAAGGCGGGAATGGTGATCGCCATCGAGCCCATGGTCAATGCCGGCCGCCCCGACGTTCTGGTGCTGGACGATGGCTGGACGGCGGTGGCCAGGGACGGAAGCATGAGCGCTCACTTTGAGCACACGGTGGCGGTTACTGCCACCGGCGCGCGAGTTTTAACCGAGTAGGACTCGGGCAGGATTGCATCTTCGGGGTTCAAAGCCCCCGGGGTGCCACAACAGGCCGGGACCGATGATGGGACCGGCGGAACTGGACACAGTTTGCCGAAGGAAGACGCGATTGAGGTAATGGCAACGGTGGTAGAAACTTTGCCCAATGCCATGTTCAAGGTCAAGCNNACGACCTGAATCGCGGACGGATTGTGTACCGCTACAAGTGATTCTTGATATCCCGCGCCTGGATTTTTCCTTGTGTGCGGAGAAGGGCAGCAACCATGAAGGTCCGGGCATCGGTAAAGAAGATTTGCGTCAAGTGCAAGGTGATCACGCGCAAGGGTGTAGTGCGCGTAATCTGCGAAAACGCAAAGCACAAGCAGCGCCAGGGGTAAGTGAGACTGGCATAAGCGGAACTCCACGCAGGGCAGGGACTAAGGGACTAAGGACTAGTTGAAGCGGCAAGCATCGGCGCGATAAACCTGAAACCTGAAACCTGACCCCTGAAAAGAGGCTAGTTAGCCTGAGTCAAGGCTTGCGATGAACCTCTGGATGTATCCGCATAACCCGTGCGAGCCGGTTAAGGCCGGAGGCACACAACCGAAGTAGCAGAGGAACTAAAATGGCACGTATTGCTGGCGTCGATCTGCCCCGCAACAAGCAGGCAAGGATCGCGCTCACGTATATCTTCGGGATCGGCAATCCGCGCGCCCTCAAGATTCTGGAGAAGGCGAACGTCGATGCCTTCAAGAAGGTCCAGGATCTGGGCGAGGAAGAGGTAAACCGGATCCGCCAGGTGATTGAGGACCAGGGTGAAGTGGAGGGCGACCTGCGCAAGGACGTCTCCATGCACATCAAGCGCCTCATTGACATCCAAAGTTACCGCGGCAACCGTCATCGGCGGTCGCTGCCGGTGCGCGGCCAGCGCACCCACACCAATGCCCGCACCCGGAAGGGCCCGCGCAAGGGCACGATTGCCGGCAAGAAGAAGGCGGTTGCGAAGACCTAATGGCGAAACCAGAGCAGAAAGCCGGAACCGGCAAAGCAGGCAAGAACAAGAAGTTCAAGAAGCGCGAGCGCAAGAATGTGCCGTTTGGCATTGCGCACATTCAGGCCACGTTCAACANNGCACGCCGTTCGCGGCGCAGCAGGCAGCGTCGAATGCGGCCAGCATGGCGCGCGATCACGGCATGCGCTCAGTCGATGTGCGGGTTGCAGGACCGGGATCGGGCCGCGAGTCGGCCATCCGCGCCCTGGCGGCCGCGGGCATTGAAGTTCGCTCCATCCGCGACGTGACGCCGGTGCCGCACCACGGTTGCCGTCCGCCGAAGAGACGCCGCGTCTAAGACGCGACGGGGACTGAGGGACTAGGGACTAAGGGACTAAAAACAGAGCA
>PLSH01000264.1 GCA_003165095.1 Acidobacteriaceae bacterium
CGCTACATTCCCACCCATCGGACAAAAACAAAGACGTCCGATGGATGGGGCACAGTTTCATTCTCGGTGGGTCGTACAGTTTCATTCTCGGTGGGTCGTACAGTTTCATTTCTCGTGGGTCGCACAGTTTCATTCCCCGTGGGTCGGCTTTGCCGGTGGAGGACTAAAATGGGGATGATGACACCTCCAATGCCTTCCCGCCGCCGCTCGAAGGCGCCTCCGCCGGGTGAAACCGGGCAGGAGGCGCTCTATCTGCGTTCACTCAGCGATCGCCAGGTGATCGTGACCATCAAGTTGCGCGACGGGGAGTCGGTGCGCGGCTGGATCGAGTATTTCGACGACGCGATGCTGCGGCTTACGCGCGAGGGACATCCCAACCTGTTCATCTACAAGAACCAGATCCGCACCATCAGCGAAGCGGGCAAGCGGCGCATGGTGCGCTTCGAGGCGGCCGCGCCGGCCGTGATCGAGGAGACCTTGTGAGCGGGGCGGCGGAGCACGCTGCGGGGCTGGACCCGTTGTGCATTGCGAAGGCGACGGAGATTGCGCGCGAGGGCGGGGCGCGGCTGCGCGAGTTTTTTGCGCAGGGAGTTGAGACCGAGTACAAGGGCGACGTGGACCTGGTGACGGTGGCCGACCGCACCGTGGAAAAGCTGATCCGTGCGCGGCTTGGCGAGACATTCCCGGAACACGGAGTTTACGGCGAAGAGGGAACGCGGGACCGGCTGGCGGGAAGATACCGCTGGTACGTCGATCCCCTGGATGGGACCACAAACTTTGCCCACGGATTTCCACAGTTCTGCGTGTCGCTGGGGCTGGAGGACAGGCCGGCAGGCATCAAGCCGGAGGAAGATGGAACGCTGGTTGCGGGGGTGATCTACGATCCCATGCGCGACGAGCTGTTTACCGCCGAGCGCGGGCGGGGCGCGATTTTGAACGGGAAGCCGATGCGGGTTTCGCGCACGCCGGATCTGGCTGAGTCGCTGGTGGCAACGGGGTTTCCGAGCCGCAAACGGCACGCCAGCCCCAACGTGCATTTTTATCAGGAATTCACGCTGCGCTCGCACGGGGTGCGGCGCGCCGGCTCGGCCGCGCTGGACCTGGCGTATGTTGCGGCGGGACGGCTGGAGGCCTTCTGGGAGTTCAATCTGAATCCCTGGGACACGGCCGCGGGCATTCTGCTGGTGACCGAGGCGGGCGGACGCGTGACGAGCTTTGCGGGCGAACCGTACAAGCTGGATAGCCGCGAGATTCTGGCCTCGAACGGGCTGATTCACGAGGAGCTGGTTGGGCTGTTCGGCGACTTGTTTGCGGGGCGCGACCTGACGCCGATTCCGACGCCGCACGAGTATGCGCTGGCCCGCGCCGCGAAAGGCAGATGACGCTCTCCGATTCTCGCCCTGGGCTTACCGCATGGCAAAACGCGATTCTTAAAGATTGAGCGGGTTTTGAGGGGTGCTGTGCTACTATCAGCGTCGTGAAGTGAGAGCGGTAATCCAACTTTAAATGCCCTTGCCAAGGTGTGCGGGGTGCCTTTTCCTTAGGGAAAAAGCCACTCGGCGGCCGTGGTTCAGGGTAGAGCAATTGGAGAAGCGCTGAGATCCACGGAGAAATAAGAGATGGCATACATCATTGCAGAACCCTGTATCGGCACCAAGGACACCGCCTGNNTGCATCGACTGCGGCGCCTGCGTGCCGGCCTGCCCGGTCTCGGCCATCTTCGCTCAGGACGATCTGCCGGAGAAATGGGCGCACTTTACCGAGAAGAACGCCACGCACTTCGGGCGATAAGCGCGGTCCGCGGCAACACGACACAAGAACATGGCTAGAAGACGTCCGCCGTGGTGAGGCCCCGGCGGGCGTTCGTGTGTGTGGGGAAAAGAAGGGCTAGAGCTTGCGCAGTTTGGCTTTAGTGGACGGGCTGGTTGATCTTGCCGGCTTTGGGGAGATAGTCCAGCGGCTGAGCGGAGACCTCGGCGGCGGGGGACAAACCGGGTTGCAGGGAGATTGCGAACCGGTCTTTGCCGATTTCGACAAAATCGACACTGTCGCCGGTCTTGAGATGGAGCTGCTTTCTGATTTGAGGGGGAAGTGTGATGCGACCGTTGAAGGTGACCATAGCGGTGGGCATTTGGAACCTCTGGGACTATTGTAGCGGGGGGNNTCAATTCCATCCCCGCATCGCGCGCAGCGATGCGGTCGAAGGTGACGGTTCGGGTGCATCCGGCGGCGCGAGCGGACGCCGAGATGAGGCAATCGGCAAAATCGGCCCGAGTGGCACGAAACTGCTGCACCGCCGTCGCCACAATCAAATCTTGCTCCACAACAATGGAATCCAGCATGAGCAGACCGTCAAGTGCATTGCAGATCACAGGCTTCGCAAAGCGCATTTTCTTGCTCATTGCCCAGACAAACTCAAGAACCGTTGCCAGCCCCACCCACCCCGGATTCTCGGCTGTGAGAGACGACATTGTGGCATCTGCCAGAGCGCTTTGAAGCGGATCGTCCTGGGCAATAAAGCGCAAAAGGACATTTGTATCCAGGCCGATCACGCCGCCTCTCCGTCGGAGGCCTGCTGTGCGCCGCTCCTGGTAGCCTGATCCAGTTCAAAAGCGCGCTGGTGGATCATCTCGTTCATCTCCTCGTCGGTCCTCGGGACATCGTACCCGGCCAGGATGCCCCGCAGGTCCTTGATTGACCCTGTGCGGGCCCGCATGATGAAACCTCCCCCGGAGTTCGGAAAAAACATCACCTTTGCGCCAGGGTCCAGCCCCATAGCTTTCCGAACCTCCGCTGGAATCGTAACCTGTCCTTTTGATGTGACTTTAGCGGAAAACATCGCAAGACTCCTTTCATTTTTGATTTTACCTTACATTTACAATTATTCCTTACATTTTTGAGACTTCCTTACCTATTTCGATTTCCCTTACATTTTGAGAATATTCTTCGCCTGGGTGCGGCGCGGCAGGAGCCGGCCTCAGGCGAATCGGACTGGCGGCAATGCGAAGATAGTAGACGCATGAGCGTGCTTACCTCGGAAGCGGTAGTTTTGCGCACCTGGCCGGTGCATGAGGCCGACCTGATTGTGAGCTTTTTCACGCGCGATTACGGGCGGGTGAAGGGCGTGGCAAAAGCGGCGCTGAAGAGCCGCAAGCGGTTTGGCGGGGCGCTGGAGCCGATGACGCTGGCGCGGGCCTGGTTTGCGGAACGGCCGGGCCAGGAGCTGGTGCGGCTGGATCAACTGGAAATTTTGCGTTCGCCGCTGTCGGCTCCGGTGGACCACGCGCGGATGGCGGTGCTGAGTTTTTTTGCGGAAGTGATAGACGAGGCGCTGCCGGAGCGCGATCCGCAGGAGACTGTTTTCCGGCTTCTGGTTTCGGTGCTGGAGCAGACGACGGCCGCGCAGTCGGATACCGTGCAGCCGTGGATGGCGCTGACTTATTTTTCGCTGTGGATGACGCGGCTGATGGGGCTGTTGCCGGATATGGCCCACTGCATGGCTTGCGGCGAGGCATTGCATGGAGCGGAGGTTTCGTACAGCAGTTATGCCGATGGGCTTTTTTGCGGCGTGCATCGCAGCGGCAACGCGAGCGCGCTGTCGGCTGACAGTTGGCAACTGGCGCAGCGGATGTTGCGCTCGCCGGCCGCGGCATTTGCGGGCGAGCAGTGGCCGCGGCGGCGCGGGCAGGATCTGAGGCGGTTTACGGTGCAGGCGCTGGAACGGCATTTGGAGCGGAGGCTGAAGAGCGCGGAGGCGCTGGGGCGGCTGGGCGGGTGAGGGCTCCAAGCTCGATTGGGTGTCTCAAGAGCGCAAGAATGGCTTAGAATCTGAGTATGCTGAATCAGCGAATGACGGCAATTATCGAGCGTGAAGACGACGGCTTCGTCTCATTGTGCCCTGAGCTTGACATCGCAAGCCAAGGCGCGACGATTGAGGAGGCACGCGCCAATCTCATCGAGGCTCTCACACTTTTCTTCGAAACCGCTTCCCCTTCCGAGGTCGCACGCCGGCTGCACGGCGAGGTTTTTGTGACGCAGGTCGAGGTGCCAGTTGGGTAGACTGCGAGTCCTCTCAGGCTCGGA
>PLSH01000197.1 GCA_003165095.1 Acidobacteriaceae bacterium
ATGAGCGTGGGGGTGCTGGCGCCGGACCTGAGCGAGGGCTACTTCACGCGCGTGATGAGCGGCGTGGTGGAGGAACTGACCCACGCCCACTACTTCTACTTCACCGCCTGCCACGACTGGAAGCGGGAGCTGATCGAAAAGTATCCGCGCATGCTGGTCGAGCGCGCCGTCGACGGGTTTCTTCTGCTCAACACCCCGGCCGAACACATTGATGTGCCGGTGCCGGTGGTCGCAATCTCTGCCCACAGCCCGGTCTCGAATGTCACAAACATCATCCTCGATCATCATTTGGCCGTCCAGCAGGCGCTCAGTCATTTGCATGCGCTCGGGCACCGCAGGATCGCCATCATGCGCGGCCCGCGCGCCATTCCCGACTCTGAATTCCGCTGGGAAAGCATCCAGCAGGTGGCCCGGGAGATGGATCTCAAGCTCGATCCAGCCCTGGTCATCCGCATCGACGCAGCCGGCTGGTCGATGAAGGCCGGATACCATCCCATGGCTCCCGAAATCGGCTTCAAGCCCATGCAGGCGCTGCTTGAAAAAACCCGCGACTTCACCGCCGTCTTCTGCTTCAACGACATCGCCGCCATCGGCGCCATCCGCGCGCTGAAGGATGCCGGCCTCACCGTCCCCGGAGATGTTTCTGTGGTTGGATTTGACGACATTTTATCGGCGGCCTACTCCACTCCGTCGCTCACCACCGTCCGCCAGCCGCTCATGGAAATGGGCAAGCGCGGCGCACAGGTGCTGCTCGAACGCATCGCCAACCGCGAAAAGGAATTTCCATCCGAAGTGGTAATGAGCCCCGAACTGGTCATCCGCGAGTCCACCGGCCCCGCTCCCACCAAGCCCTAATGCCCACCTGGCTGCCTCGCTGATCCGAAGTCTTGCCGTCTAGCCGTCTCGCTGACTCGCTAACTCGCCAACTCGCTGACTCGCTAACTGCAATAAGACTCCAGCCAGCGGCTGACATAAACTTGCGCATGCGCCTCGCCGCAGTAGTGCCGCGCGTGCGGCGCATCCGCCGCTTCCTTCGTCCATTTCAAAATAGTCAACTGCGCGTCGCTGCAATGGACCACCAGCCATCGCATCGGATTCTGGCTCTCTTCCCCGCAAATTTCACATCGATAAATGGTGTCGATCAATGTCCAACCTCCCGCACAAACGCTAGTCCCCGTTTCCCGTTCACCTTTTCACTTATTCACTTCTTCACTTATTCACTCGTTCCCCTATTCCCTGTTCCTTCTCACTCCAGCATCTGCAAATCCAGCGGCTCAATCAGCATGCAATCCAGTTCGCGAATCTCGGCCAGCGCACGCTTGAGCGCAGAAGCCTTGCACGGCTCAACGGTAACCACAAACGGCAACGCATCGGCCGGATAGCCCGGCTTCTGCACAATGGCGCGAATATTGATCTGCTCCCTGGCCAGCGCGCCCGTAATCGCCGCCACGATTCCCGGCCGGTCGACAACCAGAAAGCGAATGTAATGCGGAACCTCGAATTCCGCGCCCACTCGCGCTGGAGCCGAAGGAATCTCCACGCGGCGCGACCCGTGCGCCAGCGCCAGCAGATCGCTGACCACAGCCACTGCCGTCGGATGACCGCCCGCGCCGTGGCCTGAGAAGACCACATCGCCTCCATAGTGGCCCCTGACGATCACCATGTTTTCCGTGCCCTGCGACCACGCCAGCGGCGACCGCACCGCAACCAGCATCGGCCCGACCGTTGCCGCCAGGCGCCCGTTCACCTGCTCGGCCCGTGCCACCTGGCGAATCGTGCAGCCCAGATCGCGCGCATAACTGAAGTCGACGGCCGTGACAGCCGTAATGGGCCGCGGCACAATTTCCTCAGGATCCACCTGCACCCGCAGCGCCAGCCGCATCAGGATGGCCAGCTTGGCCCGCGCGTCAAACCCGCCCACGTCCTCAGTCGGGTCGGCCTCGGCATAGCCTCTGGCCTGCGCCGTTGCCAGTACGGTGGCGTATTCCGCTCCCTCTTCCATCTTGCTCAATATGAAATTGCACGTGCCGTTGAGAATGCCTTCAATGCGCTCGATGCGATCGCCGGCCAGGCCCTGCTCAAGTCCCGGAATCACCGGTATTCCGCCCGCAACCGCTGCGCCGTACTTGAGATGTCCTCCCTTTCGAGCAGCCAGCCTCTCCAGATCCACCCCCTGATATGCGATGAGCTTCTTGTTGGCGGTCACCACGCTCTTGCCGGCTTCGAGCGCGCGGCGCACCCACACGCCCGCCGGATCGAGCCCCCCGGCAAGCTCAACGACTACATCCGCATCGGAGGCCAGTACAGCATCGGCGTCTTCGCTCCACACCACCCCCGGGGGCGTCCAGTCAACACGCTTGCGGGCCACGCCGCGGTTGAACACATGAGTCAGTTCCACGCCTTGCGGCTTCGACTCGACAAGAATTCGGGCTACCGAACTGCCCACCGTTCCAAAACCAAAAATGGCGATCCGCAACGGGCGCTGCACGCGGGCGTCCAGCGCGGAAGAAACGGAATCATCGAGAGGCGATGCGGAATCATGCAATTCAGGCACCTGAATCTTCCTTGAACGTGAATTGGCGAAGCGAATCAATCGGTAAATTGATGATACCCGACCGGAGACAAATCCCCGGCGCGGAACTGGCTCTCGTGTAACATCAGAACCAGATGCGGCGCGGCTTCTCCATTTTTTTTATTCTGTTCTTCAGCCTGGGTCCGCTTGCAGCGGCTCTCGACTCCAGCAGCGAATCGCGCCTGCCGCCCTGCTGCCGCCGCCACGGTGCCCACCACTGCGCCATGGCCGCCCGTTTGGCCGCCCTGACGGCCCCGCCGCAGCCCGGTTCGTCTCCTGCATTTTCCGCTCCGCTAACCTGCCCATACTATCCCGGTTCCACTGCTGCCATCTCCACGCTCCCTCATGCGCTGGCAGCCTCGCCGGACGGCCTGTCCGTTCCGTTACCCCGCTCCCACTCCGCAGCCCTGCTCGTGTCGGCGACCTCAAACCCCAACTGCGCCCACGCCGGCCGCGGACCTCCCGCCGCAATCCTCAGCTGACGACCCCGCCGAAAACTTTGCTCTGAATCTGAAAGGCAACGCCGCGGTTCGTTGGCGCCAATTCAGTTTGAAGGGTGCGGGCTCTAACCCCTCAGGATCGACTTCTTCTTGCCTGACTCGCCATCGTTCTGCGCCCCATTTACGCGATCGGGCCGTTTTCAACGATTCCCAAAATGTTTTTTTTAGACGCCGCCCATATTCCTCCAATCGGCGCGGCAAATGCCTCTGTTTCACTCGGAGATGATCTTTCATGCGCCGTCTTTATGCTCTTGCCGCGGCCCTCTTCCTGGCCGCTTCCCTTCCCGCATGCGCCACCGTCTTCGCCACCGTGCACGGAGTCGTCCACGACCCGCAACACCGCCCCATCGCCGGCGCAAATATCACCCTTCAGGCTGCGGATTCCGCGTTCCTCCTGCACGCCGCAACCAACCCCGACGGCGCGTTCGAGCTTCCGCAAACGCCCATCGGCGTCTACCGGCTCACTGTTGCCGCGCCCGGCTTTGCCTCCATAACCCAGTCGCTGACCGTGGCTTCTGACACCAACCCAGTGCTGCACATTCCCATGGAAGTTGGCGCGGCCACGCAATCCGTTGAAGTGCATGCTACCGCCGGTTCCGCAGATACGGTAACGCCCACCACGCTCATCACGCGCCAGATGATCGATCAAACCCCCGGCGCGGACCGCACCATCGGCTCGGAGTTGATTACCGACTACGTCCCCGGAGCCTACATGACCCACGACATGCTGCACATGCGCGGCGGCCACCAGGCCAGTTGGCTCATCGACGGCATCGCCATCCCCAACACCAAAATCGCCTCCAACGTCGGTCCGCAGATCGATCCCAAAGACATTGACTCCCTCGAAACCCAGCGCGGAAGCTACGACGCCGGGGTGGGCGACCGCACCTACGGGGTCTTCAACGTGCTGCCCCGCAATGGCTTCGAATACAACCACGACGCGGAATTGGTTTTCTCTGCCGGCAATCAGGATACCGGGGAAACTCAGCTGTCCTTCGGCGACCACTCCGACAAGACCGCGTGGTACTCCAGCCTCACCGTCTCCCGCTCCAACTACGGTCTGGCCACTCCGGTGGCCAACATCTATCACGACGCCACCAACTCCCAAAGCGGCTTCCTGTCGCTCATTCGCAACCAGACGCCCAGTGATCAGCTACGTCTCAACGCCCAATACCGCCAGGACTACTTCGATATCCCCTACGACCCCAACCCCAACGATTACGAGACCACTTCCGGCTATTACAGTTCTGTCGGCCTGCGCGACGCCCAAACTGAACGCGACACCTTCGTCATCGCCAACTGGGTCCACACCATCTCGCCCAAGGCATTGTTTTCCTTCGCGCCCTTCTATCACTTGAACCAGGCCGGCTACAACTCATTGCCGACCGACCTCCCCGTCGCCACTACCTGGCATCAGACCTCGAACTACATCGGCGCCCAGGCCGATGCGCGCGCCGACGCCGGACCCAACAGCTTTTCTGCCGGCCTCTATTCCTTCTACCAGGCTGAGAACGATCTGTTTGGCGTCCGGGTCAATGACGGCAGCGCCGCCTCACAACCCGATACCGGTGCCAATGCCGGCGCAGCGCTGGTCGAGTTCTATCTCTCTGACCACCTGCGCCTGGGCCGCTACATCACCCTGCTCGGCGGCGAGCGCTTCTCCATCTACCGCGGCGGAT
>PLSH01000389.1 GCA_003165095.1 Acidobacteriaceae bacterium
AGGCGGCGCTGTGCCCACGGGCAACGTCAGCTTCTACAACGGCGCGACTCTGCTTGGGACAGTAGCTCTGATCCCGGGTTCGACGAACTCGACGGCGACATATTCGACCAGCGCGCTGACGGGCGGAACGCACAGCATCGTCATCAACTATGGCGGCGATAGCAATTACAGCCTGGTGAACTCGCTAGCCTCCACATCGATCACGGTCAGCACGGCGACGCCAACCGGGAGCGTGACCGGTCCGTCGAGCGCCACCTTTGGAAGCAGCGTCACGTTTACGGCAACCGTGACCGGCGTTGCAGGCGGCGCAGTGCCAACAGGGAATGTCAGCTTCTACGATGGCACCAATCTGCTTGGGACCGTAGCCCTGACGCCGGGTTCGACGAACTCGACGGCGACTTACTCGACCAGCGCGCTTGCTGGTGGAACGCACAGCATCATCATCAACTATGGCGGCGACAGCAATTACAGCCTGGTAAATTCGCTCGCATCCACCAGCATCCAGGTGAACAGCACGGGTCTTTCGCTGGTTCTTTCCAGTTCCACTCTTTCAACTGTCTCCGGGGCTGTAGTCACGTTCCAAGTGCAGGCCGGCGGCGCCACTCTGCCTGCCGGCCAGATCGTGACGCTCACCGGCCTGCCCACAGTTGCGACAGTTGCTCCGACGTTTAACCTCGCCGGCCTGGCCAGTTACAGTTACGGGCTGTTCCCGCCGGGGACTTACACCATTCAGGCTTCCTACGCCGGCAGCGACGCCGTCGGACCCGGCACTTCAAACACGATTTCGCTGCAGGTGGCTTCGACACCGGTCACTGTCACTCTTGCCTCCAGTGCCAACCCGGTGAACTATCCCACGCCGATCAACCTCACCGCGAACGTAACCAGCGACGGGCTTGGGATCCCAACGGGAACCATCACCTTCATTAACACCGACATCGTGGTCGGCAGCGGCACGTTGGCCACGGCAAATGGTTCCAGCGGACTGGCCAGCGTCGGCACCATCGATGCCGTCACCGGGCAGACCGTCGTTGCCGTGGTCACGGGCTACTTCCACAAGGAAAGCATTCCGGGCAGCATTCCTGACATCGCAACGCTTGAGGTCGGTCCCGACGCCGGAACCCTGCTGATATCGGTCGGCAACGGGGACGGCACTTTCCAGGCGCCGGTGACTTATGGCGCTTCGGCCAACATCGATCCCACGTCAGTGTCGATGGCGGCAGCGGATTTCAACGGCGACGGTTGCACCGACCTGGTGATCGCGGCCTCCGATGGCAATGTCCTGGTGCTGCTGGCCGCCTGCGATGCCGCGGGCGATATGACGTTCAGCCAGCTTCTCAATGTACCGGGAGCCGTCGCGGTGGCTACCGGCGACTTCGATGGAAGCGGCAACCAGGGCTTCGCTGCCATCAACGCCGACTCGGTGACGGCTTTCTACGGCACCGGCAGCACGCCCACCAACTTCCCGTCCTTGGGTTCGTGGAACTCCGTGTCCGAAACCGCCAATTACACGGGAATTACCGTTGCCAACTTCGATGGCGGTAGCCGCTCCGAAATTGCGCTCAGCGATAACAACGGCCCCGATGCAGCGGTCTTCCTCTACAACGCCGAAGCCGGCCGACTCACCGGTCCGCAGACCTATCCCGTGGGAGCATCGGCCACCGCGATCGCATCCGGCGACATCAACGGCGATGGTTACCCTGACCTGGCTGTGGTCAGCAATATCGATTCCACGGTCTATACGCTGATCAACGGTGGCGTGGGCCAGAACGGCAACTTCGTCGCAGGAGCTTCTTACGGCGTTGCCTCGCAGCCCGCGGCGATCACAATGAACGATTTCAACCACGACGGCTATGCCGACATCGCGGTGGCCGGAACCGGCACAGTCCAGGGCGGAGGCACAACCATTCTGCTCGGTTCCTCCACCGGCGCCATGACCGGGGAGACATCGCTGCCCGCAACCTACGGCCAGGCCATTGCCAGCGCCGACTTCAATGGCGACGGCAATCCCGACCTTGCCGTCGGGTTAAACGGGGTGGCCACATTCCTCGACAGCGCGGCCCAAATCAGCGCGGATAATCTTGTATTTCCTGTGGGCACGTCGTCGCTGACTGCCTTATATACGCCTTCCAGTTCCAGCGTCTACGCCAGAACCACTTCCAATACCGTCAACGAAGTGGTCAACCAGGGCACACCCATCATTACGTGGTCCAACCCCGCCAACATCACTTACGGCAAGGCGCTGAGCACCACGCAGCTGGATGCGACTGCCTCGGTGTCCGGAGCCTTCACGTACACGCCCGCCGCCGGAACGATCCTCACCGCCGGGACGCACAGCCTGTCAGTGACATTTGTGCCCAGCGTCCCCACCGATTACCAGGACGTCACGGCTACAGTGTCGATTACTGTCAATCAGGCCACGACCACCATCACGTGGGCGCTTCCAGCGGCAATTACGTACGGGACTCCGCTGAGCGCAACACAGTTGAACGCGACCGACACGGTGCAGGGGACCTTCACCTACACGCCTGCCATCGGAGCCATCCTCGGCGCCGGCCAGCAGGTTCTTGAGGTTGCCTTCACGCCCAAGGACAGCGCAGACTACCTCGGCTCCGGCGACAGCGTTGCGATTACCGTCAACCAGGCCACGCCGGCCATCAGCTGGGCTAACCCCGCCTCGATCACTTACGGCACTGCACTCGGCAGCACGCAGTTGGATGCCACAGCTACGCCTCCGGGCGGCGCCTTTGCTTACACACCGGCCGCGGGCACCGTTCTGGCCGTGGGTGCGCAAACGCTGAGTGTCAAGTACACTCCGCCGGATACGGCCGACTACACCACGGCATCAGCCTCGGTCACCATCCAGGTAGCTGCGGGCCTGGGGCTCGCGTCCATTCAGCCAACGAGCGGCGTTTACGGGTCTGCAGCCACCACCATTACGCTCACCGGCAC
Source organism: Acidobacteriaceae bacterium (assembly GCA_003165095.1). The sequence goes on from PLSH01000389.1 coordinate 2,950, forward strand.
CGGGTTTACCGCCAACTCCATCGTCGAGCTCAACGGCGCTGCAATCGCAAGCAAGTATGTCGGCCTAACCCAGATGACAGCGGTGATTCCCGCTAGCTTCTTCCAGCAGACGCAACCGGGAGCCATCACGGTCACCAATCCGGCTGCAGAATTCACCACGCCGCCGATCGCCTTCACGGTCACGCTGCCGAATATTCAAATAAGCTTCAGCGGCCCGAGCTCCGAATCGCCGGGACAGCAGCCCAGCCTCGACCTGACATTCCTTGAGGGATTTCCTCAGCCGCTGCAGGTCACGCTGACACTGACTGTCCAGCCGGCAACTCCGGGCGGCCCTGTCGATCCCGCCGTACAGTTCTCAACCGGCGGCACGACGTTCAGCTTCACCGAGCCGGCAAACTCCACCACGGTGCCCACCATCCAGATCCAGACCGGCACTCTGGCAGCGACCATCACGGTGACTCTCACGCTCGAATCCGGCGGTCAGGACGTTACGCCTTCCGGATTGCAGCCAGTCGTAATCTCAGTGCCTGCAACCGCCCCGGTCATCACCAGCGTGAGCCTCACGCGAGACGGCGCGATTCTCATCGTGGTGGTGCAGGGCTACTCCAGCCCAAGGGATATGACCAGCGCCATTTTCAACTTCACCGCGGCATCCGGCGACTCCATCAACGATCCGCAGGTGACAGTCGATGTGGGCACGGATTTCATTGATTGGTACGCGGAAGACACGTCCACGCTCTACGGAAGCGCCTTCACGTACACGCAGACTTTCCTGCTGAGCAACGATGCTTCGACCATTGGAAGCGTCAGCGTGACGCTGTCCAATTCCATCGGCACATCGAATGCAGTGAGCGCGAGATAGGATGAGAAACCCCATGGCCAACACGATTCAATCGGGAATGAGCGGGCGTCTGGTCGCGCTGCTGGTAGCTTCGCTGCTGCTGTCGGAGCCGGCTATGCCTCTCTTCGCTCAGGATGCGCCTGCCGCCGCGCCGCCGCAGCGCCTCCAGATCGTAATTCTCGATGGCGAAGGCGCGCTCAACAATATCCAGGAGCGCACGGCACGCGAGCCCATCGTCCAGGTGCAGGACGAGAATCACAAGCCGGTAGCGGGAGCCCTGGTTCTATTTGCGATTCACGGCGGCGGTGAGGGCGCCGGTGGCGCATTTGCCAGTGGAGCAACCTCACTCTCGGTGGTTACCGACGCCAGCGGAACAGCTCGAGCCGTCGGGCTGCTGCCCAATCAACTGAAGGGATCCTGGCAGATCCATGTCACCGCTTCCTATGGCAAGGTGACGACAACATCCGACATCAACGAATCGAATGTCGTTAACTCCACGCCAAACCAGACCGAGATCAACAACCCGCCGCCAACGAAGCCGCCATTTCACTGGCTGCTGTCAAAGCCGGTGACCATCGTGGGAGGATTGTTGGTGGCCGGCGTGGTCACGGCGGTTGTAGTGGTGAAGGTGAATAACAACAACGGGACGCAAATCACGACCGGTCCCGGCGGGGTTGGCGCACCCACCGCGGGCGGATTCCACATCCGCTTCTGATTTGCTCTAGGCTTCCAGCTTTGGCGCCTGCCAGGACTGTACGAATTTCACCGCCGCGTCAAAGGGCAGAGGCTTTGAGAAGAAGTAGCCCTGGATGTAATCGCAGCCCAGCGAGCGCAGTTTCTCCGCATCCTGCGCCGTTTCCACGCCCTCCGCAATCACGTTCATGCCCAGGTTCTGCGCCAGTCCGATGATGGATTTGACCAGCACCAGGCTGCTCGCACTGGTTGACAGCGAACGAATGAAGCTCTGATCGATCTTCAGCGTGTCGATGGGGAAATAATGCAGGTAGTTCAGCGAGGAATAGCCTGAGCCAAAGTCGTCGATCGATACATTGAGCCCGATCCCGCGGCACTTTTCCAGTTCCGCGCGGGCCGCTTCAGGCGCTTCCATCAGCAGAGTTTCCGTAATCTCGAGATGGATTTGCCGGGGATCGATCTTACCCTTCTCAAAGGCCGCCTGCACCATGTTAAAGAGATTTGCCGCCTTGAAATCCTTCACCGAAAAGTTGACTCCGACGAAGATTGGCGAGGTTCCGATGAGATCCGCTGAGGCCTCGGCCTGCAGTTTGACCACCGCGTCGCAGGCCAGCTCCAGCGCCAGGTGCGACAGTTGGTTGATCAGCCCGCTGTCTTCCGCGACCGGGATAAAAACGCCGGGCGAGATCATGCCCTTTTCCGGATGAGCCCAGCGCATCAGGCCCTCGAATCCCGCGATCTTCATCTTCTGGACGTCGATGATCGGTTGATAGAAGAGCAGCAGCTCCCCGCAATCCAATGCGCGCTTCAGCTCCGTGTTCAGGCGAATGGCGGTGAACGCCGAATCGTGGCTCACGTCGCTCTTCTCGGCGGCTTCCACGGCGGGCGTAGAGGCCATGAATTGGAAAGAACTGGTCCGGGCGAGCATGTCCCTGTAACGGCCGGTGACAATCCGCATCACCATCTTGATCACCGGATCGGCGCTCTCCACCCGGTGGGCAAAATCCTCGCGCGTGATCTCCAGAACGACCAGGTCATCGAGAGCGCGCACGGTTGCCGTGCGTGGCTTGTCGTCGATCATCGCCATTTCGCCGATCATCGAACCAGGACCGCGCGTCCCGATTTGAATCATCTGACCGTCGCGCAGCACCAGGATTTCGACATTGCCGCTTTCGATAATGTAGGCACATTCCCCGCGTTCACCTTCGCGGATCAGAACCTCGCCTTGGCTGAAGTGCTTTTTGGCCGCGCTGGGCATGGGTTCAATACCTTCCGCTTCATATTATGTTATTCCTGCACAGGATTGTCATCGCCGATTTCGTGTTTCTGTTGATTATTAGTGCAATTCCTGCCGGTCATTTCGGGAACTTCAGGCGCCAACCCGGCAACTGGGGTCGCGGCAACCGCCGAAACTACCCGTTCAAGCAGAGATTTTTACCCCTCAGGCGCCTCATTTTGCTTGCCCATTCCCATGATTGCACCGTACAGTTCCCGCACCAGGGACTCTTCGCAAGTCCATTTCTTCCTCCTTCCGCAGCCGTTTTTCGAGGATACGAAATATGAAGATGACCTCCGCCTCCAGGCTCGATACGTTTTGGTGTAGAGCCGTTTTTTTCGCTGCGATTCTTGCGCCGGCAGTTCTTGCCACCGCTTTCCATGGCTCGGCCCAGTCCCTTGCGGACCGCCTCAAGGGGGTGCAAAGCGGGCATGAAGGGCCGCCGCCGCCAACTTTGCCTGCGTGGAAGCCGGTGTCTTCGACCACATCCAAGATGACCATTCCGCTGGTGAAAGGGCTGCTTGTCTCAGGTGCACAGGCCGGTGAAAAGGGCGACAAGGAACAGATTCGGAGAATCGACACGGTGACGCCGGCCGCGGCCACCCTGGTGATTGAGTGGGATACGCCCAGCGCAACGCCGGGCAAGCCGCCGGATCGCAAGGTATCAAGCCGCATCGTCGATAAGGCCGACCTGGCCACATCGCATCGCCTGATGGGCATTTACGAGATCGGCAAGCTGGAGCACTATCCGGGCTCAACCGGATGGGGCACATCGGCTGAGGTGATCAACCAGTTGCGGTCGACGGGTNNTTGAACAAGTGCGAGTTGCACCGCGTTGGGGCAGCGGATGTGGCCATGCCCATGCTGGTAAACGGGGTGCGCGTTGAACTGCCGGTGATTCATGGGATGTGCAAGATCGGCGGCGACGATGCGCACTTGTATATTCTCGACCAGCCCTCGAACCCGCTGGTGTTGGCCAGCCAGGGAGAGGATGGCCTGACCCAGATGGTGAGGATCGATTTCCCGCCGGAGACTCCGGGGGAAGCGGCATCGAGCATGGAGCAGGCTCTGGAACAAAAAAAACCGGTGGAGATTTATGGAATCTATTTTGACTTCAACAGCTCGACCATCAAGCCCGATTCCGAGGCCGTTCTGAAGCAAATCTCCGACATCCTGCACAAGAATCCCGACTGGAAGCTGAGCGTGGCCGGGCATACCGACAACATCGGCGACGCTGCCTCCAACCAGAAGCTCTCCGAGCGGCGCGCCGCCGCGGTCAAGGACGCGCTGGTGACCCGCTACGGCATCGCGCCGGGCCGGCTGACCACCAGCGGCTTCGGCGCTTCCCGGCCCATTGAACCCAACACCACGCTGGAAGGCCGTGCGCGCAATCGCCGCGTCGAACTGCAGCGGCAATAACCCTGCGCTTTGCCGCAGGCGGACTGAACTGCAGGGACCACGGAAACTGCACTACGAGGACATGCACGATGAAAATGAAAATGACCTCCATCCGCAAATCTGATGCGTTCCCGTCGCGGCCCGTGTTCGCCGCGGCCCTGATTGCCCTGTTGGCGCTCACGCTTACCAGTTGCAAGAAGAAGCCAACCGCCGAATCGGCGAACGCCCAGGCCGATTCGCAAACGGCCGCTATCGCTGGCGGCACGGCAGTTCCGGCGGCGCGGCACATCGCCGACGGCACCAACGTCTCGGTGGACGGCGGCAACAGCTACGCCAACATTACCTACGCGCCGGCGGTAAAAATGCTCGATCACTCCGAGGTCGAGTCTTCGCTGATGGGCATCAGCAGCGACGGTCACGGCTTCCTCTTCCAGAATGCCAGCCAGAACATCAAGAACCTGAAGGCCGGCGATGTCTTCATGGTGAAGGGTGAGATGGCGGGCGACGTGCTCGGGGTGGTCAACGACAGCGACAAGACCCTCGTCGTTCTGGGTCAGGCCTCGCTGCGGGACGTAGTCCAGTCCGGCGAAATCAACATCGACGCGCCGGTACGCTTTCACGGCCCCAAGCAGGCGGCCAGCGTCGAGCAAGAGCCCTTCATCGACAACCTGCTCGACACGATCGACACGCCTGTTTATGCGCAGTCCGGCCTGCAAGGCTCGAGCGCCGACGCGGCCCGCGCGGCGGGCACCCAGGACGCAGCGGTCAACGCCGCCAAGGCCGTCGGCTCAGCGATCACCGACGGCTGGACGGTGACCCAGTACTCCTTCACGCCTGGAGACCAGCAGTGCAACTTCCAGATGGTGATCCAAAAGGATGTGGGCGGCTTTGTGGCTCGCATCGCCGCGAAGGGCTGGATCGGCAACTTCAATTTCAGCTCGAACCTGAACATGCAGAACCTGGCTGCCACCAAGGGACAGGGCGCCGGAGGCCACCTCTTCGGCGCGGTCAAGAACATGGCAGGAAATATCCAGTTCGACTGGGAGATTGGCAAGCAGTCGCCCGGCGTGTGGGCCACGGAAGATCGCGTCAAGCTGCCGGGCGGCATCAGCGTTCCGCTCGCGCCGTTGCTGGGCGGGCTGCCGCTCACCCTCGATGTCTCCGCCGCATTGCTCATTCACCCTGCTCTCACCGGCGGAAATGAATTCAGCCGGGGCGGCTTTTCCATCAGTTGGGGCGGGCCGGGCGGCGGCTTTGAAACCACCAATGCCGGCGCCGTAACCGACGGCGACCAGGGCGGCAGCATCAACCTCACTTACAATGTCACCGCCGACCAGAACATCTCAGCGGTTGCGCCCAACGGCATGGTCATCTCCTATTGCGCTCCGCGGATCGAGTTGCGCCTCGACATCCTCGGCCCCTTCGCCAAGTCGCTCTCCAGCTTCGGCAGCTCAATCGATTCGATTGTCACCAAAATGGAGAGTAAACTGCCGCAAAGCATTCTCGATGCGATCGCCAAGTCGCCCCTGAGCAAGGTGACTGCAAGCAACATTCTGTCCTCCAATGCCGATGTCTACGTGCAGTTCATCGCCACCGAGGGCGTTACCCACTCGGCCAGCGAAACCCCCTTCCCCTGCTCCAAGCAGGAAATCAAATTCACGGGCCAGGGAGGCACTTCCGCGCAGTTCTTCGGGCTCACCGATGGCGCCAAGGGCGTTACCGACCTGTTCACCAAGACATTCACGCGATGGGATCCAGCTTCAAACTTCTGCAAGGGCGTATGAGCGCGACGCCCCGCATCATTCGTCAACCGGCAACATTCGCAAGCCAACCCAGGAGAAACGCAATGCGGACAAACATCACTCGACTTCTCGCAATGGCACTCCTCGCCGCGCCACTCGCAGGCTACGCCGATTCCAGCTACGAGCACACGTCGCAGATTACCGGCGGGCAGTTCGTAGACATGCTCAAGAACTACGCCCTCATCTCCAAGCAGATGAAGTCGATGACCGACCCCACCAGCGAAATCACCATGGTCCACGGGAATCGGAAGGCGGTGGTGAGCAAAGACTCGTCGGAGATTTACGATCTGGACAAACAGGTCATCATCCGCATCGACAACACCAAAAAGAGTTACTACGTGACGACGTTTGCGGATTTTCGCAAGATGATGCAGGAGATGCCGCAGAGGATGGCCGCGATGCAGCAGCAGATGAAGGATCAGCAGGCCAAGGCGCAGCAGCAACAACAAGGCCAGGGTACTGCGCCGCCCAATCTGCAGTTCAACTTCACCACGACGGTCAGCGATCCGGGACCGAGCAAGGTCATCAACGGCCAGAACGCCACGCAACAGATTATGACCATGAAGATGACCGTAACCGATTCCAACAATCCTCAAACCAATATTTCCTACACCGTGACCGACGAAATCTGGACTACCCCCACCGTTCCGCCGGAGATGCAGGCGGTGCAGGAGTTCGACAAGCGCTTCTACACCGCAATGATGGCCGGAGTGGACTTGAAGCAAACGATGGCCGACATGCAGAGCATGAGGAACGGCTCCGGCGCCATGATGTCGCAGATGTTCGGCAGCAAGCCGGGCGCGTCAGAAGCCTATGCCCAGATGCAGAAGGAGTTGGCCAAGATCAAGGGCACGCGCATTCTGGATATCCAACGCATGGGCGGAATGGGGACCGGGATCGCGCCGGAATCCGCCTCCGGGTCGAGCGGCTCTTCCGCGGGTTCGACGCCCTCGGGCGGATCGGTGGCAGGACAGGCAGCCACCAACACGGCGACCAATACCGCGGCCAGCGCTGCCCCAGGGGGCGCCCTGGGCGGCGCACTCATGAACGCGTGGGGCAAACACAAGGCCAAGCAGCAGCAACAGCAGCAGACGCCTCCTCCGGACGCGACAGCCAGCGCCCCGGCAGCAGGAGCGCCGGCCGCGGGCGCCCCGGTTGACGTCACGCTGATGGAGACGACCACGGAGACAAAGGATTTCTCCTCAGAGGAGATTCCTTCTTCGGTCTTCGATATCCCCGCGGGATACAAGCAGGTTCCCAACCCCATGGAGCAAATGTTCAAAAAGTAAGCATCGGTTTCCGGCCGATGGTTCTGCTGTGCCCGCGCTGCACTGACCCTCACCCTGGTTCGAATTGCCGGACAGTCTCGAGGCCAGGTTGCGGATTGAAGTCGAACCGTCGATGGTTCTCGAACAGGGGGAGCGGTACCTGCGAGTCGGGCACTCGGCAAAGAGGATTCTTACTGCGTGAGCGTAAGTTGGTCCACGTCCACGCCGCCTTCCCCGGAGAATCCGATCGCAATGGAGTTATCGCCTTTGATGAGTTCGACAGGAATCTTCGTGGACGGAGAGAAAGCTGACTGTGCAGGTAGATGGATATCTGCCGGCCGTCCTCCATTCACCTGCAATTGCACATTTTTTTCCTGCGGACCGTCATAGACGTAAACAAGGCTTATCCAATACCTGCCGGATCTGGGCACTCCAACGTGGGTGAAGGTCAGGGAACTGGCCCCGGGACCATGGCTTGCACCGCGCAACGACACCGCATAGCCCTCGTTGCATTGGGGGCAGGCAATCAAGGCGGCATCACCCGCGCGGACATTCCCGGGCCATTCGGCCTGGTAGGTTGCGCCTTTGCTCCAGAGAAATTCTCCATTCACTTTCAGCAAGACGGAACCATGACCAGGAATCTTCGTCCCATATCCATCACGGAATTTGCCCAGGTTCTTGTGAGTCCATAGATTGCGCACCGCAACGTTGCCTGCAAGCCCCAGATCGTTCCACTGAACCGAGGCTTCTGCCGGCGCCGCTGCCAGATTCAGCAGCAGGACGGCCTCCACGCCGCTGCCGGCGGCGCCGAGGGGTTTCATCCAGACCTCGATGCCGCCGTCGTGTTTCTGTATTCTCGACGGCCCGGCGCCGAGGGGATCCTGATCGATGGCGATCGCTTCAGCATTGCTGTAGATGCCGCGGATCGAATCGCTCATCCCGGTTAGATTGTTGCCGGCCCACAGTGGCGCCGCTGAGACTGCCCACATTGAAAAATGACTCTGCGCTTCGGCCAGGGTGAGCCCCTGATTGCCGACCTCCAACATGTCGGCATCATTCCAACTGCCGGGCGCATTGAAAACTGAGTGCGTCGCGTTCATCTCGAAATTTCTCACCACGTTTGCCCAATCCGCATGGTTCCTGACGAGGCTGATGTCGCCTGTCGTTCTCCATAACTGGGCTTTGCCTTGCGCCCATGTCCACGGGCTCTCTTCACCCCAGGAACAGAGATAAAAGAGCATCGGCCGGCCGGTTTCCTTGATTGCCGCTGCCATGCGCTCATAAATAGAGCGCCCGGTGACGCCCGCAGGTTGGTTGCAGTAATCCATTTCAACCAGATCGACGCCCCATGCGGCAAAAGTTTGAGCATCTTGAAGCTCGTGCTCATAGCTTCCCTGAAAGGGTTTGCCTGCGCACGTATTGGCTCCAATGTCGGTGTAGATGCCCGCCTCCAACCCGCGCGAATGAATGTAACCGACAAGGTCCTTCATGCCATGCGGAAAGCGTTTTGCGTCGACGACAAGGTCACCATTCGCATCTCGCTGGGGAGCGATGCACTCCTGAATCAGCACGTAGCGATATCCCAGATCGCGCATTCCGCTCGATACAAGCGCATCTGCCTGGTCGCGAATCGTCCGATCGGTATAGTCGCAGAAGAAATGATTCCAACTGGCCCACCCCATCGGCGGCGTGGGAGCCAGGCCCGGCTGAAAAACTGGGCCAGCCTGGCAGAAAGAAAATTGGGAAGCAACAAAGAGGGCAACAAGCAAAAAGAAAGCGCCTGCCAGGAAGCGAACTCCTGAAGCATTTCGAATCAGAGCATAGCCGCGCACAATTTCGCTCCTGACTTTTCAGCCGGCATGACTAAGAGGTTCGGAATGCCGGCTGACCATGCATCCTGGTTTGGTCCGGCCCACAGGCGGCCGTTTATTGAGGACTAGAGCTGCAATCGGATCCTCCATCGAGTCAGGAGAGCAGAAACGGCAAGGATGAACGCTGTGAACACTGCGCACCAGACAGCTCCCGGCCAGGAGGAATTGAGGTGAGTGTCGAAATACCGGATGCCCGCCGCGGCGAGGATGAAGTACCAGAAGTCCGGAAGCAGGTAGGTGGTTAATGTATTGGAGCCGGCGGGGCGGGCGAAGAGTGCCCATGCAGTCTGTTTTTTTACATCGCAGATCCAATAAAGCGCGGCGAACAGCAGCACGGCCGCGCCAATGCTGTAAAGGCTCCAGGTGGGTGTGGCTCTGACCTTGGAAATACCCAGTGGCGTGAGAAGCCATCCCGCCACCAGCGCGGAAATGCCGAGAGTCAGCCCGAGCAGCATCTTCTGGTGAAGCGCCTGCCAGCGGTGAGCGCCGAGAAAGATGACGGAGGTGAGAATGCCGGCTACCGTCATACTCACCAGCGATCCGTTGCCGAACGGCCAGACATAATACCGGAGGCCCCTGGTAACTGTAATCCACTTTGCTGCCGTGAGGGCGTTGAGGGACGCCATCGCGATGAACCACGCGAGCGGAGCCCAGAGCCAGCGCCGCGTGGGGATGTAAAGAATGGCCGCCGCCAGGTAGGTGCTGCCAATATAGCCGAGGATCTCAGGATAATGGAAGTTGATCCAGGCAGCTTGCCCGCTGGGCGCGCTGGTGCGGAAAATTGCGAACATGGCAACAACCAGCAGAAGGCCAAAGATGCGCAGCCAACGGTGCAGGGCGGAGTAACGTTTTGATTCGCCATAAATGTTCAGGAAGAGCGCCGCGCCGGTGAGAGCAACAAGCGCCCATATGGCAGGACTGATGCCCATGAGCGCCGCATCGCCTTTTTCGGCATTCGCCAGGATCAGTCCGAGCACAACGAGTGCGGCAGATCGTGTGGCGACATGCAGCCACAGCGCGGGCAGGGAGGGATTCTTCTTCAACCTCTGCCGGATGGCCAGCGGCATCGACAATCCAACGATGAACAGGAAAAAGGGAAAAACCATGTCGACATACGTCATGGCGTCGACATCGGCTTTCATGTGATAAGTCCACCAGGGCAGTCCCTTGATCTCAGCAAGCGCGTTGACCAAAATCATCAGCGTCATGGTGAGGCCGCGGAAGATATCGATGGACGCCAGCCGCGTTGGGGCAGCTTTGCCTGCGACGGCTACGGACGGCAAAGATGAAGTTGTGGTCATTTGCTCCTGACTGCTGCGCGCGTTTCCATACGGCGGAAATCGGTAAGGTCGTCGACCGTGGAGTATAGATAGATCGGCCGCAGGTTGACAATTCCCAAGGGTGGACTGGGATATTCGCAGCCACGCAGATATGACCGGCACATGGAAGGCGGCGCTTGGCCAAGACAATTATATGCTGTGGAATCAAGAAGATGAAGGGTTCACAGGTTGGGCCTCTCCGAGTGCAGAAGAGGGCTCATGCTGCGCCCGCCAAGCGTCTGGCCTGCTTCGGCGCCCCGACCATCTGTGTTAAAATAAGTTGCTCCTTTTTGATCGGCAAGATCCTCTGTCTCAGACTCGGTTCTTGCCGAAGACTGACATTCCATCCGGTTCAGAAATACATGGGCCGTTAACTCAATTTTGACTTGCAACTAGTATCAAATTGCTCAGAGCCTGCAAAAATGCTGTGCTACTTTTTGTAAAGTTCCTCTGCGCGCCAGGCTGGCGCAACGATGCATGAAACCACTTACATTCATGCAGGTTCCCAAGAACAGGGACTGATTCAGGCAAGTTCACTTGGTTCCGAAAGGAGCATGGTGGGATCCCCCATCTAAGTGAGAAAGGCGAAGCCTTGTCCGAAATTGCATACCGGGAGCGCCTGCTTCAAGCGAGCGAACCTGTGTCCGATAGCGTGCCGGATATGCGCCTCGTGCCGAATTGGTTCGCTGTCTTCACGTCTCCGCGCCATGAAAAGCGCGTTCAACAGCACTTCAGTCAGAGGGACGTCGAGAATTATCTGCCGATCTACCGTTCGCCGCGCAAGTGGCGCAATGGCCTGAAGGTCGTCCTGGATCTGCCGATCTTTCCTGGCTACATATTTGTTCACATCAAGCGGACAGAGCGGGTAAGAGTTCTGGAAGTACCGGGCGTGCTGGCCATTGTGGGTGGCACGGCGAACAGAATGACTCCGCTGCCGGAGACTGAAGTTGAGGCATTGCGATCTGGCCTTCATCTGCGCCAAGCTGAACCACACCCTTTTCTGACGGTAGGTGAGCGGGTGCGCATCCGGTCAGGCGCTCTTGCCGGGTTGGAGGGAATCGTGGTGCTCAAGAAGAACAGGCTCCGCGTTGTCCTTACCATGGATCTCATCATGCAAAGCATCGCCGTAGAAGTTGATGGAGAGGATCTGGAACCTGTCGATTCCGGAGCCCTCAATTGTTTCGGAACGTGCAGGTCATTGCCCAGTGGCGCCATTGCGGAGGAACGATATGCCTGAAATCAGGGGATCAGCTGGGCCTGACGCGGGTGAGCGCATACTGGCTAACGCAATGAGCCTCTTCGCGCTGCATGGATACAATGGCGTGAGCACACGCGAGATCGCTTCCGCGGCGCAAGTCAACGAAGTCACAATCTTTCGGCATTATCCGCACAAACACGACCTCTACTTGGCGGTCATGAAGTCGGGACTGCGGCAGTTGCATCTCCGTGGCGACCTGCTGACCGGCATCGCTGAAGCCCGCGATGGGCAGACAGCTCTTGCGCGCACTTTTGACCTGATCGCGAAGACCTTGATGGAAAAGCCCGAGGTCCTCCGGCTGTTGCAATTCAGTGCCCTTGAGTTGAGTGTGGATTTCGATCCACTCGTCCGCAGGCACCTTAGCGAATTTGTCGAAGTGACTGCCCGCTACCTTGAACCGTGGGTCAAGAAGGGCGAATTGCGCTGCACAAGCGGCAAGACTCTCATTTTCACTTTCATCGCAATTGTCGCGAGCTATAACTCAATCCAGCGGGTATTTTCGGCTGAAGGACTAGACCCAGACGAGATGTTCGAGATTTGCTCGAACTTCTACTCAAATTGACTCCAGCGGTGCTATGAGGTCCTCAGGCCGTGCTGTCGTACGTGCCTCTCGATCGACGCCCTGGCTGTTGTGATTGGTTCACATCCTGAATCAATATCGGATGGGAATTTAATAGGCGCAAGATGAATGTCACTCAGTTGCCCGGCCCCCATCGATGCTGGACGAAAACAGACTTTGCCAGAGTCAAACCAGCGCACCACCAACCTTCGGATCCTAACTGAGGAAAAGTATATGTTCGACATATCACTTTCCGCGAAACTGCTTAACTTGAAACTCATTTGGCGCAGACTGATTGGATATTTTCTGGATGGGGCTGCGTTTGCCCTTGCCGGAGTCCTCGCATTTGAGCTGCGATTTGATTTCGTGCTGCCTGCGAACTACCTCCGGCCAATGGAGGTGGCTCTGTGCATCTGGGTCGCCGCAAAATCGGCCGCCTTCATCGCCGGCAAGGCGGACCGCGGGGGGTGGCGGTATACCTCCGCGCAAGATGCCGTCCGGATTGTCCTGGCAAATTCAGCGGGATCATTCATAAGCGGATTGGTCATACTTCTTCTGTTCGGGCCATGGGGCATCCCGCGGTCTGTTTTCATCCTTGACTGGCTTCTTTCCTGCCTATTGACTCTCGGAGGCAGGCTCGTGGTTCGCGTACTCTTCACTACTCACAGATACCCGCGGGGAACAGAAAGCGACCGGGCCAGGACACTCATCTACGGCGCGGGTTCAGCGGGTTTGACACTCCTTTGGGAACTTCAACAGAACGATTCTCTGATGTGCGATGTCGTAGGACTAATCGATGACGATCCTTCAAAGGCTCGACTGATCTTGAACGGGAATCGGGTGTTGGGAACGGGAGACGATCTCGCGGCCTTGGTGCGGAAACACGCCATCGAGAGAGTGCTGATTGCGATCCCGTCTGCAACGGGTGCGCAAATGGTACGAATTTTGAAGTTCGCCCTCGATGCCGGGGTGGATTACAAGATGGTGCCTGGGCTGGGAGATGTTATTGAACATGCCGGCCTTGACAAGCAACTCAAGGATGTCGCGGTTGAAGATTTGTTGGGCAGAAAGCCAGTACATCTCGACCAGGACAGCATCCGGGGGCGCATTCAGGGAAAGGTTGTGATGGTAACCGGCGCAGCGGGCTCAATCGGGTCGGAGATCTGCCGGCAGATCGCCCGCTTCGATCCCCTTGCCCTGGTCGGTTTCGATGAGGCGGAAACGCCGCTCTTCCAGATTGACAGGGAACTGCGAAGAACCTTTCCCCATTTGCAGTTTCACGCTGAGATCGGCAGCATCACGCACCCTGACGCTCTGTGGCGGGTAATGGAGCGCTATCGGCCGTCCAGCCTCTATCACGCCGCCGCCTACAAACATGTTCCCATGATGGAAAAACATGTCTTTGCGGCCGTCGAAAACAACATCTTCGGCACATGGCACGTAGCCCAGGCGGCAATCAACCATGGCGTCGAAGACTTTGTCATGATTTCCACCGATAAAGCAGTTCGGCCAACCAGTATGATGGGCGCTACGAAGCGCGTGGCGGAGCTGGTGATTCGCTCACTCCAGAAGAAGACAGGCACAAAGTTTGTTGCTGTGCGTTTTGGCAATGTGCTGGGAAGCAACGGAAGTGTGGTTCCCATTTTTAAGGAGCAGATTGCCGCGGGCGGTCCCGTGACCGTCACCCATCCGGAGATGAGCCGCTATTTCATGACCATTCCCGAGTCAGCACAACTTGTCTTGCAAGCCTTCTCTATCGGGAAGGGCGGAGAGGTGTTCGTCCTCGATATGGGCGAGCCCGTCCGGATTGCGGACTTAGCCAAGAATTTAATTCTTCTCTCGGGGCTCCAGCCTGAACGAGACATCGAGATTCAATATACCGGGCTTCGCCCAGGCGAGAAACTGTATGAAGAATTGAACCTGCAGGATGAGCATCTGATCCCAACTTCGCACGCCAAGATTAGAAGCTATGTCTGCCATCGGAATCCCGATGCAATGCAAATCAAAGCGTCTTTGAGTCGCCTGCAAGCAATNNTACAAGACAGATCACGCTGTCCGGGTCAAAATTCCGGTTCATTCTGTGCAGTCCGAGACACCGGCCGCGGCAAAACCAACTCAGACGGCACTGTTGAATTAGAGCGTGCGATAGAACGGCCGCAATTTGAGACGCGGCCTCTCGCTTCATGCGAGACAGGAGAAGATATCCCAGCATGGATTGTCTCTCCTGTTGTGAAGTTTCCATTTAAATCGGACGAATTCCTTCTTATGAAATCAAAAGCATTTCTGCTCGTTTTTTTGTTCGGCACGATTTGTGTTGGCCAATCCGTATTGACCACGCCGAATGTGGGATCCCAGTCAGCTCCTGCGAACTCGCCGGCACCTGCGGCCAGCAATGCGCAAGCCCCCCTTCAGGGGCCGGCTCAGGTTGGCGGCAATCCAACTTCCGGTGCAATGGCCCCAGAGACGCCGGCTGCTCCTCCACCTGAGGAGCGCCCCCAGGCATCCAACCCCAACACGGTTGTCGGGCCGCTGACAGCAAAGTCCGACTTTGAGCAGTTCGCCGAAGATGCAACCGGACTTACACTTCCGGTGTACGGCCGTCAATTATTCAACGGCGTGCCAACGACCTTTGCACCCGTGGAAAATGTGCCAGTACCAGCAGATTACGTGCTGGGACCGGGGGATCAGCTCCTGATCCGGGCTTGGGGGAAAATCGATCTTGACTATCGAGTAACTGTAGACAGGAACGGGCAGATCAATCTGCCCAAGGTGGGAACCTTGACCGTAGCCGGCTTGCGCTATGCACAAGTTGAAGGATATCTGCGCTCAGCCATCGGCGCCCTGTTCACAGGCTTTGAGTTGAATGTTACTTTGGGGCAGCTTCGCTCCATCCAGATTTTTGTCCTGGGCGAAGGCCGCCAGCCCGGCGTCTATACGATCAGTTCGTTGAGTACCCTGGTTGATGCGCTCTTTGCCTCTGGAGGTCCATCAGCAACCGGCACAATGCGGCACATTCAGCTACGGCGCGGCAACAGAGTGCTGACCGAGTTCGATATTTATGACCTCGTGCAAAGGGGCGACAAGTCTCACGATGTCCAGCTACTTCCCGGAGATGTGATCTACATTCCTACCATAGGAGCACAGGTGGCTATAAGCGGGAATGTGAACGAACCTGGCATTTATGAGCTCAAAGGCGAAACCACGATTGCTTCGGCGCTGCAAGGCGCCGGCGGCCTGACCAACATAGCCGGGGTCGGGCGTGCCGTTCTGGAGCGGATTGAGAACCACAGCAACCGCCGGGTTGAGGAGTTCGCCCTCGATGCGTCGAGTCTCCAAAGACCGCTCAAGGACGGGGATCTGCTGCGAATCTTTCCACTTTCGCCGAAATTTGAGAACGCGGTGACGCTTCGCGGGAATGTCGCGGCTCCCGGGCGTTATGTTTGGAAAGAGGGAATGCGGATCTCGGACCTGATCCCATCCCGTGAATCTCTGATTACCAGCGGCTACTGGAACCGGCAAAACCATGTTTCCCTGGGCAGTGGCGGAATTACCGCGAACAACGCGGAGATCGATTGGGACCATGCAGTGATCGAAAGGTTGGACGAGCACGATCTGAGTACCCGCCTGATTCCATTTCACCTGGGCAATGCAATCGACAACCCTGCATCCATTGATAACCAGTTATTGAGAGCTGGGGATATAGTTACTATTTTTTCGCGGGCGGATATTGCTCTACCCATGGAACAACATGCAACCTTTGTCTCTGTGAGTGGAGAGGTCAACGCGCCGGGCTTGTATCGCGTCAATCCAGGCGATACCTTGAGAGGTGTTGTTCAAGAGGCCGGTGGACTTACGCAGCACTCTTACCTTTACGCTTCCGTATTCACCCGCGTTTCCACGCGCGTGGCCCAGGAAGCGCAGTTACGTCAGGCCGCTGACCAGATGCAAAAGGAACTGATCGCGAAGTATGCCAATGCGACCACACAAGCCGGTCAAACCGGGGCCGACCAGCAGGCCCAGCTGGTCTTGCAGCAAGCCACGTTGGCCAAGCTCACATCAATCGCGCCCACGGGCCGGGTTGTTCTGAACATGAATCCTAACGCCGCGACCATTGAGGACATTCCGGTTTTCCCGCTCGAAGATGGAGATGCCTTCTATATCTCGCCGCGGCTCGGCACGGTCCAGGTGGTGGGAGCGGTGTACAACGCCAATGCCTTCCGTTATGAGCCTGGAAAGCGGCTCATTGCCTATCTGAACGATGCCGGTGGCGCCACCCGCGAGGCGGATCAAAAGCGCATTTATGTGATCCGCGCGGATGGAACAGTCGTCAGCCGCCAATCCCGCAACAGTCACTCTCATGGAAGCTATGACAACCTGAAGTTGTTGCCCGGAGACGCGGTTGTTGTCCCAGAGAAGATCCGGGTTTCGTCCCCGATGAACAATTTCCTTGAAGCAAGCCAGCTTGCTTCCCAGACAGCCCTGACCGCCGCAGCGCTCAGCATAATCAAGTAAAGGCGCCACCGATGACAGAGCAGGACTTTTCCAACGAAGATACGGTAGAGGCAATCGACAGGGCCTCCTTATCGGAGGCGCCCAGCGATGGCGATGAAACCAGCCTGATCGATGTTCTAACACAGTTAGCCTATCGAAAGCGGTTGATCGCGACAGTCACGGGCATTGCCGTTCTTGTCGGCCTGATTCTCTGCCTGGTACTTCCCGTCCGGTATACGGCAACTACCAGAATCATGCCTCCACAACAAACTCAATCGACGGCTTCTATGTTGATGATGAACCAGCTGACAGGCGTCGGTGGAGGCTCCCTTGCCGCGCTCGCCGGCGGGGGACTGCTCAAGAATCCCAACGACATCTACATTGGCCTGCTGACTTCACGGCCCATAGCGGATGCGATCATCCAGAAGTTCAGCCTGGCAAAGGAGTACCACGCCAAAGATATGACGATAGCCCGCAAGAAACTGGCGGATTATACCGAGGTTACCTCTGAAAAAAACGGATTTATCGCCGTGTCTGTCACGGATAAGGACAAGAAGCGCGTTGCCGAGATGGCGAACGCTTACACCGACGAACTCCGCATTCTGACCAAGACCCTTGCGGTAACGGAGGCCTCGCAGCGGCGGCTTTTCTATGAAGAGCAGTTGAAGCAGGTCAAGGAGGCGCTGGTCGCGGCCGAACTTGCCTTTCAACAGGTTCAACAGCAGAAGGGCCTTGTCGAGTTGGACGCACAGGCTAAGGCGATGATCGAAGGCATTGCCGCCCTGCGCGCGCAGGTCGCAGCCAAACAGGTTGAGGTGCAGGCGCTGCGCTCCTATTCGACGGAGCAAAACCCCGACGTGCAATTGGCGGAGAGGGAACTGACCTCTCTGCAAGCAGAGGAAGCGAGCCTGGAGCAGCGCAATCACGTGCCGGGAATTGCAGGGCTTGGACTTGAGAACGTTCCTGCCGCGGGGCTGGAATATCTTCGCGCCGCACACGAGCTGCAATATCAACAGGCCCTGTTCGACATGCTGATGAAGCAATACGACGCAGCCAAAATGGATGAATCCAAGGACGCGGCTATCATTCAGGTCGTGGAACCGGCCATCGAGCCGGACCGGAAATCGTCCCCACGGCGCGCCATGATCCTACTGATCTCCGCGTTTTTGGGCTTTTTAGCTGGATGCATTTTGGTGCTGTTGCTGTGGTGGAAAAAGCTTGGTGAGATTGATCCGATTGCCGGTAAACGGCTTCAAGAACTCAGCAACGCACTCTGGGGCAAAAGAGCGCAGTCTCCTAACCTTTGAATAATCGCAACAGCCCTTCGGTTTTCGAGGTCGAACCACCATTGACCGCGGCTCGAAACGCAGTCCCCTCGCTGCGCGCCAACTTCGCCTGGACGTTTGCGGGCAACGTTCTCTACGGCGCATGCCAATGGGGCATGCTGTCGGTGCTAGCGAAGTTGGGAAATGCATCGATCGTTGGCCAGTTTACCCTGGGTCTAGCTGTTTCCGCGCCGGTGTTCATGTTCACCAATCTGCAGCTTCGCGCTGTGCAGGCTACAGATGTGAACGTGGAGCACGGTTTCGCGAAATATTTCACTTTGCGGCTGCTCGCAACGCTACTCGGGCTGATGGTGATCGTTGCGCTGTTGCCATTTGCCGGGGCATCATCCGCCGTGTGTGTCGTCATTCTCCTGGTTTCGGTCTCCAAATGCGTCGAGTGCATGAGTGACGTGACGGCCGGCCTCTTGCAGCGGGAAGAGCAGTTGAAGCGGGTCGCCATCAGCCTGATGATGCGCGGCATCGCCTCCGTCCTTGTCTTTTNNGCTTCGACCGCCGCGAGCTCCGGCGACTGGCAATGCTGGGCCTTCCGCTGGGCTGGGTCGCCACTTTCGCAACGCTAAGCGTGAATATTCCCCGGTACTTCCTCCAGCATTACCTGGGGCTGGCGGATCAGGGCATCTACGCATCGCTCGCGTACCTGGTCGTCGCCATCAACCTGGTGGTGGCCGCGCTGAGCGTATCGGTCACCACGCGCCTCGCCCACCTGTTTGCGGATGGCGATCACAGGCAGTTTGTGCGCCTGCTGACAAAGTTGTCCATGCTCGGCGTGTCGATCGCGGCGGCTGGAGTGCCCTTGACGTTCCTTGTTGGGCGGCCGCTGCTCACCTTGCTTTACCGGCGCGAGTATGCGGATCACGTTGGTCTGCTGGCGCTCCTTATAGGCATCGCCGGCCTCAGCACGATTGGATCGTTTCTCTTCTGCGGCGCATGCGCGGCACGCTCGTTTCGGATACAGGTTCCAGTGTACTTCGTGGCAATGCTTATTGGAGCGGTCGGGTCTGCGATCCTGGTTCCTCGGTATGGCATGATCGGTGCGGGAATCGCCCTTCTGCTCTCTGCCATCGCCATCGTAGCTGGCGGTTTGTGGGTGATGCACAGAGTTCTTGGGACGGAGTTATGATACCAATTTCGGCGAGAAGAGATGCACTGAACGCGATCGCTTTCAGCGGACTTGCGGTGTATCTTGTGCTGGCCTGCGTCTCGTTCTTCACCTTTGTGCAGCCATCACTGAATGGCGAAAACGGGTGGCGTGTATATGCGGATTCCGATGTGTACATGAATATCGCGGATTACATCCGAAGCCAGGAAGAGGGTGTGGCAGCCGTAGAGTTGATGTCATTTGCCAGAAACCTGCTTCTCCCAGCATATGTTGCGTTGTCACTGAAGACGGCCGTAAACATTTTTGCTTTCAATGTGCTCGTGTTTTTTGGCTGCCTGGGCTTGCTGGCGCGGACATTTTCTTCCTTCAAGTGGTACATTTTTCTGCCGATCATCCTTGCATCTCCAACTACCTACGAGGCTTTGCTGACCTTGAACAAGGAGATATTTGTATTCTTATGCGTTGTGGTCATTGCGCGATGGTTTAAGACGAGATCGACGATGCTGATGATCCTCTTGGTCTCGCTCAGCATGGTACTACGCTGGGAGCAGGCGTTTGCAATTCTCTGTTTCCTTATCCTTCTCAAGATGAAGGTGTCTCCGAAACGCGCAGCTGTCATGTTGATCGTTGGGATCAGCGCAGCATATCCCTTTGCCATGGCTTCGGTTGATGTAGGAGTTGACCCAAAAGTGATTAGCACATCCGTACTCTTTGCACAGATCAATGTGCTGCAAAGTTACGGCCTTTATTTTGCCCTTCTAGTACCCAAGCTGATGATCGCTCTGTTGTCTCAAGTCGTTCAATTCTGGATACCTTTCATTGACAAAGCACGTCTGCACGATCTCCCAACTGGTCTATTTGTTCTCGTTGATCAGATATGCATGTGCTTCGTAGTTCTCGCGTCTTGGCGGCAAAGTCTGTGGGTGAAGGAGAGTCCTGTTGTCTATTTTGTCCTCGTGTATTGTCTGATTACCCTTGCGGCGCCTGAGAACGCAACGCGCTATCTTTATATGCCATTTGTGCTGATGGCAGTCGTCCTCTCGTCGCCGGAGCTACAGTCGCTACGTATCCCGATGAGAACAGAATCGTTGACGAAAGTAAGATCGGCATACGTGCCGTCAGGTACGGTTAAACCTTCTCTGAAATCAGGCGAGCTGTGACTCGTGTGAGCGTCTGTATGGCTACATACAACGGCGCGCTATACCTACGTGAGCAATTGGAATCCATCCTGGTTCAACTTCATCCAGAGGACGAGTTGATCATCAGCGATGACCATTCGACCGATGACACACGGTCCATCATCGCAAGCTATAAGGATCCAAGGATTAAGATGATTATGAATACCGGAAAAACCGGACACGTGGGGAACTTCAGTAATGCGATGGCTCACGCGACCGGCGAATTCATCGCGCTCAGCGACCAGGACGATATTTGGGTAGAAAAGCGACTAGACCGGATGGTCGCTTTGTTGCAGGGACTGCGACCGCATTCTCTCGTAGTCGGTGATATTGTAGAATTCGACAGCAACGGAGTTCGGGCCAATCAGAGACCGCTTGGACCTACTCCAGCCAACAAATACTTACAGATGCTTTACATTTATCTGGGCAGGTCGAAATATTGTGGTTGCGCGTTTCTCTTTCGTCGTGAGTTAACGCGCTATGTTCTGCCGATCCCGTCCTATATTATTTCACACGATCTGTTTACGGTGCTTTGTGCCTCTGTTCATGGCAAGGTGGTGCACCTGGAAGAGAAGACCTTAATGCATCGACTGCATGGGAACAATAAATCGCCTTTGCGGCGTGGAGGCCTTTGGTATATTATGAGGTCTCGCGTGATAAATACCATTGGTCTGCTGCAGTCGAGTTTTCGATGATTTAAAGGATGCGCGATGATAGATAGTTCCATACAGGTGTCGGGTTATGTACGCTGCATAAGGGTGATGTTTGGGAGCGCGAGGGAAACATGGCGAACAATCTGAGGAATATGACAGAATCGGAGTTCCTAAATGAAATCGACATGATTGTTCAGGCTGATCCCGGCTCGACTGCAATAAGCGACCAGCTTTCATCGCTAAAAGGATGGGATTCCATGGCCATCATCATGTTTATCGCCATGGCAGACGAGAAGCTCAATGCCACACTGGATATCAAGGTGCTGTCTTCTTGTGAGACAGTAGGGGACTTGGCGAGATTGTGTGAGGTTGAGATTGTCTAAGTTACGCCGCGCCTGCTGGTTCAAATGCATAGATTGGATCGCCGCGGGTTGCGCATTGTGATGAGGACCGCATGATAAAAGCAGCGATTTGCGGTATTGCCTCCTATCTGCCGGAACAAGTCTTGACGAACGAACAACTGGCATCGGAGTATTCGGGGTGGAGTGCGCTTAAGATTCTGGAAAAAACCGGAATTCAGGAGCGACACATTGCTGGCGAGACGGAGTGCGCATCCGATCTGGCGACGGCGGCGGCACAGAAATTGTTCAAGGATGGTCTTTGTGCTCCAGAGGACATTGATTACGTACTGCTATGCACTCAAAGTCCAGACTATTTCCTTCCGACCACCGCCTGTTTAGTTCAGGAGCGATTGGGGCTGAGCACGAGTTGCGGAGCTATGGACTTCAACCTGGGATGTTCCGGATATGTATACGGCCTTGGACTGGCCAAAGGGTTGATTGAAACTGAACAAGCCACGAACATACTGCTGATTACGGCAGAAACGTACAGCAAGCACATACATCCCGGGGACAAGAGTGTACGTACGATCTTTGGGGACGCGGCCTCTGCGACGCTTGTGCAAGCTGTCAGTTCCGATCACGATAAGATTGGGCCATTCGTCTATGGAACCGATGGACGGGGATGGAATAACCTGATTGTTCCCACCGGTGGCCTCCGCAGGGCCCACGCAGAGAATGCTGAACTCATAGAGGATGCAAGCGGCAACAAACGCACCATTAACAACCTCTATATGAATGGGGCAGAAATCTTCACATTCACGCTACGGGTTGTTCCAGAAATGGTCTCCAAGCTACTCGCCAGAGCGGGAGAGAGAATGGAGGATATTGACTTATTCTTGTTTCACCAAGCGAACCGGTATATGTTGGAGCATTTAAAACGTAAGCTGGACATTCCAGACGAAAAACTCCCTATTATGATGGCTCATTCCGGAAATACAGTTTCTTCCACCATCCCTATTTTATTGAAGGACCTTGAGACGGCCGGTAAACTTAAGAAGGGGCAATGCCTTATGCTCTTGGGGTTTGGAGTGGGATACTCATGGGGCGGTTCCATAATACATTGGTGATATGCACTTGCAAAGGATGGCGGCATGACTTACAAGCGTCTGTGATTGACCTATTGAATCTTATCTACCACCCGTTATGGATTCAGTATCCATGACCCTGTGCGGTCTGAGTCTCTTTTAGGTGAAACCCCATGCTTTCTGACCTTATGCTTTTGTTCGTTGAGCGTGTGTCGCGGCAACTCTATTGGAGTTGGCCAAGATTGAGGCGTTGGAGGTCGAGCGCGAGAAAGTACTCAAACTCTATTCGGCAGCAATGCAGGCGAGACGAGTTGCTGCGATACCTTGACGAAATCGGCGTCAAAGACGGCGCCCTGGTCATGGTTCATACGGGGACTGACAGTGTGGAGATTGTGGATGAAAGCCGCCCAGGCCCGTACAATGCCATCGTTCAGGCGCAGACACTCATGCTGGACATGGTGCGACTCACAGCCCCAGACGGAACATTGGTAATGCCCACACACGCCCTGTATCAAGCCGAGGAACTGCCAGTTGGAACAATGACAGCTGAAATGACCACCTACGACCCGCGACGATCGCCTTGTGGGGTAGGTTTGGTGAATGAGTTGTTTTGGCGAAGCAAAAGTGTCAAACGAAGCCTGTTTCCGTTCAACATGCTGGCGGCGTGCGGCCCCCTCGCCGACGAGTTGCTCCGTGATAATTTGAACGAGAGGCATCCTTCGCCGCATGGAACGGATTCCGGCTATTACCGGATCTGCCAGCGAAATGGATTGGTTGTGAGCATAGGAGTGCGGCTTCGGGAGTACATTACAATTGCCCATGTGGTCGAGGAAGTGCGCGAGGACTGGCCAATCAAGGACTTCTTCACGGAGCGAAATTACCGGGTGTTTGAGGATGGAATCGCCAAAGAATGGACAGTGCGCTTGCGGCGGGATGACTATGCAAAGTTTGCGTACTGCAGAAGGAAAATGGGACGAGATATGGTTGCCGAGGGCGTGATTCATGAAG
>PLSH01000178.1 GCA_003165095.1 Acidobacteriaceae bacterium
CGGATGCGCTCACGAGCGAGCATGGTGTTGCAGTTCTCTCCGGCAACCGAGTGGCCGTCGGCGCAGAGCCGATCGCGCTGGCCTATGCCGGGCATCAGTTTGGGTACTTTGTGCCTCAACTCGGCGACGGGCGCGCCAACCTCCTCGGTGAGCTGATATCGCGCGACGGCCAACGCTACGACATCCAGCTCAAGGGCTCTGGCCGGACCCCCTTCTCACGCGGCGGCGACGGCAGAGTTGCACTTGGACCAGTGTTGCGAGAGTACATAGTCAGCGAGGCCATGGCGGCGCTGGGCGTACTCACCACACGGGCCCTGGCTGCCGTGACCACCGGCGAACGGGTGCTACGGGACACCGTCTTGCCCGGAGCTGTGCTGACGCGGGTAGCGGCAAGCCATCTGCGTGTGGGTACCTTCCAGTACTTCGCGGCACGGGGCGACGTGGAGGGCTTGCGCATGCTTGCCGACTATGCGATCGCCCGGCATTATCCTGAGGCNNATCGCGCAATGGATGCTGCTCGGTTTCATTCATGGCGTCATGAACACTGACAACACATCCATCTCTGGTGAGACCATCGATTACGGTCCCTGCGCCTTCATGGAGGCATACGATCCGGCCAAAGTTTACAGCTCAATTGACCACGGCGGCCGCTACGCCTATGGCAACCAGCCTCGTGTGGCGCTGTGGAACCTGGCGCGGCTGGCCGAATCATTGCTGCCCGTTCTTGCGCAGGAATCAGGCAGCGAAGAAGCAGGGTTGGTCGCGGCAACCGAAGCCCTCTCAGCATTCGAGCCTCAGTTTGAAGCGGTCCACGGTGCCGGACTGCGCCGCAAGCTTGGGCTCGTTGTAGAGCGCGAAGGCGATGCGGCTCTGGCCGAAAATCTGCTCCAGTGCATGGCCGCCAACCGCGCGGACTTCACCCTGACCTTCAGGAGATTGTGCGATGCCGCAGCCGGACCGGAGGGCGACGCGGGAGTTCGCGCGCTATTTGCCGACCCCGCCGCATATGACGGCTGGGCTGCTGGATGGCGCCGTCGTCTTGAAGAAGAGTCCGCCGATGGGCAGGCGCGCGCCGCAGCCATGCGGAAGTTGAATCCGGTGTTCATACCCCGCAACCATCTTGTGGAAGCGGCGCTCGATGCCGCAAACTTGCGCCAGGATTTCCAGCCCTTCGAGGACCTGCTCGCCGTTATCACGCGGCCATATGACGAGCGGCCGGAGCTTGAGAGGTACTCGACACCCGCCCGCCCCGAGGAGCTTGTCCTGCAAACTTTTTGCGGGACGTAAAGAACTGGACCGTGTCATCCAATTGGGCTGAGCCTATTGACCCGCTTGGCTGTTTTGAGTTCGAGAACCAGGATCGACGTACCATGGTCTTAGGGAGCCGAGGACAAATGTCTACCGCAGAGATGAATCCGTCCCGCAAGCATGCATACACAGATGCTGGTGCAGCTCAACTTCCAGAGCCGACCTATGCCGAGCGCGTCCGCACCCTCGTTTCCCTCTCCACGATCGCGACTCTCTCAACCGCCTCCCGCAAGCGGCCAGCATATCCGTTCGGTTCTCTCATGCCTTATTCGATCGACGAGACTGGACGACCTATCTTTCTGATCAGCAATATGGCCATGCATACCCAGAATATTCAAGCTGACCACCGGGCAAGTCTGTTTGTGGCTCAAGCGGGCGACGGCGATCCGCTCGGCACCGCGCGGGCAACGCTTGTTGGTGATGTACTTCCTGTACCGGAGGATGAAGTTGGCGAGGCCCGTCAACGCTATTTATCGCGCTATGAGAACAGCCGTTCCTGGGTAGACTTTGAGGATTTTGGCTTCTATCGCCTGCAGCCTCTGGACATTTACTATGTCGGCGGTTTCGGTGTCATGGGATGGGTGACTGCGGACGACTATCGGTCTGCAATGATTGATCCGCTGGCCGACGCGGCTCCAAAGATTCTCGGACACATGAACTCAGATCATGTGTCGGCGATGATCCTGCTGGCTAAAGTTTATGCCGGCTTCGACGCGACTGAGGCCACAATGACGGCGGTCGACCGG
This sequence comes from Acidobacteriaceae bacterium, assembly GCA_003165095.1. Next base: position 2,055 of record PLSH01000178.1, read on the forward strand.
CTTGGATTCCACCTTAGGCTGAAGACCAACGACGGCATGAAAGGGACGCGCATCAACTTCCTACACGCAGTCCAAAGCTCGGACGAAGCACGCAAAGTTCTTGTGGAAATGGTTCGAGCCGCTGAACCAAAAGCCTGATTTCGGCAAATGATCGAGTCTTCCTTCAAGTACGCCATATCAGGCCATTGTCATGGCAAACAGCATTATCCAAAACTCCATGCAGGTCTGTCGCACGCCTACGGCGTTTTTCGTTCCCGATCCAGGCCGCTTCGCTGAGAATTAGTTGATCCTGGCACCCTGAGAGGCTAGAAGCCTCTCCTGTCCCCCCATTGTGGTCTCCGTGCGAGCGCGTCTATAAGCCCATGTTCCAGGCGTATGCGCAATCCAAGCTGGCCGACCTTATCTTTTCGCGGGAATTACAACGGCGGCTAAGGCCGTCGGATCGCCCATTCTCAGCACAGCCGCACATCCTGGATACGCGGTAACAAACCTGCAGGCGGATCATCTAGAGCCGGGATTGAAGATCCTGATCACAACAATGAGGCCGTTCCCTTCGCAAGACGCGGCCCACGGGGCTCTGCCAACGCTGTATGCGGCCGTCGCTGCGGAGGCGGTAGCTGGCGGCTATTACGGCCCGGATGGCATCGCGGAGCTGAAGGGGTATCCGACTGCTGTGCCGGCTCCGAAAAGTGTGCTGGACGGAACGGTTGCGAAGCGGCATTGGGAAGAATCTGACCGTCTGACGGGTGTGAAATTCGGTGCGCTCCCCCTGCGGCGTTGAACACGACATCCACGCCAAGGCCATCGTTGAACAAGCGAAGAGTCGACGCCAAGTTCGGATCCTCGGAATCAAGCAGATATCTGCAAGGCGCGCCAACCGGCTGTCAGCCGAGGGCCGGGACCGGTTGATAGCTAAGACGCGCGCGCCAATGCGCATTGCAATCTGCACGGCGGCGCTATGCGTGCCCGTGATGACCGTCCGTCATCGAATGTTAAAAATCTGACAGTAGTGGGAATCATTCAGCAGGCAACGCCCACTATCTGGCCGATTCTGAATCGAACACATTTCGCCTGGTATGGCAAAATACGTGTAGCACTTGCTTGGGATCGATCGCCGAAAGGGGCGCAGCGACATCCAAACGGCGAGGAGATAACGTTATTCACATGCCAGTAACAAAACTTAATCAACTCTCGGCACAAGTGGGATTCATCGGCCTTGGACTCATGGGAAGCCGCCTCGCGCGCCGCTTGCATACAACCGGGTGGAATGTTCGAGCATGGAACCGCAGTCCACAACCGGCAGCCGAGATCAACAAGGAGGGGATAGCCATCGCACCATCCGTTGCGGAGCTCGTAGCTGATTCGGATGTGATGCTTTCTTCCCTGGCCAATGATGCGGCCGTTCGGTCTGTATATCTTGATAAGGGCGGCGTCTTTTCCGCGGCAGAACCGGGAACTACCGTTCTCGAAATGAGCACCATCTCGCCGGAACTGTCGCGCAACCTGCATCAGGAGGCCCGCACGAGGGGTGTGAACTTCCTCGATGTTGCCATCTCTGGATCGACGCCAGCGGTGGACGCCGGAACGATCACGTTGCTTGCCGGCGGTGATAAAGACACCTTCGACCAATGTGTGCCAATTTTCGAATCCATTGCCAAGCAGTGGTTCTTGATTGGTCCGGGATCTTCTGGCGTTCAGATGAAACTGGTCGTCAACCTCTTGCTGGGCCTTGACATGCAGGCAATTGCAGAAGCAGTTTCACTCGGAGAGCACATTCAGATCGATCGGAACGTTTTGCTCGATGTCCTGTCGAAGACCGCGGTAGTCCCTCCCGCGATGGCGGGGAAGTTCCGGAAGATCAAGGACGGTGACTACTCTCCGGAGTTTCCGCTGCGGCTGATGAGCAAAGACATGGATCTGGTGATGGATGCCGCGAGGGCGTCAGGCGCTGATTTGCCTGCGGCCTCTGTCGCCCAATCCGTACTCGCATCCAATGTCCCCATAAGTGGCAACCTGGACCTGGCCGCCATAACCCCGTATGTGATCGGTCTAGGGACGAGGGCCCGGGGTTAGCCGATCACGAAAAGCCGGTATCGCCGCAGGCCGGAAACCGTGCTGAGAGCAATTGAGTGCACCGGTTCGAGTCCTTTGCTAAGGTTGGTGAATCGAATGCGGGTTGACTCTGCACGGAGGATACTGTGGACCTGAAGCTCACGAATAAGGTCGCGCTGGTAACCGGATCGACGGCTGGGATTGGATTCGCGATTGCTCGTGCGCTTACTACCGAAGGTGCGCATGTGTATGTGAACGGGCGAACTCAGGAGCGCGTGGATGCGGCGGTGACGGCGATCCGGTCGCAAGCTGCAACGATCAAAGTCGATGGCATTGTAGCGGACTTTTCCAGTTCAGCCGGAGCGGAGGCTGTGATTGCGAAACTGCCTATAGTGGATGTGCTGGTAAACAATGTGGGCATCTTCGAGCCGATGCCGTTTGCCGAGATTTCCGATGCGGACTGGTACCGCTTCTTCGAGATCAACGTAATGAGCGGAGTGCGGCTTTCGAGACACTACATTGCGGGAATGCTGAAAAAGAATTGGGGGCGCATTATCTTCATTTCGAGCGAGTCTGCGGTGCAGATTCCGCCTGAAATGGTGCACTACGGGATGACTAAGACTGCGCAGGTAGCCATTGCGCGGGGCATTGCGGAATCTGTGGCCGGAACCAGCGTGACGGTGAACAGTATTCTTGCCGGACCGACCGAGTCGGAAGGTGTGGGCGGCTTTGTGGAGGCGATGGCGAAACAGCAGAACAAGTCTAAGCAAGTGATCGAGAAAGAGTTCTTCGAGCATGTGCGGCCCTCGTCGTTACTGAAGCGCTTTGCGACCGTGGATGAAGTTGCGGCAATGGTGACATATGTAGCGGGTGAGCTTTCTTCGGCCACCAACGGCGCTGCACTGCGGGTAGACGGCGGCGTGGTGAAAGCAATCCTCTGAGATGAGAAATCCCTGGGGCTGATTTTCAAGACTGCTGATCAGTACCGACAAACAAAATGCCGATCTGCCGGTACGCGTGCGGTGATTGTTGCCGACCGCGCGATTCAATAAAGTCAGAGTCGAGCAAAGGTGGCCGCGCGTACGACTTCTAACCCGTGTGGGACGATCTGCACTACTCCGGCCTGAACCGCTCCACACCGTATCCGTTGGATGGCATCGGGAATCTCCGCGGTCTCGCCCGCATCTTTATGAACGAAACTTTCCTGAATGGAGGTTTTCATGGATCGCTGAGATTTCCTAATGACGGCCACCGTTGCTGCGGCCGGTTCGGTTGCGACTGCGAGCGCACAGGGCGCTCAGTTTTCGCTCGCTGCGCGCCGTCCTGAGTCTCCGAACATGATCTATCGCACTTTGGGTCGCACCGGCGAGCAACATAAACCGCGAGTGCATTTTGTGGCATCTAATTTCTTACATGAATATGCAAGCAAATACTCCTCATGATTTTACGGTGAAGACGGACAGGGACGACCTTGACCTTCCTGCCGAGCAAGTCGTGGTAGCTTACCACGAGANNCAGATCCGTTCCGCCGTTACGACGGGGCGCCGCTGGTTCGCCTTCCTTTCCCCGACGCGGGGCGAGCGCTTCCGTACTGGCAGCTCTACGTTGCGGACAACATGGTGCCGGCTCCGCTTTCGGTCGACTCCATCTCGCTCTTCTTCCGCTATGCATTCTCGCTGACGGCTTGGAAACGGTTCGAGGGAGCCACATGGTCTCTGCGTGCCAATCCGTCGAGCGGGAACCTACACCCGACAGAGGGATACGTGCTCTTGCCATCGTTGGACGCTATCCACAACCGTCCCGGCGTATACCACTATGCATCGAAGGAGCACGGTCTCGAGCTTCGAGCGGACCTTGATCCCTCGGTTTGGGCAGCTTTGACGGCAACGTTTCCGGAGGGCTCATTCCTTGTGGGGCTGTCGTCCATTCTTTGGCGGGAGGCCTGGAAGTATGGCGAGCGTGCGTTCCGGTACTGCCAACACGATGTCGGCCATGCTCTGGGGACGATGAGATTCGCGGCGGCTGCGCTCGGGTGGAAATTCCGCCTTCTCGACCCTGTGGGTAATGCCGCCGTGTCACAACTTCTCGGACTCGATCGGGAAGCCGACTACGCCGGCGCGGAGCGGGAGCATCCCGAACTCGTGGCGCTTGTGGTCAGGAAGAAATCGGCCAGCGACCGGGGCCTCTGCCTGTCCAAAGAGTTGGTATCCCAGGTGGCCAATTCTCAATGGTACGGCACGGCGAACGTGCTGAGTCCCGAGCACGGTGTCGATTGGCCAGTGATCGACCAGGTGGCCGCCGCCACTACAAATCCGATGGCCACTACAAATTCGAGGATTGCGGCCGACGAAGAGTTCTCCAGGTTCCCGTCGGAGGAAGAGCTCTTCGGAGCGCCAGTTCGGTCCGGAGCTTTCACTGCGGAAAAAGTCATTCTGGGGCGTAGAAGCGCGGTGAGCATGGACGGGGCCACAGCGATTCCCGCGGCGACCTTCTTCCGGATGTTGGCTCGTCTCGTACCCACCCGAGACGGCCAATCTATGCCGTGGGACGCCCTACCCTGGCGCCCACGCATCCACCTGGGCCTCTTCGTGCACCGCGTGAACGACCTGCCTCCTGGTCTCTACGTGCTCGCTCGGGATCCGGAGAAGGTCGAGACACTGCGGCAAGCGATGCGGCCGGAGTTCCTATGGTCACGCCCACCGTCGTGTCCGAATGGCCTTCCGCTATACCTGCTGAAAGAGGGGGACTGCCGTACTCTCGCCGCGAGCGTCTCCTGCGGCCAAGACATCGCGGGGGACGGGGCCTTCAGCCTTGGGATGATCGCCGAATACATGGACAGTTTGGTTGTTTATGGCGCGAGCTTCTACCGAAATCTCTTCTGGGAGGCCGGCCTCGTGGGCCAGGTCCTGTACCTCGAGGCGGAGGAGGCGGGCATTCGTGCGACCGGGATCGGATGCTACTTCGATGATCCGGTTCACGAGGTGTTTGGCATCTCTTCGCGCGATTGGCAGAGCTTCTACCATTTCACTGTGGGTGGCCCAATCGAGGACAGACGCCTTACCACGTTGCCTGCGTACGACTTGGGGGAAGCAGGATGAGCACCCCGACATTCGAATTAGATCGGTCGCATGCGGCGTTCATTGCGACGTTGGAGGTGGATAGCTCGATCATGCAGGCACCGGAACGGCGATGGCTTTGGTCTCGTCTCCGCCGTCGGCAAACGCATTGGCG
>PLSH01000173.1:0-456 GCA_003165095.1 Acidobacteriaceae bacterium
GGCGAGTGGAAGGTCAACGGCAAAGGATTCGACGAGTATTTCGTCACCGAACAGCAGCGCGTTTCAGCCAAGCGCACGCTGGTTTTGACGGAGTTGGGCTCGAACTTCGATGTTGTCACCACGTTAAGGGGCGGCGGGGTGTCGGCGCAGGCCGATGCCGTGAAGATGGGCATTGCCCGCGCGCTGGTGGAGTTCAACCCGGAATTGCGCAAGCTGCTCAAGGCCGAAGGCCTGATGACCCGCGATGCGCGCCAAAAAGANNCAGCAAGCGCTAACGCGCTTGCCAGTGGTCAGTGATCAGTGGTCAGTGTTCAGCACCGAAGCGGTTGCGGCACACACAAACTGATCAATGACCACTGATGACTGTTTCACTAAATTCCCGCGAGAGCGGGATCAATCCGGGCCAAGGTTGGACTTGCCCGGATGCAATCCAATAAGGAGGCCCATTGGCCACGA
>PLSH01000173.1:506-15478 GCA_003165095.1 Acidobacteriaceae bacterium
CACCAAGCGCCAGGCGCAGGATGCGGTGGCAGAAGAGGCCACCCGCGCGGGAATGCCGTACATCAACCAGCGCTGGCTGGGCGGCCTGCTGACCAACTGGGTGACGGTGCAGAAGAGTGTGAAGCGCCTTCAGGAATTGGATGAGATGGCCGTGGATGGCCGCTATGAACTGCTGACCAAGAAGGAAGTAATTCGGTTGGAGCGGGAGCGGAAGCATTTGCAGGCAAATTTGGCCGGCATCAAGAGCATGAAGCGGCTGCCCGACGCGCTGTTCATTGTGGACTCGAACAACGAGCAGATTGCGGTGAAGGAAGCGCGCAAGCTGGGCATACCGGTGGTCGCGGTGGTGGACACCAACTGCGATCCGACGGTGGTGGATTACGTGATTCCGGGCAACGACGACGCTCTGCGCGCCATTCGCCTGTTCACCTCGAAGATCGCCGACTCGGCGGCCGAGGGTGTGAACCTGGTGGGCGACAAGGCGTTTGCCGAGGAGCTGCCCGAGGCAGTTGCAGTGGAAGCTGAGGCCGTAGCCGCGGAGGCCGCGCCAGCCGACGCCGAGGAACTGGACCTGAACGCGGTCCTGGGCCCCGGCATCCGCAAGGCGCCGGCGGCCGTGGCTGCTCTGGACGAGGAAGAACCCGCCGAGCGCGCACTTTAATATTTGCCGCGCGAAAGCGCGCACCGGACAAGCGTGGCGGCCAGTGCGTTTGCCACGCTTTTCTTTTGCCGGAAATCCTTCGGCGTGAACCTTTGATACAGGAACCTGGCAATAAGGCTGCCCGGCAGCCGGGAAATGAGAGATGACGACAGTGAGTGAAAAGATTGATGCCAAATTGGTGAAAGAGCTTCGCGAGAAGTCGGGCGCGCCCATGGGCGACTGCCTGAAGGCTTTGCAGGAGACGCATGGAAACATCGAGGAAGCATTTGTGGTGCTGCGCAAGCGGGGGATAGCGTCGGCACAGAAGAAGGCCACGCGCACGACCAACGAGGGCGCGGTGGGGACGTACATTCATGCCGGCGGCAAGATCGGCGTGCTGATCGAGTTGAACTGCGAGAGCGACTTTGTGGCCCGCACCACGGACTTTCAGGAGCTGCTCAAGGACATCGCGATGCACATCGCGGCCAGCGATCCGCGCTACGTGAAGCCGGAGGATGTAACCGCGGCCGACCTGGAGCGCGAGAAGGATATCTTCCGCGCGCAGGCAGCTGCTACGGGCAAGCCGGCCCCGGTGATCGAAAAGATCGTGGAAGGCAAGATGGGCAAGTTCTACGAGGAGGTTTGCCTGCTGGAGCAGCCTTTCATCAAGGACCAGGCGGTGAGCATCAAGGAACTGATCGCGCAGAAGGTGGGCAAGTTGGGCGAGAACATCACGGTGCGGCGCTTTGCGCGTTTCAAGGTGGGCGCTCAGGACTGGACCGTGGCGCAGACCAAGGCCGTGGAAGCGGCGGCTGAGTAACTCCATCGAATCGGCGACCGCGCAAAGCAAGCTGCGCAAGGCAGGAAAAAGGGGCAGTCCGCGTGACGCGGACTGCCCCTTTTGTTTCGTTCCCGGGAAGCCGCGGGTTTACGGCAGGTAGTAGCGGAACGAGGTCCAGAACATGTTGTCGATGCCCTTGGCGCCGATGCCGGCTGCGCCGGACCAGCCTTCGCGCTCCGCGTAGCTGTACTGGAGGCCCTGGCGCAGGCGGCCGCGATTGCCCTTATACAGGTCGTACCAGTAGCCGCCAGTGACTTCCTGTACGTCGCGATTCTGCGCGCCGCAGGAGCCGCCGGGAATGTAACCGGTTGAACCGCCGCCGTTGTAGCCGGGAGCGGCATTGGTATTGCAGCTTGAGTTGCTCAGCAGCCGCGAGCCGTAGCCCACAGCGGCCGCTGACGGAGCCTTCCAGGTTGCGCCCCAGGCGCCGCCGGCTGCGATGTCCGCGGTCGACGGCGAGCTGGTGCAGGCAAATGCGCCTGCCGTCTTGGGGCAGAATATCGCGCTGGGTGCGCCCAGCGTGGCGGCGGTGGGAGTAGCAAAGTCAGTGCGCGCCGCGTAGTCGCCACCGTAGTTCAGATAGAGCGTGAAGCGCGGGGTGGGTGTGGCTTCCAACGTAAACAGGCCGGAAAGGTTATGAATTGGAGCGAGGTTGCCGTTGGAGTCCGCGGTTACGTCGGCCAGTGTGGAGTCGCCGTAGCGGCCCACGCCGGGTCCGTAGAGGCCCTTGACGCCGAAGGTGGCCTTGTTTTGAGGCGCGATGGGAATGCGCAGGCTGGCGCCGAATCCGCCGAGCACGATGCTGTCGGTGTAAGCGCCTGCCGAGGTTAGCCCGGGCGCGGCCTGCACCGTTGAACCGGCCGCTGCTGAGGCTGCCACATCGGTGAGTCCGCCATAGAGGTTACTGTTGGTGGTTTCACCGGGATAGACCGTCTCGTGGGCAAAACCCGCGATGCCGAAGATCTCATAGTGTCCAAAGCCCGGATCGAAAGCGGCCTTGACGATGATGTCGGGGGCCTGGTTGAAGGAGAAACTGGCGACATTGGCGCAGCCATTCACCGTCTTATATACGGGAACCGCAACGTCGATTACGCCGCCGGTCGAGTCGTTCTCAGCCTGGTTGGTGTAGTTCACGATGGAGGTGGCCGGCGTGCATGTGCTGATGGCGGGGTTGAAGTTGCCGCCCGCGGTGCCGTCGCTGCCAATCACGGAATAAGGCGTGTTGCCGGCCAGCGAGGCGGTGTAAATGAGCTGTGGATTTTCAACCGCAGCGCCGAAGGCCGCGCGCGGGTAGGTCTTGGTGATGCGGAAGCCGTATTGGCGCGCCCACACAAAGCCCGCGGAGTAATTCGGGTCTATGGTAAGTGGCGTCAGGATGTCGCCGGAGAGATTGGAGATGCCCACCTTGTCTTCCGTCGCCAACGACCAGAGCTGGCCGCCGGTGAAGGTCCAGCCGTTGTTCAACGCAGCCTGGCCCCAGATAACGCGCTGGCGGAATACGTAGCTGTTGGACTGGTTGTTGTTGGAGGTGATGCCGGTGCCCAACCAGTCACCCTCGAAGTAGCCTCTCAGAGCTCCCCAGGGTGTTTTGCCTTCAACCATCATGGAAACGCGCGATTGGCGAGCGTCGCCGAAGAACTCGCTGAGCGCATAGTCGTCGGAATGCTCGTAGGGAATGGAAGTGAAGGCGGTTGGAATATCGCCGCCAGTGGCCTTGGAACGGAACACGGTTTCACCCGCCGTGAATCCTCCCGGTGTGATGGTGACGCCCTTGTAGTGCAGCGCATCCGGGCTGGCGATTGCCTTCTTGAGATTCGAGGTTTCGTCTGAGACCGTGGTGGCCAGCGAAACCTGGTTGCCCTTGAGATCGTTGACCGTGCTTTGCAGGGTGGAGACGGCCTCAGTGTTGGCGGTAAATGCCTGCTGCTGCGAAGTGGCGTCTGCTTCCGCCCTGGCTGCCGCAGCCTGCGCATCGGCAGCTGCCTGCTGGGCCTGCTTCAACTGCGCGTCCTTGTCGGCCAGGTTGCTCTTCAGGCTGTCGATCTGCCCCTGAAGTTGTTGGCGCAGCGCTTCAATCTGGTCTGCCACAGAAGGCGGGGGTGGTGTGGTTGCCTTCCTGGTTGCATGCTTCTTTGCCGGCGGAGTGGAATCGCCGGTCTGGGCATAGGAAACAACGAGACTGGCTGCCAGAATTACCGCGGCAGCGCTGCTGTATCTGAGTTTCATCGGGCCTCTCTCTTTCCTCTCGGAACGAACTGAATCGTTGCAATGCTCACTCGCAGATGGAACACACAGTTTTCCGTATTCCTGAAACCACGGAAGAAGATGTACAGGTTCCCCATCGGCGTGCTGAACGTAACCTTGAAAGGCGGGGTGGAGCTTCGAACAAGTGAAGCATTCCTTTCCGCTTCCGAATCCAAGAGTCGCAGAGTTTGATGAATATATGACGAATTCACACATTTTTCACAAGGCCATCTATCGCGCTCGAAATTAGAGCATTTTCAAAGAGGAATTAATATTTCTTTAACAATAAATGGGGTCTGTTTATTGCTAATTCCTAGTTTCTGTTGCCGGCACTGAGCAAGTTCGCCAGGAGGCGGTACGGGCCGGGCACCAGCTCGGGAAACTGGCGATAGAGCGCGAATGCGACGTATATATAGGTTCCCTTGCCGGGATGAGTTACCAGCAATCCGCCGCGTTGCGGGTCTTGTCCGGGATCGGCGGTCTCAGTCAAGGCGGAATAGCCCGGATCCCAGGTATCGAGAAACGAGTGTCCGCGCTCTTCAACCCATCCGTCGAAATCGGCTGCGGTGATCTTGTTTGGCCAGTTGAGCAGCGCGTTTTCCGGGTCCAGCAGTTTCACCGGCGCCTGCTCGTCTACTACGCGCTCCGGCGTGCGCCCCATGGACAACGGGAGCGGGGCTGGGAAGGTGCCGCTCTGGTACTCGACCACGAGCGTGCCGCCGCGCTCGACGAACTGGTTGAGGCGCGGCTGAACGACGGCCAGCTCGGGGCGCGTGGAGTAAGCGCGAATGCCGATCACCAGCACGTTCCAGGTGGAGAGATCGCTCGAGGCAAGCTCGGGGTCGGAGAGCAGATGCGCTTCCACGCCCAGTTCTCCGATGGCTTCAGGAACCAGGTCGCCGGTTCCCATGATGTAGCCCACGCGCAGTCCGGGCGCCAGTTTCACATCCACCTTGCGCGTTTCGAGCCTGGCGGCGCGGTATTGGTTGTAGGGGCGCAGACCGGTGTAGCCCACGCTCTGCCAGCCGGTTTGATAGCTCCGACCACCGGAGCGCGCGATTGCCTCGATGGTATAAGTGCCCGTGCCCACGTTGGAGGTGGTCACTGAGAACGCAAGCGGCTCGCTTTCGCCGGCGCTGTTCAACTTGAACTGTTGCAGTGCCGGCTCGGAGCGCCAGCCCTCAGGCAGTTTCAGCTCCACGGTTCCATTGGCGGCGGCCAGTGCGTGAATGGTCACGTTGACGAGCAGGGGGCTCGCGTCCAGCGGCAGAAGGCGCGCCTGCGGTTCAACCTCCACGCCGATGGCCGGGGTTACCACGAGCGGCTCATAGATGCCGCCGGGCCCGGTGACGCGGTGGAGGGTCTGCACCACCGAACCCAGCCTGATGGGAACGCCGTCGAAGGTGAACTCAGCCCACGCGTCGAGCGGCCAGGGTTCGAACGAGTCGTCGCGCAGCGCCGGATTTGAAACGTCGTAATACGGCTGCTCGATGGAAGGGCGCATGAAATATGCTTCAGTGGGCGCGGCATCTTCTGACGCCTCGACATGAAAGAGGCGGTCGATGGCCGGGGCCGCGGCGGTCTGGACATCGATTGCGCCGTCTATTTCTTCAGCCCTCCATGGAGCGCCGTCGCGGCTCTCGAGCCAGACGCGGCTGAGCCTGGTTTCGCCAGCGGCCTGCGCGGTGTGCACGCGGACGCTGAAAGTTTCGCCCGGTGTGACGCTGCGCGAGGTTTCGTCGGCCGTGCCGCCGCGGGCCGATACCGCGCCCTGGCCACTGCCGGCGCCGGCCGTGAATGCGATGATGTCGAGCCCCAGCAGATCCTTGAGCGCGGCCTGAAAATCGTCGATCTTCGCTGCCAATTCGAATTCAAGGCCGGCTTTGGACTGCGCATCCAGATCGCTGGCCTTCACGCGCGCATACAAATCCAGTGTCAGGCGATAGATCGGCGCCAGCTTGCGCGCGCCCTCTGCGCCGGCCTGGTTGCGGCAATCGGTTTCGATTGTGTTGAGGCCGGTTTGAATCTGATGCAGATTCTCGCTGAGCCATGCGGGCGGCGCGCCGTTTACCAAATGCGCCAAGCCCTCCAGGCTTGTATCGATTCTTACCCTGGGATTCAGGAACAGGCTTGAATCATCCGAACTGCCGGGGGCGGATGCGCCCGGAGCTACGGCCCACAGGTGATAGTCAGAGGAATCGGGCCCGCTCAGCGCGGGGCTGGCTCCGCCGTACTGCGACTTCTGCATGCCCCAGCCCTCGCGCGCAATTTGCACATAGGTGCGGCCGAGGACCGAGTCCCATGTGCCTACCGGCACGCTCACGTCGGTTGAGAGCCTGCCTTCAGTCCACTCGCCGGTGACATAGTTATGAAATCTCGCCGGCGCCCACTTGCCGGTTGCGTAGTCGAAGATGCCTTTGGCAGTGACCGGCGCAAATGGGGTCCGCGAATAGACGGCCAGAGGCTGCCAGGGTTGCAGTCCATCCTTCAACTGATCGGGAAACACGTTGGGATCGCCGGCTGTCTTGAATGCCTCCTGCGCAATTTCGCCGGAAACCTGGTGATGGCCGTGGCCGTCAGAGACGCCGCCGACAAACGTGGAAATAATCACCTGCGGCCGGACGCGCCGCACTGCCAGCACCGCGTCGTAGAGCACGCGCTCGTGTCCCCATTTGGCAAACGACTCCGCCTGAGTTTTTGAAAATCCAAAGTCTGCCTCGGTGCCCCAGAGTTGTTTCACGCCGTAGTATTCGTCGGCCTTGAGCAGCTCGTTGGTGCGAATCAATCCCAGGGCATCGTCGGCCTCGGCAGACATGGCGTTCTGCCCGCCTTCGCCCCGGGTGAGCGTCATCAGCGTGGCACGCACGCCCAGTCCGCGCGAAAGCCAGGTGAGCAGCGCGCCGTCTTCATCGTCGGGGTGAGCCACGATGGCCAGCACGCTGGCCGTGGTGCCAAGACGCTTGAGCGCCTGTTCCAGATCGGCGTGGCCGCGGTCTTCAGGGAGCGGGAGCGCATTCTCCGCAGGCTCCGGCAGCGGCACAGCGGCCAGTTCGCCGGCGGCGGAATCGGACGCCGCCTGCTGGGCGCTGAGCAGTGCAGGCCAGACGCCCGCAAGCATGAGCCCCGCCAAGGCTGCGGTGATAGCTGTTCGATGGAGTTTCCTGGGAAAGAACATGGTCACCGTCAGTGTACAATCCGTTGAGCGCAATAAGGTATGTCTGGGCAAACATCCACCTCCGCGAGCAGCGAAAATCTTCAGCGCCGGATCGGGCTGCGGTCCGCCGTGCTGTTCAACATGCTGGAGATGATCGGAGTTGGCCCTTTCATCACGCTGCCGCTGGTGATTGCCGCAGCTGGTTTCCGGCTCTCGGTGTGGGCATGGGTGCTGGGCGCAGTGATCGCCGTGGCCGACGGCCTGGTGTGGGCCGAGCTGGGCGCGGCTTTCCCCCGCGCAGGGGGCTCTTATGCATTTCTGCGCGAGATTTACGGCCCTGAAGGCGCGGGAAACTGGCTGAGCTTTCTTTACGTCTGGCAAGTCGGATTCACAGCGCCGCTCTCGATCGCCTCAGGGTGCATCGGGCTCTCAAGTTTTCTGGCGTGGTTCTGGCCGGGACTGGAGAACGCGCCAGTGGCGGCGTGGCCGGCGCTGCATTATGGGAACTTTGTGGCAGCCGGGACATGCTTGCTGGTGACCGCGCTGCTTTATCGCAACCTGAGCTCGGTTTCGCGGCTGGCCTGGGTGTTGTTTGCGGGGGTGCTGGCGGCCATTGCGGGGGTGATTGTGTCCGGCTTTGCCCACGCATCGGCCACGGGAGGCTGGCACATGCCGGCCTCGCCGGCGCAGCCGCTGGCGCTGGCGCTGGGCGGGCTGGCCCAGGCCACGCTCATTACCACTTATGACTATTGGGGCTACTACAACATCTGTTTCCTGGGCAGCGAGGTGCGGCGTCCGGAGCGGACCATTCCGCGCGCCATCCTGCTGAGTGTGTTGTTTGTCTCGGCGTTCTACGTGCTGATGAACCTGGCTGCGCTGCCGTCGCTGCGCGATGCCGCGGCACATGCCGGAAACCAGCTGGCCCAACTGCAACTGGTGGCGGAGATTGCCCAATCCGCATTCGGGCGATGGGCGGGCTACCTGATGGCAGCGCTGATTGTGTGGACCGCATTCGCGTCGGTATTCTCGCTGCTGCTGGGCTACTCGCGCGTGCCTTACGCGGCGGCGCGCGACGGAAATTACTTTCGTTTTCTGGCCGCGGTTCATCCCAAGCACGGCATTCCGCACCGGTCTCTGGTGGCGCTGGGCGTGGTGGCATGCTGCTTCTGCTTTTTCTCGCTGGCGCAGGTGATCACGATGCTGGTCATCACGCGTATCCTGCTGCAGTTTTTCCTGCAACAGGCGGGCGTGATTCTGTTGAGAATTCAGCGGCCGGAGTTGAAACGGCCGTTCAGGATGCCGCTTTACCCGCTGCCTCCGCTGGCAGCCATGGCGGGGTTTGTGTTCCTGCTGGTCTACCGGGTTCACGCGCTGCGCGGATTGGTGGTTGCTGCAGTGATTGGAGTGAGCGGGACGGTTATTTATCTGGTTCGGGCGCGGGGTTTGGGGGAGTGGCCTTTTGCGCGGCGGCCCGACGATATGAATTGAGGTTTGTGCTGTCCATGCTTCCGAGTCGAGATATGGGACGCCCGGATTCTTTTAGAAAACCAAAATTGACGCTGGCGCGTATATCCTGTGACGCAAGCGCTTGTTCCCGTGTCTAATAAATGTAATCGTCACTTCCCTGTGCGAGGTCCTCAAATGCTGATTGGCAAACCGCCCGATATTCCGTCATCCGAGATTACGTCAAAGGATGCATACCGCCAGTACCTCAATCGCCGGCGTTTTTTGCGCGGCGCGGCCGCAGCCGGAATCACGGCCCTGGCGGCCGATCGGGTTGGCCAGGTTTTCGAGCCTCGCACCGCGGTGCGTGCCGCAACCAAACTTCAGACCGTTCCCAGCCCTCTGACCACTACCGGCGAGCAACTGACGAGCCTGGAGGACATTACACACTACAACAACTTTTACGAGTTCGGCGTGGACAAGGGCGATCCCGCCAAAAACGCGGGCGGCCTACCCACGCGGCCCTGGACCGTGAAAGTGGAAGGCAAGGTGAAAAAGCCGCTCACCTTCGACATTGACGCGCTGCTGAAGCTGCGCCCGCTGGAAGACCGCGTCTACCGGCATCGTTGCGTTGAGGCGTGGAGCATGGTGATTCCCTGGGTCGGCTACTCGCTTTCGGAGTTCATCAAGCAGTGCGACCCGCTGCCGTCGGCGAATTATGTGCAGTTCCTCTCCTACTACGACCGGCACGTGGAAAAGTGGGGCGGCGAATCGACCATCGACTGGCCGTACTCCGAGGGGCTGCGCATGGATGAGGCCATGAATCCGCTCACCCTGCTTACCTTTGGCCTNNGTGACCGTGCGCTTTGTTGAAAAGATGCCGGGCACAACCTGGAACGATATGGCCTCAAGCGAGTACGGGTTCTACTCGAACGTGAATCCAAATGTGGACCACCCGCGCTGGAGCCAGAAGACAGAGCGCCGCATCGGGTTGCCGTTCTACGAACAGCGCCGCACGACGCTCATGTTCAACGGCTACGGGAACCAGGTGGCGTCACTGTATGCGGGGATGGACCTGAAGAAGAACTACTGAAAAGCAGTGATCAGTGATCAGTGGTCAGGGAATAGAGAATAGGGGTAGGCTCTTGTCGCCAGATTCCGTCCTTTGATTCCTAGCCGATCAATTGGCTTGCTGGCTCGATTACTCTGCTGACCGGGACATACATGAAACGCTCGACTCTGATTGTGCTCAAGACGATTGCCTGGCTGGCCTGCCTTTGGCCGGTGGCGCGGCTAACGTTTGGCGCGGTGACCAACGACCTCGGTCCCGATCCCACGGCTGACATCGCGTTTACTACCGGCCTGGCAACTTTGCGGCTGCTGCTGATCACGCTGGCCATTTCGCCGGTGCGGCGGCTTGTTCCGAGGCTTGCATGGCTGATTAAATTCCGTCGGCTGCTGGGGCTGTTCGCATTTTTNNNCCACGTCGACCAACTGGGCCATTCGCAAGATGGGAGGCAAGAACTGGAACCGTCTGCACAAGCTCATTTACGTGGCCGCGGTGTGCGGCATCATTCATTACTGGTGGCAGGTGAAGACGGGCGTGCTCACGCCGGTGGGGATGACGGCGATTCTGGCGTTGCTGTTGCTGGCGCGGCCGGTGCTGGCCTGGAACCAGCGGCGCAAGGCCCGCGCCGTGGTCGCGGCATAACCTAGCGCCGGAGTGTGCGGGTCTGGAGACCCGCACGACAGCCGGTCTGGAGACCGGCGCTACAAACGCCGGCTCGCCTTCTTGTTCCCTCGGTGTCTGCCTCAGTCGAATTGCAACAGAATCTGGGCCACCGGGCGGTAGCTCTTGCGGTGCAGCGGTGTCGGCCCCAGCCGCGCCAGCGCTTCAAGGTGCTCAGCCGAGCAATAGCCCTTATGCCGCGCCAGCCCGTAACCCGGATACACGGCATCCAGCTCCACCAGCAGGCGGTCGCGGTGGACCTTGGCAAGGACAGAGGCGGCGGCGATGGACAGGCTGGTGGCGTCGCCCTGCACCACAGCCTGCTGCGGGCAGGGCCAGTCGATGGTGTCGAGGCCGTCGATCAGCAGGTAATCGGGGGTCAGGGCCAGATGCTCCACGGCCATGCGCATGGCGAGCAGCGAGGCGCGCCGGATATTGATGCGGTCGATGGTCTCCACGTCGACGGCAGCCACGGCCCACGCCACCGCGTTGGCCCTGATCTCGGGGTCAAACTGGTTGCGCATTTTTTCCGAGAGTTTTTTTGAATCGGTGAGGCCTGGCAGGCGGCAGCCTTTGGGAAGAATTACCGCGGCGGCTACGACAGGGCCGAACATCGGGCCGCGGCCCACTTCGTCGAGGCCAGCTATGCGGAGTGCACCGCGCTGGCGGGCTGCTTTTTCCAGAACGAAACCACAGGCGCGGGGCTTAGCCATGCTGCCAGTATATGAAGCGCCGGCCTGGGCACAAAGCAAAACCCCCAGCCGTGGCCGGGGGTTCTGTTGGAAAGGGGTTGGCGGGTAGCTTATGCGCGCACTTTGCCGGTGACGCGGTCGATTTCTTTCAGGCGGGCAGCCTTGCCGCGCAAGCTGCGAATGTAGAACAACTTGGCGCGCCGCACCTTGTAGCTGCGGATCTTCTCGATCTTGTCGATGACCTTGGAGTTGAAAGGGAAGATGCGCTCGACGCCCTGGCCGAAGCTCATCTTGCGCACTGTGAAGGTGCCCTGGGGGCCGTTGTTGATGGCGATAACCAGGCCCTCAAAGGCCTGCAAACGCTCTTTATCGCCTTCCTTGATCTTAACTTGGACGCGAATCTGGTCGCCGGGTACAAAGGCCGGCAGATCGGTGCGCTTAAGCTTGTCGGCCAAGCGCTGCATAACGGGATGAATGGACATTGTGTCTTCCTACGGTTGGACTCAGAACTTCAAGTTTATCAGAGATTGGGGTGTTGTGCCTAACGCGGAGCGAAGGGAAAATGGGCAGCCGCGCCATTGCCTGATGCGTTATAGTTTTTCGCATATGGATGAGAAACGCGAATTGCTGCGGCACACGCTGGCTACGCTGGCCTATCGGGCGGCGCGGGCGCTTGAAAACGCGCCGGAGACCTTTGCGGGATTCGATGGCGCCGGTCGACGGCCGGTCAAGATTCTGGCCCACATGGGCGACCTGTTCGACTGGGCTCTCTCTATGGCTGAGGGCAAGCCTGCCTGGCACAATTCGCAGGCGCGCGCGTGGCAGGAGGAGCAGAGGCGCTTCTTTGCCGCGCTGGGCGCTTTCGACGCATTCCTGGCTTCGACTGAGACGCTGCACGCGCCGGTTGAACGACTGTTCCAAGGGCCTGTGGCCGACGCGCTGACGCACGTGGGACAGCTGGCCATGCTGCGGCGGTTGGCGGGAGCGCCGACGCCGGGTGAGAACTTCTATTTGGCGGCAATCGAAGTTGGGAAGGTGGGGGCGGACCAGCCCGAACCGGTGCAGGCGTTTTAGGGCCGGCACGCAGTTTCAGGGCTGTTCCCGGCGGATTGCGTCGAGCAGCTTGCGGTCTTCGGCGCTAAGCGCTGCCTTTTCAAGCAGGTCGGGGCGGTTGGCCAGGGTTTTGCGCAACTGCTGCTCGCGACGCCAGCGCCTGATTTGCTTGTGGTCGCCGTTGAGGAGGGTCTCGGGAACGCCCAGACCGGCGAACTCCGCCGGACGGGTGTAGTGGGGGTAGTCCAGCATGCCTCCGGCGCCGTGCTGGGAGCGGGGAACGCCCTCCTGGCCCGCGGAGATATCGGCATCAGCCACGCCGAAGCTCTCAAACTCGCCCGAGGCCTCGTTGCCTAAAACGCCTGGAATCAGACGCATGACAGCATCGACGACCACCGCAGCGGCGAGCTCGCCACCGGAGAGCACGTAATCGCCGATGGAGAGCTCCATGTCGCAGTAGAGCTGGTTGATGCGTTCGTCCACGCCTTCGTAGCGGCCGCAGAGGAGAACCACGCGGTCGAGGAGGGCCAGTTCGCGGGCGATGGACTGCGTGAAGGGCCGGCCCTGGGCGGAGAGCAGGATCACGCGGGTGGTTGGCTCGGGTTCTTGCGAGGCGGTGGAGAGTGCCTCCGTGGCTAAAGCCCTCGCCGATTCTGTGGGCTTTATGCGGGGGTTGAAACCCCCGCCTCCCTCCGGACCGAGTTTTTCCGCTGGTATTTGTGAGGCGCGCTCGTGTTTAGGCGCGATGCCGAGCGAGGCGAGGGCTTCGGCGAGGGGTTCGGGTTTGAGCACCATGCCTTCACCGCCGCCGAAGGGACGATCATCGACGGTGCGATGGCGGTCGTGGGTGAAGTTGCGCAGATCGAGCGTTTCCACCGTCACCAGTCCCTCGGCCTGGGCGCGGCGCACGATGCCGTGCTCGAAGATGCCGGCGAAGAAGGCTGGAAAGATGGTGACGATGTCAAAGCGCATACGAATCGATGATAAAGGTTTCGGCGCCGAGTCCGGTTGTCACAGCGCGGAGAATTCGGTTGTGGTTTAATGATGGCCAACTGATATGGCTGACATTAATGCGTTGCTGAATCGCTGGCAATCGGCGGGCGTACTGGATGCGGAGGGTGTGGGCCGCATTCGCGCCTATGAGCAGGAGCAGGAGCGGCCGGGCGGGCTGCGGTGGCAGGGAATTACGGCGCTGATTCTTGGGGCCATTCTGCTCGGTTGCGGGGTGGTGCTGTTTGTCTCNNCTGGCGCGGGAGAACTCCAGCGCGCTGTCGACAGCGCTACACGCGGTGGGAACTGTGGCCACGGGCGCAGCGATTGCTCTGACCGGGCAGATTTTCAACATCCAGGAGCACTGGCCGGCCGCGGTGCTGATGTGGGCGCTGGCCGCGCTGGCCGGCTGGGCTTTGCTCCGCGACCAGGCGCAGCAGACATTGGCTTTATTGCTGGTTCCGGCGTGGATGATTTCGGAACTGTCGTTTTATACAAATGGGCACATCGGCGACGACGTCTATGCGGGCCGGTTCCTGTTTGTTTGGGCGATTTTGTATTTCACTTTCTTTACCGGTTCGCGGCGCAAGGCGGTGCAGGGGATTCTGTTTGGCGCCGCGGCGATTGGCGCTGTCTGGGGCACTGCTTACATGCTGGAGAGCTGGACGTGCTGGTCGGGCAACCAGACGTTTGTGCCGTTCAGCACGCGGGTTTGGTGCTGGGTGGCGATTGCCGCAGTGCCGCTGGCGATTGCGGCCTTCCACGGGCACAAGGGGCTGATTCCGCCGACTGTCGCGGTGGCGTTTTCGGTTGCGCTGCCGTGGTGCTACCGGAGCTGGACGGAAACCGAGAGGTGGGTCAACGAGCCCGCGCACGTCGTTACGCGGACCGATCCCAATCTTGCGGCGCACGCGCTGGTGGCGGCTTTTGCGGTGTTCCTTTGCTGGTGGGGCGTGCGGCTGGGGTCAAAGATGCTGGTGAATGTGGGGATTGTTGGCTTCGCCGTCGCGGTCGGGTGGTTCTACTTCAGCGATATCTTCGATATGATGGGACGCTCGCTGGGGTTGATCGGACTGGGAATCCTGTTTCTGGCCGGGGGATGGGCGCTNNCAAATGGCAGCGGAGGAGGCGCGATGAAGATAGGCAGGAGTTCGATTGCTGGAGCTTCCGTTGCGCTGCTGGTGATTCAGTTGACGCTGGTTTCGTCGATTGCGGCCAAGTATTTTTATCAGCGATGGCGGTGCCCGCGGGTGTGGACACGCGCGGCGGCCTACGATCCGGAGATGGTGATGCGGGGACGCTATCTGAGCCTGCAACTGACGGTGGATGGCTGCCAGAGCACGCTTCCCTCGGCCAGCCAGGCCAAATTTCCGCGGGACATCAACGGAGCGGCGATCGAAGGGCGCTATGCGATTCAGGGCCGTGGGTCGGTGCAGTTTCCGGCCGAACTGAAGGTGGAAGACGGCAAGCTGCTGGCGGTGAGAATTTCGGACGAAGACGAGAGCGCGAAAGGCCAGACGGTTTCAGCGCAGCCGGGATCGCCGTGCGAGGCGATGAAACTGGTGGACCCGGTGGATTTTTTCATCGCCGAACATGCGGCCAGCCCGCTGCCGATGAAGGCAGGACAGGAGCTCTGGATTGAGGTGACCGTGCCGCCGAAGGGGGCGCCGCGACCGATTCAACTGGCGGTGAAACAGGATGGGGTTTGGAAGCCGCTGGCGTTTGAGTAGGGGCCTATCGAGGTTCGCGCTGCTCCGCCCTTCGCCAGAAAAGCAAAAACGCAGGTCCCCCTTCGACTACGCTCAGGGCAGGCTTTCGACTCGCTGCGCTCGCTCAAGATGACAGATGAGAATGGGCATTATGCGTTCATGGCGAGATGAGAGGACGGCTCAGGGTTTCTCGGGGGCATTCAGGTTGGTGAGGCCTTCGGGGAGGGCCATCTCTACCCGTTTCGCTTCGAGGTCGATTTTGCGCACGTAGGCTTTGGCGAAGGGGACCAGGATTTCGTCGTGCGCGCCGCGGACCACGAGCAGAGCCACTGGGCCGGCGGTGCGGTCGACGGCTTCGATTTCGCCTACCGATACGGGCTCCGAGCCCGCCACATCCACCAGCATGCAGCCGATGAGGTCGCCGATATAGGCTTCATCTTCGGCGAGGGACGCGCGCTCGGTGATGGGAATGGCGAC
>PLSH01000023.1:0-279 GCA_003165095.1 Acidobacteriaceae bacterium
GCCGGAAACCGCCGCCCTCGCGCAACGTGCCGAGCACGTGTGCTTGGTTGCCTCTCTCGACATTGGCGCGATGCGCGATGTGGCCCGATACGTGGATTTGCTGGGCCGGAACCCAGACCGGCAGAGGCTCGTCATTACCCGCGCGGAACGCGGCGGCGTGCTGACGCCCGACATGGTCCTGAACGCTACAGGCCTTCCCATCGCCGCCACCTTCCCCGACCTCTCGGAACCGATCTCTTCCGCCATCAACGCCGGCATTCAGGTTCCTCAGCAAGTACG
>PLSH01000023.1:359-821 GCA_003165095.1 Acidobacteriaceae bacterium
GCACATGCAGCTTATCCACCAAGAGCTTCTGTCGCTCATCCGTCCGGAGCGGCTCGGCGAGCCGCGCAACGAGGATAAGCAGGAGTTGCGCCTGGCCATCAATAACATCATCACGCGCCACCGTATGCCCTACAGCGGCGTCGAACGCGACCAACTCGCAGAACAGGTCCTTGACCAAGTCTACGGGTACGGCCCGTTACAACCGCTCATCGATGACGACACTGTGGACGACATTCTCGTCAATACTCATGCCACGGTCTACGTTGAGCGCAAGGGATTGATCGAGAGGACCAACGCCAGGTTCCATAGCAAGGAACACCTTATGCACATCGTCGACAGGATCGTCTCTGCTGTCGGCCGCCATGTCGATGAGTCGTCCCCGATGGTCGATGCGCGTCTGTCGAACGGTTCGCGTGTCAATGTCATCATTCCACCGCTGGCTATTGATGGTCCCTGCGTTAG
>PLSH01000023.1:850-1610 GCA_003165095.1 Acidobacteriaceae bacterium
GGGGCGCGGGAGCGCATCATCACGATCGAAGACTCAGCCGAGTTGCAACTGCAACAGGAGCATGTCGTCCGGTTGGAATGCCGTCCGGCCAACGTGGAAGGAAGAGGCGAAATCCTGCAGCGGCAACTGGTTATCAACGCCTTGCGCATGCGCCCCGACCGAATTGTGCTGGGCGAGGTGCGCGGTGAAGAGGCCATGGACCTTCTCCAGGCGATGAATACCGGCCATGACGGGTCGCTCGCCACCATTCATGCCAATTCCCCTAGGGATGCGATAACGCGGCTCGAAAGCATGGTGCTGAGGGGATCCGCGAACCTGCCCGACAGGGCCATCAAACAGCAAATTGCCAGCGCCATCCATCTGGTCGTCCAGGTAAGCCGACTGAGCGATGGCAGGCGTTGCATCACAAACATCGCAGAGATATCCGGGATGCAAGGCGATGTGCTGACAACGCATGAGATTTTCACGTTCGATAAGCGCGGGGTGGATAGCCATGGCATGGTTCATGGCACGTTCCGAGGAACGGGACTGCCCCCTGAACGCTGCACTGGGATCATTGCACCCGCCGGGATAAATCTTTCTCGGGGCATTTTCCAAAACTCGATGGAGGTGTAAGAGTGCTGCAACTCATAGGGCTGTTTGCCGCGTTGTTTGGAATATCGTTTCTCGTGTTTCTGTTCTTTACGCGCACCTCCAAGACGGAACACGCTACGTTGCAAAGGGCACAACATATCGCTACAGGCAAAGACGCGGACTCGGA
>PLSH01000023.1:1658-3167 GCA_003165095.1 Acidobacteriaceae bacterium
TGTTGCCCTACCTCTACCTGCGCTTTAAGCGGGCTCGCCGTCTTACCGCTTTTGATAAAGAACTGCCCGGAGCCATGGAGCTGATTTCGCGCGCCGTGAAAGCGGGCCACTCGGTACAGGCAGCGTTCGAGATCGCCGGGCAGGAGGCAATGCAGCCTGTAAGATCTGAGTTCGCCGTCATAAGCGGTCAGGTTAGATTCGGTCTCCCGCAGAACCAGGCTCTTTTGCAAATGAGTGAGCGAATTCCGACTCAAGATCTGCGATTCATGGTTACCGCGGTGCTGATCCAAAGGCAGACTGGAGGCAGTCTTCCCCAGGTACTCGACCGGACCACGCACATGATCCGCGAACGCATCCGCGTCGCCGGGGAACTGCGGGTCAAGACCACACAGGGACGGCTCAGCGGGATCGTTCTGGTCTGCATGCCGATAGGCCTTGCGTTGGTGATGAAAATCATCAGCCCAACCTGGCTGGACCCGCTCATTACGGACCCGCTGGGACACATGATGCTGTATTACGGGTGTGCGTCCCTCACGGTTGGCAGCATACTGATCTACGCCATTACCAGGCCCGAGGTGTAACGATGGTTCAGCTCCTCTATTTCTTGATAAGTCTCGGCAGCTTTTCGGCGGCCATGGCGGCGTTCTTGTTTTTTGTCCTGCGTCACGAAAATGCCCAGATCGAAAAGAGAAGCGCGGCCGTTCTTAACCCGCACCTCAGAGCCCTGGAAGAACGCGCCGGAACTTCCTCGCGGGCGCTGGTCAACTTCTCGAATATAGTTCACGCGATTCGGGCGCGCCTGGGCGTTGCCGAAAGCAATAAGCTGCGATATCGGTTGACCGCGGCAGGATACTACCACCCCAGCGCGCTGGACATTTATGTTGGCATCCGCGTTCTGCTCCCAGTTGTCGCAGTGGCGCTGGTATCGTTCTTCTCGGTCAGCTTCGTCGTTATTGCCGGTGTGGCGGGCGCCGCCTATCTGATTCCGGACTTTGTGCTGGACAAGGTTATAAAAAAACGGCGGGCCATCATCCGGCAGAGCCTGCCCGACACGGTAGACCTGCTGGTCATTTGCATGGACGCAGGCCTTGGCGTGGACCAGGCCGTACAGCGTACCGCCGATGTGCTTAATGTAGCCCACCCAGACCTTTGCGCCGAACTGCTCTATCTTGGGCGCCTGCAGCGGATGGGGCAAACCCGTGTTCAGGCCTGGAAGCAACTGGTGACGCGCACAAAGTCGACAGATATTGAGCAGGTTGCGAATATGCTCGGCCAGGCGGATGCCTTCGGAACTCCCGTCTCCGATGCCTTGCGCGTTCTCGCCGACTTCCTGCGCACACAGCGGAGGCAGCGCGGAGAGGAACGCGCCGCGCGCAGCGGCATCGTGCTGCTAATTCCGCTGGTTCTCTTCATCTTTCCGGTGATCTTCGTTGTTTTGCTTGGGCCTGCCGCGATCTCGATCGTCCGTGGCTTCAGTACGTTTGGTCAATGACGCTCAGAAAGGAGATA
>PLSH01000023.1:3288-3616 GCA_003165095.1 Acidobacteriaceae bacterium
CAGGTAGCCGACTCGCCTTTGGCCAGGCTGATTGGACTGATGGGAAGGAAGTTCCTCGATCCAGGAACGGGATTATTGCTGCGCCCCTGCTCAAGCATTCACACCTGTTGGATGCGCATACCGATCGATGTCCTTCACCTCGACTGGCATCTGCGGGTTCTAGCGATCGACATTGCCCTCAAACCCTGGCGCGTTGGCTCGATCCGGCTCCGTACTCGAATGGTGCTCGAACTACCCGCAAGCACGGTCGCCCGGATCGGCATCGAACTGGGCGACCAACTCGCCATCGAGGACATGGCCGCCAAAGCAGCTACGAGTCTTTGCGTTA
>PLSH01000155.1:0-6561 GCA_003165095.1 Acidobacteriaceae bacterium
GTAAAGCCGATCAAAACTATTACCACCCTCGTTCCCTGTCCCTGCCTTCGCACTTAGCGCTGGAAAGCGTTGCTGTCCGTTGCCTCTTTTGTGGCAGCGCAGTACTCGCCGATTCGCTGTTAAGCTAGAACTATCCCGCCGCTGGGACCGGAGGGAGTGCCTACGGTGAATCTGGATGCCACGCTCGACATGGCGGGGATTGCAGCGACGACTGCGGTAATCGGTCTGCTTCTGTATCGGCGCGTCTGGCGCGTGCTTCCCATTTTCTGCGTGTATTGCGTCTTGACTCTTCTGGACGGAATCCTGACGGACGTAGTGCTTCATCGCTTTCCCGCTCACTACCTCACCTCCTATTTCATCGAGCAAAGCCTCGATTCCGCGCTTCAATTTTGTGTCCTGGTCGAGCTGGCCTGGGCCGTCTTCCGCCCCTACCGCACTTCATTGCCGCGCAGCACGGTCTGGGTCCTCGGAATCCTGCTGGCTGCCGTCGCAGCCGCCATCTGGCCCTTTGCAGGCTCTTCTGCTTTCGCCCGTTTCGCCATGGAGTGGCGGCTGTTGGTCCGGCTGCAGCAGACGGTCACCGTCGAACGTGTCCTGTTCTTCCTCGTACTTGCCGGATGCAGCCAACTGCTCTCGATCGGCTGGCGCGACCGCGAGATGCAGGTAGCAACAGGCTTCGGCTTTTATTCGCTGGTAGCCCTCTCGGTCGCCGTGGTTCGCTCTCATCAGGCCGGCGCACCCCAATGGCGCAGTCTCGATAGACTCGTGGGCGTAGGCTACTTGTGCTCCCTCCTCTACTGGGTCTTCTGCTTTGCCCAGAAGGAGGCCGAGCGGCGGGAATTCAGCCCCCAAATGCAGGGTTTGCTGTTGGCCATGGCAGGCGTCGCCCGAACTTCACGGGTTGGCTTGAACGGCCCAGGGTCACCAAAATCAGGGAAACGGTGACAGCCATGAGGCCGCGTTACCCGATTCTCGACCAGTAGGTTACTTTAGTGCATTGTCCTGTCGAGTGCCCCTATCCAGCATAAAAACAGCGTAGTAACATCTTTTATGTGGAGAAAAAACGAATTTCATGTTACTTGTAGTAAGTAACCAAAAAGCGGGCCGCCGCGCTGTGACCGAATTTGTGGTTACCAGTGCCCGGTAAAAAGGATCACCAATGGTTCTTCTGTTATTACAAATTGCGGTACTTGCGGCTGTTGCCTTCTACCTTGGTCGTTGGCGCATGGCTGTACGCCGCCGCAATTCTCAGACGTGGGAGACTCTCTTGTCTCGCCTGCGCCCCGATTGGAGCGCTCGCGAGCTTAGTGATCATTTCCTTTGGAAAGAGGGCCTCAACGCTACCCCCGAAGATGCCTGGCAGCGCATGGAGGGCCCCAAGGGCCTCTGGGTGATGTACCAGAATGCCAAGGTGATGCTGGAAATGGCCGACTATGCCGCCAGAAACTGCACCGGCGTCGACCGCCTGCTCGTCGAGACTTTGCACAGCGACGCGATGCAAATTCGCGTATGCGTGCTGATGGCCCTGGCACAGTATGGATTCACAAAGGCCAGTGAGGGCGTTCGAGTCAATGCCTTCCGCGCCGCAGCCATGTATACCGGCATGGCCGCACGCATGACCCAACTCTTGCAGGATCATGCTCCCGTTATGATCCCGGACTTTGTAGCAGCTATGTAAGACAATCCCTCTTGAGACAAAAAAAACCGGCCATTCGGCCGGTTTTTTGTTGCCTCTTCAGTGTCCGCGATTCAATGTGCCCAGGTTCAAGCCACATTTGCCGATAAATATGCATTCACCCGCGCAAACTCATCCTCACTGAGCCTGAATTCAAGCGCCGCTGCCGTTTCCTCAACCTGCTTCGCACTGCGCCCGCCGACGATCGCTGCTGTGATGGCCGGGTGATGGAGTGTCCACGCCACGGCCACAACGCCTGGAGTCACGCCATGTCCGCCGCCGATCTCCCGCAACAGTTCCACCAACTGCAGGTTGCGCCTCAGCCGCGGTTCGTTGAACTCCACTGCCTTCCGGCGCCAGTCGTCGGCCGGCATCGCTGCCACTCGCTCCGCCGTCATCCTCCCCGTCAGCAGCCCGGAGAGCATTGGAGAATAGTTAATGACTCCGATTCCGTTCTCCTGCGCAAACGGCAGCACCTCCTTCTCAATGGCCCGGCGCAACATCGAGTAGGGTGGCTGCAGGCTGGTAACCGGCGCAATCGTCTGCAACCGCTTCATCTGCTCGGCCGAGAAATTCGATACGCCTGCCCACCGGATCTTGCCCTGCTCCCGCAGCCGGGCCAGTGCCTCCCAACCCTCTTCGACCTCCCCTTCCGGGTTGGGCCAGTGAATCTGGTAGAGGTCGATCGTCTCCACGCCCAACCTTCGCAGCGACCCTTCCACTTCCTCGGCCACCGAGGCCGCCTTCAGCGAGTTGTAAATGGACCGGTCCTCATGCCAGCGCAGCGAGCACTTGGTAAAAATGTATGGCCTGTGGCCGGAACTCTTGACCGCGCGCCCCACCACCTCTTCTGAATGACCCAGCCCATAAACAGCGGCTGTATCGATCCAATTGATGCCCAAATCGAGAGCGCGATGGATGGCGGCGATCGATTCGTTGTCGTCCTGTGGTCCCCAGGCGAAAGTCCAATCGCCTCCGCCAATGGCCCAGGCCCCGAATCCGATAGGCGTAATGCGAAGATCTGAGTTGCCAAGAGTGCGCAATGTTGGTACAGCAGAAATTGTCATCACAAAAGAATAGATGAGAATCGCGGCGTCGAGTTTCAAAAAACGCACTGGATTCGACTGTCCGGCGCAGCCGCGTCACTCCGCTTGCTGCATCTCCCTTGCAACCAGTCAGCGCTGCCCTGAAGCCGCTACGCCGCGATCAGAAACCGCCCCTCGCGCATGATCTGCTCCTGGCCGATTTCGGTTTCCAGCCAGATGTTGAACCCCAGTCCAACCACGTCGATGTGCGTGCCCGAGCGCCATGGCGCCCCCGTGTGCTCTCCATAGGGATTGCCAAAGGCAATATGGATGCCCGGAAACTTCTCATCCTGGAGAATGTTGCCGATCACCCGCTCCACCCCGAGATTGGTGCCGATCGCGAACTCGCCCACGCGGTCTGAGTTCTCATCCGTGTGCGTGTACGCCCAGAAGTCGGATTCCAATTGTTTATTGGTGCTCGTGCAGCTGACGATCCGGTTGTGCGCGATCTCGATCGAGAGCGGCGTCGAGGCCAGCAGCCCGTAGCGCGAGCAGAGCCAGTCGCCCACCACTCCATCCACGACAAACCTTCCGTTTACCTCGCCGGGCGATGTGAAACACTCGCCGCCGGGCAGGTTGCCCCATTTTTCAGGCGAAATGATGCCGGAGGTCTTGAACCACTTGTAGCCCGGATTCATTTCGGCGGTGATGTCCGTCCCGGCGCTGGTGGTGGCGCGAATCCGAGTGGCTTTGCGCACCCGCTCCAGAACTTTCTGGCTCAACCGGTCCACCAGGTTGAAGTCCGCCCTCATGCCTTGGCACATGATCTCCGCGCTGATGTTCACCATGTGCGCGTGCCGCATCCGCCGGCGGTTCACCACGTCGGTCATCTGCATCCGCGAGCCGAGTTCGTTGGCCTGCACCTGCACCGCGAAAATTGAAACCTGCGAGGTCTCCATGTCGGCCAGCACCGCAGCCGGCATGCCGGTGAGCGGGCGCGGAGCAAGGTCCTCCAGCACGAATGCCTCCCACCGGCACCCCACCTCCGCCAGTTGGCAGGCCAGCGCGGCCGCAATCGGCTCGGTGACCCGGTCGGTAATCAGCGTGACCTTCTCGGCGGGGTCGATCCGCAGGCAGGTAACCACAGCCGAGCGCGCGCCATGGATGAACTCAAATGGGTAGTCGATCGATAACAGGCGGGCGGTGGGGTCGGTCATGCGCTGGGTGAGATGCTCCCTCATCGAATTCCCGCAATTCTGCGGGGTACATTCTGAGGTTAACGGAAGATTCATGCCAATGTATACTCACAGCCCGGCCGCCGTCTCCTTGGCCATGTAATCCACCACCGCCTTCAAGTCGTGGTTGCTCTCCTCGAAGACCTTCAACTGCCGGTCCGCGCCGGTACCGGTCTTCATGATCCTGCGCACCCCATCGATCGCTTCCCGGCTGCCCAATTCGTCCACCACCGGATCGATCAGCGCCAGGTACTCCTCGATCAGGTCGCGCAGCGGGACCTCCTGCTGCTTGCCAAAGTCGATCAGCTTGCCGTCCAGCCCGTAGCGCACCGCGCGGAATTTGTTCTCCATCAGCAGCGGTCGCGCATATTGGCGGAAGTCCTGATTGGCCTCGTGCAGCTTGTGGAGATACGCCGCCGTGGCCTGGATCAGCGCGGCGATGGCCACCGTCTCCTCGGCGCGCAGCGGAATGTCGCAGGCCCGCACCTCCACCGTGTTGAAAAATGGGTGCGGCCGGATATCCCACCAGATCTTCTTCGCGTTGTCGATGCAGTTGGTCCGCACCAGCAGGCTCACATAATTCTCAAACTCCGAGTAACTCTTGAATTCGTCCGGAATCCCAGTGCGCGGAAAGTGCTCGAAGACCTTGGCGCGGTAACCTTTATACCCGGTGTTCATGCCCAGCCAGAACGGCGAATTGGTGGCCAGCGCCATGATATGGGGCAGAAAGTAGCGCAGCGAATTCATGATCCGGATGGCCGCCTCGTGGTCTTCGATGCCCACGTGGACGTGCAGCCCGAAGATGAGGTTGGAGCGGGCCACCAGTTGCAGGTCCTTCACCACCTGGGCGTAGCGAGGGTCGGGATAAATCTCCTGCGTGCGCCAGTCGGCAAAGGGATGCGTGGCCCCGGCCACCAGCACCAGCCCGTTTTCTCTGGCCAGCTTGATCATCTCCCGGCGCAGTTCGTAAATATCCTCCCGCGCCTCGTCGATATTGCGGCACACCCGCGTGCCCACTTCCACCACCGAGGTGTGCATCTCCGCCTTCACCCGCTCCTGCAGCCGGAGCTTTCCTTGCTCCAGCATCTCGGTCTGGATGTGCGAGCGCAGATCGCGCGTCACCGGATCGATGGTCTGGTATTCCTCTTCAATGCCAAGCGAGAAGGATGGCCGCATGGAAACCTCCGGTGAGACAAGATGAGGCCATTGTAGCTCTGCACGGCCTCGATTCTAACCACTCAGTGCTCGGAGGACGAGCGGTCTTAAGCCTTGTTAGCCTGCTTCCCAAACAAAAAGCAGCCCCCGAATTCGCGGCGGCGGATCACGCCTGCGCCAAATGCCTGGTGGTCCAGGTTTTCCACCTTCTCAGCTACGAATCGATTTTATGATTCCGCAAATGCGGGACGGGAGACCATGGAAGACGCTCGCCCATATTCTCGGAACTTCAAGGTGGAAAAAATGAAATTTGGCGGACTGATTGGTAGCCTGTTCCTGTTGTTGCTTGGTGTCTGCTTAATGTGATTTGCAACTACGGCCTATGGCGGTTCGTACCTCATCCTTTGAGGTTTCTGGCTTCTTCGGATCTTCGTGCGCATGCTTAGAGTCGCTAGAAGTTGACCTGAGATGCGCGGCGTCTCCCATGAATTGAAGTGTGCATGGCCGATGCGATCTTTACCGCGCAGAAAAAGACAGGCGCGTCAGTTCAGGAACATCGTCCGATACAGAGTATCGCGCTGAACGGGCTTGAAACCGGCGTCGCGGATGATTCTCCGCAGCTCTTCTTCCGTGGTGCAGTTGCTGGTTCCCGCCGCTTTCACCACGTTCTCCTCCAGCATCACCGAACCTACGTCGTTGCCGCCGAAATGCAGGCCGAGTTCCAGCACTTTCAGGCCCTGCGTCACCCAGCTGGCCTGCACGTTTTCGATGTTGTCGAGATAGAGCCTTGAAATAGCCAGCACTTTCAAATACTCCACTGAAGTCACTTCGTCCCAGCCGCGGCCGCCCAGCGCCGTGTTCTTGGGTTGAAAGCTCCACGGAATGAAAGCGGTGAAGCCGCCCGTCTCTTCCTGCAGCTTGCGCACCACTTCAAAGTGGTTGATGCGCTGATCCAAAGTCTCTCCCACGCCGAACATCATCGTCGCCGTGGTCCTCATGCCGAGCTGGTGTGCAGTGCGATGGACGCTGACCCAGTCCTCGGTCCGGCACTTGAGACGGGCGATCCGCTTGCGCACATCGTCGTCGAGAATCTCGGCGCCGCCGCCGGGAATCGAATCCAGCCCCGCATCGCGCAGCCGGACGATCGTGTCCCGCAGGCTCAGCTCGCTGTATTCGGCAATCGCCAGCACCTCTGAAGCCGAAAGACAATGCAGCCAGATCCTGGGAAAACGCTCCTTGATGCCCGTGAAAAGACGCTCGAACCAGTCGATCTTCAGATCCGGATGAATGCCGCCCTGCATCAGCACCCCGGTGCCGCCCATTTCCAGCGTCTCGGCAATCTTCTCGTAGATCTTTTCGAATTCGAGAATGTAACCCTCGCTCGCCCGGGGACCCTTCAGCGGCCGATAGAATGCACAAAAGTTACAGTATTCCGTGCAGAAATTTGTGTAGTTGATGTTGCGGTCGATGA
>PLSH01000155.1:6657-6919 GCA_003165095.1 Acidobacteriaceae bacterium
AGGCGGTCGAGACCCCGCTGAACAGTACAAAAAAATCAACAAATGACCAAAACCAGCCTCTTCGAATACCTGCTGCCATACGGGAAATGACCTCAAAGAGCAAAAACTGCTCCCACTTAAGTTGGAGATGCAACATAGTCCATAGGTTGCACAATCTTATCAAGCAGCGGGCGGGTTCTGATTCCGGCCGGAGACCAGCGTTCCTCCGCACCGTGTCCCCGCCCGGAGAGGGGCAAATTCCCGTTGTCGCGAACTAGAGCCT
>PLSH01000180.1 GCA_003165095.1 Acidobacteriaceae bacterium
TCTTGTAGGCCGTGTACTCCGGATGCATTACGTGGCAGGACTGGCCGCAGAACTGCGGTGAATCCATGTACGCCGCGCCGCGATAACTGGCGGTGGCCACGACCAGCAGGTTGACGATGGTGGCCACCAGCACGATGTCGAGCCCATGGCGGAAGATGCGGTCGTTGAGATCGATCTTCGGGAATTCCGCGGGAATCTGGCCGGCCTTCTGGAGCGTTCTGCGGCGCAGAAAGACGCCTACCGGAATGAGCGCCAGCCCGAGGATGAACAGGCCGGGAAGAAGCAGGAAAAAGATGATGCCGAGGTAGGGATTTTCGTTGGACCGGCCGAAGATCTCCACCAGCCAGTAGGCGATCATGGTGACGCCGGAAGCGGTAGTGATGGCGCCGCCGGCAAGGCTGATGGGGTTGTTGCCGAAGAAGAGCGCCGGCCTTACCCAGCCTTCGCGGAATTTTTGAAACACTGCCACCTGGTTTCTCCCACACTGAAATGAGCGGCCCGCCGGAAGAGCGGGCCACAGAGACAATTATCGATCATCGATCCCAGGCAAATTCAGGCCAGGTGAGGTGGGATGGCTGTGGCCGGGCAGCCCGATCCTGAGCCGCAGGCGGCGGAACCTGGCCGCCGTTGGCCGGATGAAGCCGGCCGCGTCGCGCAGCCGCACCCCGATCACGACAACTCTGACTTTGCTATCGCGCTTCGATTGCTCTTGATTGTAATGCTTACTTCAGCCCGCGGTAAAAAGCCACGGCGTCCTTGATCTGCTGATCGGTAAGACCGGCTACCGGCTTCATCTTGCCCTTGCCGTTCTTCACGACGTTGAACATATCGGCAGCGCTGAGGCCCTTGATAGACGGATCGGAGACGGGCTTGATGCCCATGGCCTTGGCCATTCCCGCACTGGGAGTGCCGGAGGGGCCGTGACACATGGCACACTTGGCTTTGTAAGTTGCTTCCCCTGAGGACTGGGCGAAGCTCATGGCGCCGGCCACGGAAACGAGCAAGGCCAGCACTACCGATGAACGACAAATCTTTGACATATTGAAACTCCTTGAGTGGTTTTGCCGGCGCGTGCGCAGCGATGCGCCCACCGAGCGGTTTCTTGCTCGTTTCCGGCCAGCGGCCCAGTCTTGCGGTCGTTGAAACCGTAGAAGATGGCCACAACAACCATCTCATGCTCACCGATGGGTCCGGCGTCCAAAAAGGCACACCGTGCCGTTTATTCCGTTTACTTCACAAAGGTGCGGAAGTAATCCACCGAAGCCTTGATCTGATCTTCGGTCAGCTTGCCCTTGAACGGCTGCATCTTGCCAAGGCCGTTGCTGGTGGCGGCAATCATGTCTGCCTGGCTCATCTTTTTCAGCGCCGGGTCGGTGGCCGGCTTCACGCCCATGGCCTTGGCAATTCCCGGATTGGGGATACCTGCAGAACCATGGCAGCTTTGGCACTTGGCCTTGTAAATATCCGCACCCGAGCTTTGCGCAAAAGCGGTGGTGGTGGTTGCAGCCGCCATGATGGCGGCCAGCGCAACTGCTTTCCCGATCTTCATTGGCATTCTCCTTCTTTCCCTGTGTCTGGTCTCGTTCGTGGATGAAGGTCGCGGGATCAGAATTCGTAATGCAGTCCGAGAGTCACGTTATTGGCATGGAAGTTCCGGGGCGCGGTCTCGCCCGCAGACGAAATGTTCATGCCCGTCTGGTGAGACAGAGTAGAACATGCCACGGGCGTTACAGGAGCCGTAGGAGTCGGGTTCGTGGCGCTGCACAGCGCCGCTCCGGATGGACCGCCTTCGCCGTAGCCGTAGAAGTTGTACTCAGCCTTCCAAGTCAATCCGGGTCGCGAGACCCATGCAAAATTCACAAAGGGAGACTCATACGTAGACACCAGCGAGCCGGCGACATCGCGCGGATCGTTATAGAAGCGGGTGCCATTCACTGAGTTGATGTTGTAGCCGATGTTGGACTTGACACTCTTGACCGGCGACACAGTGAAGGCCACCGAACCGGATTGCGTGGGAGCATGCATGAAGTCCAGAACGGGGCCGAAATCGTATCCCGATCTGCCCGCGGACGTAGCCGGACACGAAGTGCCGCTGGGAGTCGAAGCGGCAACGGGCAAAGCCGCGCTCGCGCCCCCCAGGTAGCAGATGTTGTCCCCCATGTATACGTCGCTGTAGGCGTAGTTGAAGTCGATGCCGTAGCGATCGTTCGGGAACAGTTCCGCGCCGAAGCCCAGGACGCGGCTGTAGTCCACGTGATCGAGCGGGCCGGCGTACGCAACAAGTGATGGTCCGGTCACGGGACTCACCGCCAACTGGTCGTTGTTGGTGTTGTTGTGGTGCTCCAGGTCGTTGTAGGAGCCCGAGATCGTCGCCCAGGATTTTGGCCTGAACATGGTATGCACCCGGTACTGCTTGGTTTGCCGCGGGGTCATCGGGGTAAAGGCGTTGTCGGCGTAGAGCATCTCGACGCTGCCGTTGATGCTCCAATTCTCGGTGGGGCGCAGGGCGGCGCTGAAGATCCCGCCGGTTTCATTGATCGTGACCGTTCCATCATTTGTCGCATTCACCGCTAATGGCGCGCCTTGAGGAATGCCTTCGGCAATGGTGTGTGTGCCATAACGATAGGTGAGGGAGAGCATAGTGCGCGGGGTGGCGTCCCAGGTGAGCGTGAAGTCGTTGTTCACCCTCTTCTGGCCAAAGAAGTCCGGCGACGCAACTCCAATCGAGCCGCTGCCTTCAAAAGTGCCGGTGGCCGGGGTGGTGGGAGTGTTCACCACAGTCGTAATCAGTGTTGGGTTGTTGATGGTTTCGTTGTTGGCGGTCGCCGCCGTCGCCACGGTGGTCAGACTCATCATCGTCGCGGTTCCGGGCTGCTGCACGTTCGAGAACGTAAATTGATCTTCAAAGGCGAATGTCTTCGTGACCTGCCAGACAATGCCGTAGTCGGCGGCCATAACCTCTCGCTCGGCGCTTGCAATGGCCGTATACGCGAGCGAGCGAGTTGTCTTGCTCAGACCCTCGAAACTGTCGTAGTAGCTGGGCAGGCCCATGTTGGCTTTGGTGTAGCGCACGTCGCCGTTCATCGAGACGTTCTTGAGGCTGTTGCTTTGCAACCGGAAGGTCTCGGTCGGATAGAAGATGCGCGTCGACGCCGTGCGCAGGTAGCTGGTGAGAACAGCGCAGGCCGCATTGATGATCGGCGGGCCGCCGGGAGTATTCGCCGGCGAGAGCATGGGCGTGCCGCCCATGCTGTTGGCGTTGCAGGCGCTGCTGGCGTAGGGCGTCAGGCTATCGTAGTTGGCGAGAAGCGCGACTGGTGTTCCGTTCGCCTCCTGCACATTGAAGTAGCTCGGATCCATGACGAAGTAGGAGTTTTGCTTGTAGTGGTCGATCTCCTCTTCAAACGTCAGCTTGGTGCCCCGCACCGGTTTCCAATCGATGCCGCCCGTAAAGTCGTCGGTGCTGTTGCGCTGCATCTCCTCGAGCAAAATGTCGTAGGAACTGGCGACCTGATAGCCGCTCGGCGTCAGGCTCGGCCCCTGGAAGATGTTCTGCGAGTACCCCGCCCGGAATGTAACCTTCGACAGCGGCAAGAGCGTGAGGTGGGTGTCGGTCATCCGGCGCACGGTGTTGAACATGAACGGCGATTGGTTAACCTGCGGCCATGCAAGCGGCGTGGTTGAACCGGTGACCGGAATCGCCTGGCCGCTGGGGATATTAGGGTTGCCCAGCAGGTCGTAGTCGAAATACTGGCGGTCGCGGCGGAAGATCCCCGAGAAGTCGTAGGTCTTGCCTTTGGAGAAGG
This sequence comes from Acidobacteriaceae bacterium, assembly GCA_003165095.1. The sequence continues at coordinate 3,807 of PLSH01000180.1, forward strand.
CCAGCTTGCTGAAGCTGTTGGGGTCGCCGCCGAAGCCGGTGCTGAAGGCGGTGAGGGTGTCGGCAAAGGTGCTCTTGTTGCCGGGGAGAGCGCGCATCTCAAAGGTTTCGCCCAGCACGCGCGGCCCGGACTGCATATTGACCAGCGTGTCATACATGGCCCCGCTGCCGTCGATGCCGGCCATGCGCCCGCCTACATCCACGCTCGAGTGGGCCGAGTAACCGGTCGGTGCAGACATCTGTGCCTCCGGCGCCGGCAACGGATTGGTGGGCGTCGGGTTTTGGGCGGCAGCGATGCCCGTCATCATCAGTAAAATGGCGACTCCAATGCAGCCAGCGAAGCGCTGGATCATTGCGAGAGAGGGCTGTTGATTCGACAGCCGGGAAAATCCGCCTATGTTCTTCATATGAAGCCTCACTTGAAAAAAACATTCTTGCTAACAGCAAAACCTTGAAAACCGAGTGCAAATTCCGCACGGGATCCGGGCCGCGCCTTCCCCGGCAGCGGGCGGGCGCGGCACAGTTCCTTGACTCCTATCTGAGGAACGCAGCATTGATGTTGGACCCATGAATGTAGGTGTGGCAGCTGGTGCACGGCGCCAGCTCATCCGATCCCGCGCCCATCCCGTGAACCGTGGCGTTCGCCACGCGGCTATGGCACTGGTTGCACAATGTGTTGATGCTCGGCATGTTCAGCAGCCGGGCGTTCTGAGATCCATGGGGCGTGTGGCATCCCATGCAACCCTCGGCCTTGACCGCGGCGTGCTCGTACACAAAAGGCCCACGTACTTCCATGTGGCACTTGGTGCAGATCATGTTCTGATCGGCGGTGGACCTCAGGTTGTTATTCCCGAAGGAGCCGTGAACGTCATGGCAGTCGCTGCACTTGACCAGGCCTTCGTTCACCTTGTGATGGAAGGGCATATCGAACGACGGTTTCACGTCGTTGTGGCACTGGAAGCAGAGCGCCGGCTGAGAAGCCTTGAGCAACTGCTCCTTGTCGGTGCTGGCGTGCACGCTGTGGCAACTGATGCAGCTTACGTTGGCCTTGGCATGAGGAGAACGGTCAAAGTTGGGATGCGTTCCCGCGTGGCAGCCCAGGCACTTGGCGTCAACGTCCTTGGCCGAGGCCTTGGCGGGATTGAAGATCTTGGTTACATCTCCGCCGCCGTCCACGTGCGCCTTGCCCGGACCGTGGCAACTTTCGCAGGTCACTCCGGCGCCCCCATGTTCCAGCGCCAGCTTGGTGTGGGGATTGTTGGCGAATCCCTTGGTCACCTCTTCATGGCAGCCGGCGCAGGTTTCGGCTCCCACAAACTCAGAGGGCGCGGCCGCGTCAGCGGTCTTGGCCTGGGAAGCGGCCGTCTTGCTTGCCGGAGCAGGCGCTCCCAGCGCAGCGGCGCAGAAGATGCTTGCGCCCAGCATTAACATCAAACAGGCTTGCAGTCCCGACCGTCTTCCCGGAACCGCACCAATCGGCATTCGCGTTACAGGCCTTGCATTATGCATGAAAAATACCGCCTCTGATGCTCTTCTCGCCGTTTCCGGAGCAGTTTCACCAGCTTTTCAGTTGTAAAATGGGCCGTTTTTCCGTTACCGGGGGGCCGTATCACACCGAGGGTCTGGATCCCCTGCTGCGGACGCTGCGCTTTGTGCGGAGCATCACTACATGGGGTGAAGATTACGGCTTTGTCATATTTGCCAGCGGTGATGTTCGTCACACTCGATGCAACCACTTGACCCGGATTGGGTTTCCTTTGTCACAGTCACTTAGCCGGGGTCACGACGGGAATCCCGGGGTGATCCGTCACACCTTGCCGGACCGGTTCTGGCCGGTTTTTGGGATCATTTTGCGCCCCGCCCAAATTGTTTTTTATCCGTGGTTTTGGAGAGACCCTTATGAATGTGAGGCCCATCACATCCAAGAACAGGATGTTCGGGCAAAATCCAATTCAAGCAAGGGCTTTGAACCGGAAAACCAAGGTTCTCTCAAAGCACCCGTGATGATTGCGGGGGTGCAGCACCTGGGAGACTTCACAGACCAAGGCGCCGCACCGGCATCGGATTGGGTAAGAAGATGGCGGACTTACAGATCTCGGTAGAAGCACAGCATTCGAGGCAAAGGCACATGGCTCGGCAGGTACCGGCGGGCTGTGCGGCCTGCTCCAATCGGCGTCCCGGCTGGTTCTGCTCACTGGGCAGCGCCGTCCTGGCCGATCTCGAACTGGCCACCAGCACCATTTCGCTTCCCGCGCAGGCTTCCCTTTTCACGCAGGGCGAAGACGCGCGCTGCCTTTATCTCATCTGCAGCGGATATCTCAAACTGACGACCGGCCGCAAGGAAGACCGGCAGATGATCGTCCGGGTTGCGGGCCCAGGATCCATGCTCGGCCTCTATGCGGTACTCTCGCACGGCGTTTACGAGGTTTCAGCCGAGTCGCTGACCACGGCCCAATTGCGGCCCGTGGAGCGGGAGCGCTTCCTGAGCTTCCTGCGCAGCCATAAAGAGGCCCAGATGCGGGCCGTCCAGTGCATCTGCCAGGAGTACCGGTTCGCTCTGCAGGACGCGTGCCGCATTGCGCTCTCAGAAACCGTGGCGACCCGGCTGGCGCGGCTGCTGCTCGAGCTGGCGCACCAGATCGGCGAGCACCTGGCGGACGGCGAATTCCGCTTTCCGCTGCTGCTGACCCATGAGGAGATGGCCTCAATGACCTGCACCACCCGCGAGACGGTGACCCGCACGCTGGGCCTGTTCCGCAAGGACGGCTGGATCTCGACGGAGGATTCGCTGGTGACGATCCACCAGCCCGACCGCCTGCAAATGCTTCTCTAATTGCGACTTGCCTTTTCTCCGCTCGCTTCCTGCACATTTTCCGACTCCAAGAGCTATGATTTTCATAGGATCATCCTTTTCAGGTGGGAGTTCACACCGCTTATGAACCGTCTTCTTGCTTGTTCTGCTGCCCTTTTCCTTACATGCTGCGCCGCAACCGCCCAAAATCCGGATTCCGGCGCGGCCACGGCTGCCGCAACGCCCGCCGTCACCACGACCCAGGCCGCCGAGATCGCCCAGTTCCAGAGGATTGAAGATTCGTGGTCCGAGTCTGTGAATCGCCGCGACCAATACGGCCTCGAGCTGGTGTTATCTCCAATGTTTGTGGATGTCTCAGCCAATGGAGACATCACGACCCGCAATCAGCAGGTCGTGCAGGTGATCTCACGGGATGACAAGACGCTGAGCCTGACCCAGAGGGTGATCACGGTGCGGATGCTGGGCGATATCGCCGTGGCCAACGGCACTTACACCCTGCACCACAAGGTCAATTCCACCCAGGTGGACGAGAAGGGCGTCTTCACCCACGTTTTCGAGCGCATCCACGGCGGCTGGATCTGCATCAACTCGCAGCGCACGGCGCTTCTGCATGGGGAGTCGAACGCCAAGTCGAAAAAGCAGTCGAACGCCGAGATGCCCTTCCACGTCCCACTCTTTTCGAGGACCGACAAGAGCGGCTCACAGTAACAGTAATCTGCGGGGGCCGGTGCGTGGACATTGAGCGGGCTTGACAGGTGGCAGCTCAGACAGGGCGCAGTTGCTCGGGGACGGATGAGCTAGCCAGCCGCTTCGCTCCCTGCAGCCGAATGGAAACGTGCACCAGCGAAAGCGCGGCCGGCGTGACGCCGGGAATGCGGCTGGCCTGGCCGATGGTGATGGGACGGACGCGCTCCAGGGTTTCGCGCATTTCGCGGGAGAGACCGCTGATCGAGCCGTACTCGATCCACTCGGGAATGGCCACGGTTTCGGCGGCTTTGAGCTTCTCGATGGACTTCTTCTGCTGTTCGAGGTAGCCGGCAAACTTGATCTCGGTTTCGACGCTCCGCGCTTCCACCCTTTGGTTTGGCGTTTTGGACCATCCGGCCAGCAGGGGCTCGCGCTCCAGCTCTTCCTGCATGGCTCCCAGCACCTGCCCGATGGTCACTTCAGGGCGCTTGAGGAGTTGCGCCCAGGTTTGACCGGCAGTCGAGGTGAGATCGCGCAATCCAGCGTGTTCGAGCTTTTCCTGATCGACTTTGCCTGAGGTGAGCAGAGCGGCGAGCGCGGACATGCGCGCCTGCTTCTGCTCGTACTCCGCCCACGCTTCATCATTGATCAATCCGAGACGGCGGCCGTAAGGGGTGAGGCGCCGGTCGGCGTTGTCGATGCGCAGATGGAGGCGGAATTCAGCTCGCGAGGTAAACATGCGGTAGGGCTCGTTCGTTCCTTTTGAAATCAGATCGTCAATGAGAATGCCGGTATAACCTTCGCTGCGGTCCATGGTGAAGGGCGGCTCGCCCTTCAGCCACAGCGCGGCGTTGATGCCGGCCATGATGCCCTGGCAGGCGGCTTCTTCGTAACCGCTGGTGCCGTTGATCTGACCTGCGAGGTAAAGGCCTGTGAAGGCCTTGACGCGGAGCGCGCGGTCGAGCTCGGTGGCGTCGACGCTGTCATATTCGATGGCGTAGCCGGGACGCAGCATCTCGGCCTGATCGAGGCCGGGGATGGAGCGCACGATCTGCCACTGAACTTCCATGGGCAGCGAGGTGGACA
>PLSH01000128.1 GCA_003165095.1 Acidobacteriaceae bacterium
GCGGGACTCGGGCTGGTCCTGCTCACCCACTGGAAGCCCTTCGATCCCCTGGTGGCAATCGCCGTCGCTGCAAACATTCTCTGGTCGGGAGGACGGCTGGTCTGGCGTTCGGCGGTCGGGCTGCTGGACTATTCCGATCCGGATGCCGGCCGCAAGATTCGCTCCCGGCTGGACTCAATCTGCTCGGAGCTGAGCATTCAATATCATGGCGTCCGCTTCCGCACCACCGGGTATCGCCAGATCATCGAAGTCCACCTGTTGTTTCCGAGTCTGACTTCGGTGGCTGCAGCCCACGCCCTGGCCACCATCCTCGAAGAACGCCTGTCCGCCGAACTGGGCATGCCGGCCGAAGTGATCACCCACCTCGAATCGCTTGAAGATCACGGCGAAGTCCACCACCATGAACACTACACCGGCAAGCCTGAATAACGCGTGTCCGTTGGTGTTCACCAGGAATATAGGTCAGCTATTGACTCCAGTGTGGTAGGCAAGGCGGGGCTCGAACCCGCAACCCCCGGCTTAGAAGGCCGGTGCTCTATCCAGTTGAGCTACTCGCCCACGCTCTTTATTGTAGCTTCGACGCAGCCGGATCGGACCTCTCGACGCTTGGAAATACGCCTGGGGAGACCTCCGAGAGATAGCGGATCACCGCGGCCTCAGCCCAGTGAATATCGTTGCCGGCGTCGCGTGAAAGAAAAGCGCAGTGCCCGCCATGGCGGGTTTCCACTAAAACAATGTGCGGGTTCCCGCGGAGACACGTGCGCGTTTCAGGCGAGAGACGGATGAATGGATCGTCCTGCGCGCAGAGGATTAGTGTGGGAACGGAGATGCGGTCCACCACCCGCGCGCTGGCTGCCCGGTAATAGTAGTCGTCGGCGTCGCGGAAACCGCAATAGCGAGCCACGATTTTGTTGTCAAACTCGCGAATCGAACGCACCGGACCGATCCCGGCGGTTTCATAGAGGTCCGGAAACAGCGCCGCTTTGCGGTGAAAACGCCGCATCAGCCCAAACAGAAAACGAGCTTCGTACATCCGATTCACCGGCTCGTGAAGGGCGTCGGCGCCGGCAGCCAGGTCGATAGCCGGACAAACCGCGGCAACCCCAACCAGCGGCGCATCGCTTCCCCACTCCCCGGCCAGCTTGAGCACCAGGTTCCCTCCCATGGAATAGCCGACCAGGGCTACGCGCTCCAGGCCGAAACGCGCCGCATAATGCCGCATTACCGCGCCCACATCGCCCGAGAGGCCGGAGTGGTAGAGCGTGGGAGTCAGCGCGTCGGAACTGCCGCAGTTGCGCATGTTCATCCGCACCACGTTCATCCCGGCCGCAAAAGCCCGTGCTGAAATGCCTTGAACGTAGCGGGAGTCCGACGAGCCTTCGAGGCCATGCACCAGCACTGCCGTCAGGCGCTGAGCGCGCACCGATTCCGGCTGCCAGTGGCAATGGCAGAGCACCGAGCTGCCGTCGGCGGCGTCTACTTCGACGGTCTCAGAAACCGTGGTGAGCCGAAACGCCGGGCGCGGCAGGAAATTGCCGACGATGGTTTGAATGTGCCCGTTTTTGAGCCCGCGGTGAGGTTCAAATGAGGTCAGCCAGGCGGGAATTCCGGCCGCGTCCTGGTCGGGACCTGCATCTTCATGGGCCTTGGAAATTGAGGAACCTCGGCGAATCGGGGACAGGCTCAAAGCCTAGCGCTCCGGGGCTATTGGGGCGGCTAGTGGGGATCGAACCCACGACATCCTGAGCCACAGTCAGGCGTTCTGCCGCTGAACTATAGCCGCCATATTCCCTATCGATTGTAGCATCGAATGAGTTTCCACTGCCTGACCGCACGTAGTGGAAACTACCGGATCACGCTCTGATCCTATCCCGCCTGACCCACGCCCCACGCGGGTTCGCAGCCCGTTTCGCGTTACAATCGAATGAGTGTCGAGCAGGAAAGTGTCGGGGCGTAGCGCAGCCTGGTAGCGCATCTGCTTTGGGAGCAGAGGGTCGGGGGTTCGAATCCCTCCGCCCCGACCATTTTGAATCACTGATATTCGGAATTCTCGCAAACCACGGCATGAAGATCAAAGACGGCAAGGCGACTCAACTCCAGTCACCCGAGCATCTTAGAAGCCGCAGCATCGGCGATTTCCCGTTGCGCCTGGCCTCAAGCCATGCCAACTGTCCCTCCGGCGATGGATGGAATGATCGATAGAGTATCCGTGGGGGAAACCTCTGTGGCTTCCTTGCCCGGCAGGTAGCGCACATCTTCGTCGTTCAGATACACATTCACAAACGCGCGCACTTTCCCTTCGCTCGTAAAGAGATGCTTGCGCAACTCCGGAAACGTCTGCGTCAGCTCATCGAGCGCCGCCGCCACCGTGGCCGCGCTCACTTCCACGGCATCCTTGCCCGCTGCGAAGGGGCGCAATGGCGTTGGGATGTAAATCGTCATTCTCTTCAATTCCTCTCTTGCACTTTCTTGGATTCAGTTGATGCGTCCTTCGGTGCGGCTTACCTCGTTACTCTTGCAATTCGATTGACTCTGCCTCGAAGCGCTTGCTCTCCTCGGCGTCTCCTGCCAGCAGAAATGCGTTGGTTTCCGTTGCGTTGCCCTGCGCTACCGCCGTTATGACGTAAGAACAACCCAGCCAGTGCGCCTCGGTAAGATCGGTCTCCGACCACTGCGCGGGATGGTCGGGATGAGAGTGATAAAACCCGGCAATGCTCAACCCCCGCTGCCGCGATTCCCGCTCGATCTTCACCAGCTCCGCCGGCGAAATCTGATACCGGTTGTGCGCGGAATCCGTGCGCGTATTGGCCGCCTTGACCGAGGTTTCAATCCACCAGCCGTTCGCCGTTGCGCGCCCCAGCAGCGCACCGCAGCACTCGTGCGGATAAGTCTCCTCGCCATGCGCGCGAATCGCATCGAAAACCTCTCGGTTCAGCCGCAGCACCTCTAAGCTTCCTCCCAGAAGCGCTCGCTCAGATACTTGTCTGCCGAATCCGGCAGCACCGTCACAATCACTGCATCCCGTCCTGCAGCTGTCTCTTCGCGGGCAATCTGCAAGCTCGCAGCCACCGCCGCTGCCGCGGAAATACCTACCAGCAGGCCCTCCTCGCGAGCTAGTTGCTTCGCCATCGTGTACGCGGCTTCGGTCTCAACCGTCAGTGCGCGATCGGCAAGGTNNTGCCCATGAATGTGCCGCTGGTGCCCAGTCCGGCCACAAAATGAGTTACGCGGCCATCGCTCTGCCGCCAGATTTCCCGCCCCGTGCTTTCGTAGTGCGCCTTCCAGTTTGCGTCGTTCGAGTATTGATCCAAGTAGCAGAAACGCTCAGGCTCGTTGCCGGCCAGCTCCCGAGCGCGGCGAATCGCTCCGTCCGAACCCTGGTCCGGGTCGGTCCACTCCATATGCGCTCCGTACGCCTTGAGAATGCGCTTGCGTTCCGGAGAGACATTGGATGGCATCGCCAGATACACCGGAAACCCTTGCGCCGCGCCCAGCATGGCCAGCGCAATCCCGGTGTTGCCGCTGCTTGCGTCCAGCACTGTCTTGCCCGTCCTGAGCCTTCCCCGTTCCCGCGCATCGCGCACCATCGCCGACGCTGCCCGATCTTTTACGCTGCCGCCCGGATTCAGCCATTCGGCCTTGGCCAGCAACGTCACTCCCTCCAGCCCGCGGACAGTCTTGTCCAGGCGAAGCAGCGGCGTGTTCCCGATCCGGGCCGGTAACGTAGAACCGAGTTCTATCTCCCCGCATTCAGTCCGCATTGGATTATGCCACCATCTTTCGTTCCTGAGAGTGATCTAGGCTGCTGAGTGTTGCTTCCAGTTGCCACCAGCCGCGTACAAGTACGGCCTCGCCGAAAATCGGCTTTCAAGCTTGCCCAATTAAGAGTGAGGAGTCTGAGGTATTAAAGGCGGACTTGCATTCACGCCATGACGCTCAACTCAGCAGGACAAGCCCGTGAGGAGCGACAACAACTGCATGAACATGCCAAACCCATACAGAAATTATAATTAAGTGCTTGAACAGCGTCAATTCAAACCATGCCAGGAGCGTTTTGGCGCTGGCCTCTTGAGGTGCATCGCCTCTGCAATTCCATCCGCTTGCTTCAGCCCCGCGTTACGGGTTCGGCATCCGGCAACACCGGAGTCCCTGAAGCAGCGCTTGATCCTTCATCGATTGCATCATCCCAAGCCTTGTTGTGATCTTGCTGCTTCGGCTATGCTGGATTCTCTATGCCCCACGGATTCGATACCTACCGCGTTTTCATCTCGGCCCCAGGCGATCTGGAGCCGGATCGTCAGGCTTGTCACGACGCCATCGCCCAGGCCAATGAAACCACCGCCATGCCCGCCAAAATCCTGCTGGTCTCCGTTGGCCTGCGGGACAACGACCAGATCTCCGGAAACCGCGGAATTGTTTCTGAAAATGTCCGCTGGTCGACTTACTTCGTCCAGATATTTCAAGATGACTGGGGACCGCGCGACTTGTTCCGGAAATTGTTTCTGTTGGCCGTCGAGTGCCGCGACGATCCTTCCATGCCCATGCGTGAGGTCGTGGTCAGCCTCAAGAATGCGCTCCACGAAACCAACCCTGAGATTCTCGCCTTTCGCAGCGAGTTGGAACAGCGCCAGGATCTCCGCGTTCTCCATTACAGCAGCGTAGATGAGATGCGCAGGCAGCTCGAGGATGTCTGCAACGGGTGGGCGCGGGATTTAATCGCCGCAGGGACTCACCCAGCGGCCACCGCCCCCGCATAGATCCTATAGCAGGGCAACGCTCCGCCACTCCATGTAGTGGTGCATCTCATCCGAGCGCACAATCGTGAACCCCAGGCGCTGGTGAAAGCGCAGCGATCCAGGATTGAACCGGAAGACACAGCAGCGGATCGGCAGCCTGGCTTTCGCGGCCTCCTGCTGCAGCCGTTGCATCAGCACCGTCCCGATTCCCTTGCTTTGCAGCTTGGGATGAATGGCAATGTCGACGAGATGGAATTCGCCCTCCGTCTGCGCAACCCACAGGCGGCCCGCCGGCTTGCCATCCAGCATCACCACGTGGCAGCAGGAGTTGGGATAGTTCTGCGTGTACGCCGACATCTGCAGCCGAAACTGCATNNGGGGCAGCGCGGGGCGTACGGCTAGCGTCGACATAATTGAAAGACGGGGCGGACCGGCCACATCGCCGGCCCTGTTAGCGAAAGTCTACTGCGGTTTTGTTGGGAAAATACCCGACAGCGAAACAATCCAGTTCAAGCCTTGGTACGGCATCATGTTGGGGTGCGGCCCGCCACCCCCGGTATACGGTGTGAGGGCATTCGATTGCATCATTTTGAACGGCGTCCCGGCGTCGCTCGAGTAGATGCTTCCGGCGTTTGATTCGGCAAAAACACTGCCCACTGGCGTTGTCGCCTTCCCGGTTGTGTTTGGATTTTTGGCCATCACCGTGTGGTTATGGTCGGGAGTTTGCGGAAAGGACAGGATTACGCTTGTCGCGCCGCCGCTCTGGCCAAGCCCGTAAGAAGCAAGACCGATGCCCTGACCGGCTCCGATGGCAACCGCGCCCTGCAGATTGGGAAGACCGAAATTGGTCTTTCCGTCGCCGCCATATGTCTTTTGAAACAGCGTATACAGCGCGGGGTACGAATTGATGGGGTAGAGCGCGCCGTTGGCAAGCGCCCACTGATACGGAGCCCAGTTGAAACCGACCAGCGCCAATTGACCGACAAAGACATCTGACATATTTCGATTCTCCTTTAGGGGCGTGATGGATAGATGCCCGTCAATGCGATGGACCACGTCATGACCAGGAAGGGCTGGCGGTTCTCGTGGGCCTGGCTGTTTCCGTTCGTGGCGATGGTGGCCTGTGCCATGGGCGCAAGCGTTCCGGGGGTCGGTCCGGCATAGATAGCCGTGCCGAGGCCGGCAAGCATTGCGCTGTCGGGTCTGGTCAGGGACGCCGCTGATTTTGAAGCGCTCAGCGAGTGCGAATGGCTGGGAACATCGGCCTGGGTGAGAGCATAACCCTCCGTCCCGCCCGACTGCCCCATCCCGATGCCGTTCCCAAAACACACGGGAGTTTTGCCCTGGAGATTGGGCAGCGCGTACCTCGTTTGTCCGTCCCCGCCGAACGCGTATCCGATCAGCGAAAAAAGCTGCGGGTTTGTGTTGATCGGGAATACCTGGCCATTGCACAAGGCATAGAATCTGGGTGCGAAGTTGAATGACGTCAGTAACAGTTGGCCGACAAACGGTTGACCCATTCTCAATCTCCTTCCAAAAGGACCTTCAGACCGTGCGGATCAATGGCTGGGGTAGATGCCGTGAAGCGCGATAACCCAGTTCAGCACCAGGTACGGCTGCATATTGTTGTGCGAGGCGTCGTTGGCGCCGCTAAAGCTCACCATGTTTGTATTCATGGCCTGATTGGGTGTTTCGGTCGAGTAGACCTCAGAACCGGCGCTCACCGTGGTGTTAGCTGGGCTGTTGACGTTGCCGGTAGTCGCGGCCGCAGCCATCAGGCTATGGCTGTGACTGGGAAACGTGGCCAGGGTGATGGTCACATTTTCAGCTCCGCCTTTTTGCCCGGGAGTGTAACTGCTGGCGCCGCTCGACCCCTGGTGGATGGGAGTGCGGCCTTGAAGATCGGGAACCGCAAAAGTGGAAATACCGTCCCCGCCATATGTATTGCCGATCAGACTGAACAACGTGTCGGCTTGGCCAATGAAGAATATCTGGCCGTTACACAACGCCCAATCGACAGGCGCGTAGCTAAAACCAACCAACCGGACTTCACCCACATAAGGCTGGCTCATCCGTAAGACCTCCTGAGTTTTTTTGCGCAAGTCGCGGGGCGCTAAGGGGCTGAGTTATCAGCTTTACCATGCCGAAGGCCTGCTTGCAAGTGAAAAGATGGCTGCGCCGGCGCGGGATGAAAGCAATGGCCGCCTTTCACCTGGTTGAATTGCTCGATGCATCGATTCGCAAAGTTGCCACTGAAGATTTTCTGCGTGGAGACAAGAACCGCCGCCTTGATGCAAACTGGAATAGTTGATTCTTTCGATTGGGAGCCTATCTTCATGCCTGTTTCCATTAGCCAGCCTGGAGTCGAATTTCTTGCCCCTGTGAGCGAGAGCTATGCTGAAATCCTCACTCCGCAGGCCATCGCCTTTATCGTGGATTTGCAACGGACGTTCAATGCACGCCGTAAAACGTTGCTGTCAGCGCGTCATGAACGGCAAAAAAGACTCGATGCCGGGGAAAAACCCGATTTTCTTGAAGAAACCAGGAACATTCGCGAGAGCGCGTGGACGGTGGCATCGTTGCCCAACGACATCCTGGACCGCCGCGTAGAGATCACCGGTCCCGTTGACCGCAAGATGATCATCAACGCGCTTAACTCCGGCGCAAAGGTATTCATGGCTGATTTTGAGGACTCGAGCACTCCGCTTTGGAACAACCTGCTCGACGGTCAGATCAATCTCCGCGATGCCATCCGGCGCACCATCACCTACGCCGATTCCGCAACCGGCAAGCATTACAAGCTGATCGATAAGCCTGCTGTCCTGTTTGTTCGCGCGCGTGGTTGGCATCTGGAAGAACGGCACGTCCTGGTAGATGGAGAGCCGATGTCCGGCTCCATTTTCGACTTCGGTCTGTACTTCTTTCATAATGCCCGCGAGCTGCTGGCGCGCGGCAGCGGCCCATACTTCTACCTGCCCAAAATCGAGAGCCATCTTGAGGCGCGGCTGTGGAACGACATCTTCATTCGCGCCCAGAAGGCGATCGGGCTGGCGCATGGCGCTATCAAGGCCACGGTTCTTATTGAAACCATCCTGGCCAGCTTCGAAATGGACGAGATTCTTTACGAGTTGCGTGAGCACTCCGCCGGACTGAACTGTGGCCGCTGGGATTACATCTTCAGCTTCATCAAGAAGTTCGCTTGTGATCCACACGCAGTGCTGCCTGACCGTGCTCAAGTGACCATGACCACGCACTTCATGCGCAGTTATTCCAGGCTGGCAATCAAGACGTGCCACAAACGCAACGTGCATGCAATGGGCGGAATGTCCGCCTACATTCCCATCAAGTCCGATCCCGTTGCGAACGACAAGGCGATCGCCCAGGTCCAGGCCGACAAGGAGCGCGAGGCAAGCGATGGCCACGACGGCACCTGGGTCGCGCATCCCGGCCTGGTGCCGGTGGCGCTCGAAGTATTCGATCGCCTGATGCCGCAACCCAACCAGATTTCAAAGCAGCTTCCTGATTACAACGCAACCGCGGCTGACCTGCTTCAGGTTCCCGATGGACAAATCACCGAGGCCGGATTGAAGCAGAATGTGGCCGTCGGGCTGGGCTATGTTGAGGCGTGGCTGCGCGGTATCGGCTGCGTTCCGCTCTTCAACCTGATGGAAGACGCGGCCACCGCCGAGATCAGCCGCGCGCAACTCTGGCAATGGGTACACCAGAATGCAAAGCTCAGCAATGGTACTGTCGTCGATGCTGCGCTGGTGGAAAGTCTCATCGCCGCCGAACTCTCGAGGCAGAAGAGCGCGATAGACCTCGTGCGCTATGCAGCCTATGAGAAGGCCGCAAACCTCTTGCGCGAGCTGGTAAGATCGCCTGATTTCGTTGAATTCCTGACCCTGCCTGCTTATCAGCGCGTCCTCAAAGAGGAGACGTTCGCCGCCGCGTAATACATTCCCCTGTGTGCTCAGGTCCCGAAGCCGCGGTGATAGCATGGATGCCTATGGAGGCCGGCATCGATGAGTGAAAGTTTTCCGCACGACAAGCTTACATCCGAGCAAATCTCGACCATCACGCGTCAAACCAACTACGGCACCTGGCGCTTCCAGAAGACCTGGAAGCCGCTGCATATTGCCGACGCCGAGGGCTGCTGGTTCACTGACGGCGCGGGCAACCGCTACCTCGACTTCAGCTCCCAATTGATGTGCGTGAACCTGGGCCACAAAAATCCGCGCGTAGTCGAGGCCATTGCAGAACAGGCGCGAGAGCTCGCCTATGCGGCCCCCGGCTTTGCCACCGCGGCACGCGCGCGCCTGAGCACCAAACTGCTTGAGGTCCTTCCCCAGGGCTTGAACAAATTCTTCTTCGCCACCAGCGGCACTGAGGCCAATGAAGCGGCCTTCAAGATCGCGCGCATGGTGACCGGAAAGACCAAGATTATTTCGCGCTACCGCTCCTATCATGGATCGACCATGGGCGCTATCGCGGCCACCGGCGACCCTCGCCGTTGGGCCATGGAACCTGGTGGAAAGGGCGGAGGATTCGTCTTTGCGCCGGAAACCAATTGTTACGATTGCCCCATCAAGCACACCTATCCCGGCTGTAACATCGCCTGCGCCGACTACATCGAGCACATGATCCGTAACGAAAGCGATGTGGCTGCCATCATTCTCGAGCCGGTCGTAGGCACCAACGGCGTCCTCGTTCCGCCGCCGGAGTACTTCCCTCGCCTGCGAGAGATCTGCGATCGCCATGGCGTGTTGATGATCGCCGATGAAGTGATGGCCGGATGGGGCCGCACCGGCAAATGGTTTTCCGTGGACCACTGGCATGTAAAGCCCGATATCCTCGTTACCGCCAAGGGAATTACTTCGGCCTACATTCCTCTCGGTCTCTGCGCCACGACCGCTAAGATCGCCGACTACTTCGAGGAGCATTACTTCGCCCACGGCCATACCTACGAGGCGCATCCGCTTACACTCGGCCCCGCGGTTGTCACCATCGAAGAAATGCAGCGGCTCAAGCTCGTCGAGCGCGCCGCGGAGCTGGAACCCTATCTTCGCAAGAAGCTCGAAGCTCTCAAGGCCAGGCATGTTTCCATCGGCGACGTGCGCGGCCTGGGACTCTTCTTCGCCGTTGAAATCGTGAAGAACCGCGATACCAAGCAGCCGTTCAACACCATGCGCGATAAGGTGGAAGGAAAGCCACTTGTTGTCGATCAGATCGCCGCAAAGATGATGGCGCAGGGTGTCTCGATCCAGTCGTGGGTGAGCCACTTCATCATCGCGCCACCGCTGATCGTCACGAAAGAGGAGTTGGACCTCGGAGTCGCCGCGCTCGATGAGCACCTCGCGATTGCCGATGCGCTGGTGTAGTCCTGGAGCCGAGTCACGCGAGCTCTTCCGCGCTCTCAACATAGGCTTCCGGCGCGGCCAGTTTCATCAACGCAATATAAACGCCGCTCGCCGTGAAAAAGCCCACGAACCACGCGTAATCGTAGAGAAAGTGAAGCGGCTTTACGACCAGGCCGATCAGCGCTATCACCACGCCAGCCACCAGCGCTGCAATGGCGCGGGGATTGATGCCCTTTGTGTAGTAATACACGCCTTCGCAGTGATAAAGCGAGTTCACGTCAAGCTCGGTCTTGCGGATCAGGAAGTAATCCGAAATCATGATGCCGGCTACCGGCCCCAGCAAGCCGGAATAACCCACCAGCCAGCCGAAAATGTAGGCGTCCGGCGTCGCCAGCAACTTCCACGGGCACATCGCCAGCCCCAGAAATCCTGTGATCAGGCCGCCGGTGCGAAAGCTGATCAGGCGCGGATAGAGATTGGAGAAGTCGTTCGACGGTGACACCACGTTGGCGCCGATGTTCACGTTGAGCGTGGCAATGAGAATTGCAATCAGCGCGATGAACGCCACCACCGGCTGATGAAATGCGCCGATAAGCGCGATCGGATTCCAGATCGCGTGGCCGAAAAGCACCGTCGAAGCCGACGTGACCGCGATGCCGACAAACGTATAAAGCACCATGGCCACCGGTAGCCCGAATGCCTGTCCCCAGGATTGCGCGCTCTGCGACTTCGAGTAGCGCGTAAAGTCTGGAATGTTGAGCGCGAGCGTGGCCCAATAACCCACCATCGCCGTGAGCGAGGGGAAAAAGACCGCAAGAAACTCGCCGGTAGAGTGGAACTGGCTGGGCGTGGAAAGCATGTTGCCAAAGCTGCCTGCCTTCATCCGCACCCAGATGAGCAGCGCCGCGCTCATGATGAACATGAATGGCGCGCCAAAAGCCTGCAGGCGGCGAATGGATTCGACACCGCGCCAGACCACCGCCATGTTGAGCAGCCAGAACCCCAGAAAACAAACCCACAGAACGCCGTTTTTCGCCGCCGCCGCGGGCCACATCACCGCCAGCATGGCGTAAATTGCTGTTCCCCCGATCCACGATTGAATACCGAACCAGCCACAGGCCACAACTGCGCGCAGAATCGCAGCTATATTGGCCCCGCGCACGCCAAACGGCGCGCGAATAAACACGGGAAATGGAATTCCATACTTCGCTCCCGCATGCGCGTTAAGCAGCATCGGAACCAGCACGATGAGATTTCCCAGCAGCACGGTGCCGATGGCCTGCTTCCAGTCCATGCCCTTCGCAATCAGCGACGAGGCAAGCTGGTATGTGGTGATCTCCATGCACATTGAAAACCATAGCGCCGTGTAGTTGTAAAAGCCCCAGGTGCGCTGCGCCGGCGTGGTTGGCATCAGGTCGCGATTCGAAAGAGACGGATCGTTGCTGCTCACTGGACCTCCCCATGGTGAGGGTTCTACGATCGGAGTCGGGATTGGTCTTGCCTTTTTTAAGATTGGTTCATTTCCAGGCGCCGCCGCGCGCTTCCCGGCGCAAATAATTCCCACGGCCTGGCTTGCCGATGAATTCCCCGTTTGAAACGATCAACTCGCCGCGAGAATAAACATCGCGGGCATTGCCGCGTACATGAAATCCCTCAAACATGGAGTAGTCCACGCGCATGTGATGCGTGGCGGCACTGATGGTGTACTCGGCAATGGGATCCCATAGAACGATGTCGGCATCGCTGCCCGCGGCCAGAATCCCCTTCTTGGGATACATGCCGAAGATGCGCGCCGGTGCAGTAGAAACTAATTCGACGAAGCGGTTCAGCGAGAAATTGCCCAGGCCCACGCCGTGATGATGCAGCAATTGCAGGCGATTCTCAATACCGGGGCCACCGTTGGGAATCTTCGTAAAGTCATCTTTGCCGAGCGCTTTTTGATCGGCGAAGCAGAAGGGGCAGTGGTCGGTCGAGACCACTTGTAAGTGGTCTTTGCGCAGACCCTCCCAAAGCCGAGGTTGATTCCGGCGCTCGCGCAACGGCGGGGTAAACACGTACTTCGCGCCTTCCCAGCCGGCGTCGGCTACATCTTCGAGCGAGAGCAGCAGATACTGCGGGCAGGTCTCGGCAAAAGCGGGCAGGCCGCGGTCGCGCGCTTCGCGCACCTGGTTCAGCGCATCTTCACTGGAGAGGTGCACAATGTAAACCGGCACGCCGGCCATCTCCGCCATGGCAATGGCGCGATGCACGGCTTCAGCTTCGGCGAGCGTTGGGCGCGTCAGCGCGTGATAAATGGGTGCGGTCTTGCCCTCGGCGAGTGCCTGTTGCACGATCACGTCAATGACCGAGCCGTTCTCGGCATGCATGCATATGAGCGCCCCATTCTTCGCCGTCTGGCGCAACGCCTTGAAGATCGTTGCGTCGTCAACCATGAGCACGTTGGGGTAAGCCATGAAGAGCTTGAAGCTGGCCACGCCCTCGCTCACCATGTCGTCCATATCTTCAAGTCCCGCATCTCCCAGGTCGGTGACAATCATGTGCAGGCCATAGTCGATGCACGCCTTGCCCTCGGCCTTCTTCCACCACGTATCGAGCGCCGTGCGCATCTTGGTCCCGCGCGCCTGAATCGCAAAATCCACAATCGTAGTGGTCCCGCCGATCGCCGCGGCCCTCGTGCCCGTCTCAAAATCATCGGCGGACTTCGACCCGCCAAACGGCATATCGAGATGCGTGTGCGCGTCGATCCCGCCCGGAAGCAGCAAAAGGCCGCGCGCATCCACTACCCTGGCCGCCGAACTCGTGGGAATGCCCGCGCGCACTTCCTTAATGACCGCGCCGTCAATCAGCAGGTCGGCCTGCACTGTGGAATCGGCGTTGACGATGGTTCCATTTTGAATCAGCAGTGTGGCCATGTTCATCCGTCCGTTTCAGGGTTGCGGTTGAGGGCCGCGTGCGGTGCCTCGCGTGCGCTCGTCCCATGTCTCCGGCGCCAGGCCCGTATCAACCTCCACCATGGTGATACACTGGTCCACCGGGCACACGCAGGAGCACAAATTGCAGCCCACGCACTCCGTCTCGTCCACACGCGGGATGCGCGCAAGTGGCGTCGGATAGGGTCCATGCCCTGCGGGATCTAGAGCGCGCTCCTTGCGCGTCACCGGCGTGACGGCAATGGATGCGCGGCTTTCTGCCTCTTTGACGGCCGGTTTGGAATGGAGATCGACGGGTCCGTCCACGGGCCCGGAGACGCGGTCAAGATGAATGCACTGGTGCGCCCCGTCCCAGCACGCAATGTGGCAAAGATCGCAGCCTATGCACTTCTGCTCATCGATGCGCGCCACAATCTTGTAGTTGAGATTGAGATGCTTCCACTCGGTGACTCGCCCGAGCGAGAGGCCGCGGAAATCTTCGATGGCCGCGAACCCCTTTGACCGCATCCAGTTTTCCAGGCCTTCCGTCAAGTCTTCCACGATGCGATAGCCGTAGTGCATCACTGCCGTGCAAACCTGCACTGTCCCGCAGCCCAGCAGAATGAACTCCGTCGCATCGCGCCATGTGGCGATTCCGCCGATGCCCGAGAGCGGCAGCGCGGATTCACCATCGGACAGGATCTGCTGCACCATGTTGAGAGCGATCGGCCTCACCGCCGGCCCGCAGTAGCCGCCATGCGAGCTCTTGCCATCCACATTGGGGCGAGGAATGAAAGTATCGAGATCGATGCCCGTAATCGAATTGATGGTGTTGATCGCGGACAACCCGTCGGCGCCGCCGCGCTTTGCCGCACGCGCCACGGTGCGAATGTCGGAGATGTTGGGCGTGAGCTTGACCAGCACCGGCGTGCGCGCCTTTTCCTTCACCCACGCGGTTATCATTTCGGCGTACTCCGGCACTTGTCCCACGGCCGATCCCATGCCCCGCTCGCTCATACCGTGAGGACAACCGAAATTGAGCTCCAGGCCGTCCGCGCCCGCATCCTCAGCTCGCGCTACGATCTCATGCCATGTCTCTCGATTCGAAGCCACCATCAGCGACGCAATCACCGCATTTTCCGGATAGCGTTTCTTCACTTCCGCCATCTCGCGCAGATTTTCCTCGATACCGCGGTCGCTGATGAGTTCAATGTTGTTGAAGCCCATGATCCGCTGCCCGTTCCAGTCCGCGGACGAATAACGCGAGCTGACATTGGTGACCGGCTCCCCGATCGTCTTCCACACTGCGCCGCCCCAGCCGGCGTCGAAGGCCCGCATAATCATCTCGCCCGTGTTCGTGGGCGGCGCTGACGCCAGCCAGAACGGATTGGGAGAGTTGATGCCGCCGGCGAATCCCTTCACCCGAATATCCGTCGCGCGAAGATCACTCATTTGCGGCCTCCGCAGCTTTGAGAATCGCCCGAGCGGCGCGCTTGCCGCCAGCCACTGCGTCCACCACCTCGCGCCCGCCGTTCACGCAATCGCCCCCGGCAAAGTAGCGGGGATTGCCGGTGCGGCCCGTGCCCGGTTCGGCGATGACTCGTCCATCGCGCACCTCAATATCGCGCAGTTCCTGAACCAGTTGGGCAAACGGCGACTGCCCGATGGCCGGCACCAGCAAATCGCACGCAATGGTGTATTGAGAATCAGGAATGGGCAGCAGCGTCCTCTCCACCGGCCTCACCTGCACCGTATCCAGCAGCAGGCGCCCGTGCGCATCCGAGCGGACTGCGAGAGGCTGTCGCCGCCAGAGAAACTGCACCCCTTCATGCTTGGCGTGCTCGTACTCGAAATCAAAGGCCGAAATGTCGCCTTCGCTGCGCCGATAGAGAAGATAAACAGTTTCCGCGCCCAGTCGGCGGGCGGCGTTGGCGGCATCGATCGCGGTGTTCCCGGCGCCAACCACGACCACCGTACCGTGTAGCGCGCGAAGATGGCCGGTCTTGTATGCGGAAATGAGTTCGAGCGCATTCATGACCCCCTCGATGTCTTCTCCGGGAATCCCGAGCCGCTGCATCGCCCCCAGGCCGACGCCGAGAAAGATGTAATCAAACTCCGCTTCGAGCGTTCGCAGCGCAGACGCCGAATCAATGCTCGTTCCGAAGCGAAATGCGACGCCCATGCGGCGAATCATCTCCACCTCGCGCAGGCTCTCGGCCGCGCGCAGCTTGTATTCGGCCACACCGTAGGTGTTCAGTCCGCCGGGCAAAGGACGGCGTTCGATAATGGTGGCCTGCGCGCCCTGGCGTTGCAATTCCGCGGCGCAGGCCAGCGAAGCCGGGCCGCCGCCGATGCAGGCCACGCGCAGGTTGCGGGTAGTGGGCGCGACCGCCGGAATCTCTCCCGAAGCGTGGAAAACGTCCATCGCGTGCCGCTGCAGCAACGCAATTTCAATCGGCTGGCGATTGTGGCGATGCATCACGCAGGCGCCCTCGCAAAGCACGTCCACCGGGCAAACCCGCGAGCAACTGGCGCCAAGAATATTGGCGTCGAGAATGCGCAACGCTGAGCCGCGCACATTGCCCGATGCGATGCGCTTGATGAATCCCGGCACATCGATATGCGTCGGACACGCGCCTGTGCAAGGCGCGTCAAAACAGTTGAGGCAGCGATCAGCCTCAATCACCGCGGCCTGCGGCCCAAGCGGCGGTTTAAGTTCCGTGAATCGCTCCCGAAGTTGCGGATCGTCAGGTAAAGTCGCGGTGCTCATGCGGTCCTCGAAAACCACAGCACTAGGATGCGACGAGTGGCCCGTAAAGATCGGGCCGCCGGTCGCGATAAAACTGCCAGGTGCGGCGCACCTCGGCAATCTCGTCCAAATTCAAGTCTGCGGTCAGCACTTCGTCCTTGTCGCGCGAGGCCTGGGCGACAATTTGCCCGCGCGGGTCGGCAAAGTAACTGGAGCCATAAAACTCGCCGATGTTCCACGGCGGCTCAGTGCCCACGCGATTGATGGCGGCAATGAAGTAGCCGTTCGCAGCGGCATGCGCAGGCTGCTCCAGCTTCCACAGGTACTCGCTCAAGCCGGCTACTGTCGCTGAAGGGTTGAAGACAATCTCGGCGCCGTTCAAGCCCAGGCAGCGCGCGCCTTCGGGAAAATGCCTGTCGTAGCAGATGTACACGCCGATCTTCGCGAAACCCAGGTCGAAGACCGGATAACCCAGGTTGCCCGGCCGAAAATAGAACTTCTCCCAGAAGCCGGGCGCCACGTGCGGAATGTGCGTCTTGCGGTACTTCCCCAGGTAGGTGCCGTCATTCGACAAAACTGCGGCCGTGTTATAAAAAATGCCTTCCTGCTCCACTTCGAAAACCGGTACCACCATGGCGATGCGAAGTTCCCTTGCCAGCGACTGCATCAAGCTTACGGTCGCTCCGCCGGGAACGGGCTCGGTGCTCTCATACCACTTGACGGATTGCTCGGCACAAAAGTAAGGCCCATTGAAGATTTCCTGTAGGCAGACAATTTGGGCCCCAGCAGCAGCCGCCTCGCGGATGAGACCCAGATGCTTCTCGATCATGGCCTGCTTTTGAACCGCCAGCGGCTCAGTGGCAGGCACTGCGTTTGAAGCCTGAATGATGGAACATCGAACCACTCGGGACATGTCGCTGCCTCCACCAGAAAAAAGCTGTGAGTCTTTGAAGTTATCTGAAAAGCGCGCCTCAGGCAATGGCCTTGTTGCCCTGCCGACAGAAAAATAAGTATTGACTCTCCAGGTGCAGGAAGGCCATTTCCACCGGCCTCTTGAGATCCTGCTGCCGGTCAGATACGCTCCTGCCGCACACCCGGCTCCCGTCCGGTTGGTTGACTTGCTCTGCAACAGATCGAATAATCGGTAGAGATGGATATTTACGAAGAGATCGTCGCGCTGCAGCGGCAGGGGCGCAGAGGCGCTGTCGCCACCATTGTGAACGCGCGCGGCTCGATTCCTTCGTTCAAGAGCGCCAAGATGCTGGTGCGCGACGATGGCACGATAGCCGGCACCATCGGAGGCGGCTGCGTTGAAGCCGAGGTCTGGCAGGCCGCGCGGGAAGTGATCGCCACTGAGAAACCCTGCTCGCTCACCTTCGACCTGAATCAGGATCCCAAGTACGATACCGGCCTGGTGTGCGGAGGCACCCTGGAAATCTTTATTGAGCCCGTGCTGCCCGCGCCCCTGCTTTACATCTTTGGCGCGGGCCACGTGGCCCTCGAGCTTTTCAAGGCCGCCAGAAATGCCGGGTTCGACGTGATTGTCGCCGACGATCGTGAAGCCTACGCCAACGCGGAACGGTTTCCTCAGGCCCGCCAGGTAATTGCTCAGGGGTTCGACGAGGCTCTGGCCGGATTGACTCCAAGCGAATCCTCCTACATCGTCATCGCCACGCGTGGACACCGCGACGATATGCGTATCCTGCGCTGGGCGGTGCAATCGCAGGCTCGCTACATCGGCATGGTCGGGTCGCGGAGAAAAGCCATCACCGTCTTTCGCGAACTGACCGCGGAAGGATTGAAGCCAGAGTTATTCGACAGAGTGCATTCTCCGGTGGGAATCGACATCGGCGCCATCACACCCGAAGAAATCGCCGTCTCCATCGTGGCCGAACTGATCGCCATCCGACGCCACGCGGAGCGGGCGCTGCCCCATATGAGCTGGCTCCATGGCAACATGTCAGGCGCGACGGATAAAGGCGAGGCCGACGTCGAAGATGAATCCCCCGTTGCCGGAACGGGACGCTGAATCACCATGGCCAGGCTCTGCGGGCTGATTCTTGCAGCGGGCGCGTCCTCCCGCATGGGCACGGAAAAAGCACTGCTCACTTGGCCACCCTCATCCCCGGGCGCGGTTGCTGCAGGTGCAACCACTCTGCTGTCCTCGGCAATCCTCGCGCTCCAGCCGTTCACCCAGGCCGTGGTTGTGGTTACCGGAAAAAACGCCGGGAACCTTGCTCCCGTCATCGCCGCATGCAGTGCTCGGATGGTGCTCAACCCCGATCCCGAGCGGGGCCAATTCAGCTCCCTGCAAACAGGCCTGCGCGAAGTGCTGGCTTGCGGCTGTGATGCCGCGATGATTACGCCGGTTGATTGTCCGCCGCTGAGCGCGGCCACGCTGCATCTTCTCCGCGACAGATTTGAAGACTCGCTTGCACGCGGTCAATGGGCCGTTGC
This sequence comes from Acidobacteriaceae bacterium, assembly GCA_003165095.1. The sequence continues at coordinate 18,209 of PLSH01000128.1, forward strand.
GCCCGAAAGCAACGGCCGCCACGGTCACCCGCTGCTGGCTGGCCGTTCCCTGATTGACGCCTTCCTCGCCGCTCCGCCCACAAGTAACGCGCGAGAGATCAGGCGCGCCCACGCCCGATTCTTCGAGTACGTTGCCGTTCCCGATCTTTTCTTGAGCGCCGATATGAACACCCCGGAAGAATACGCGGCCGCTTCCTCAAAAAAGCATCAGCAGACGTCCTGATTCCTGCCGTCGATCTGCCCGAGAACCGCCGCCAACGCATCCATCGCAAGGTGGCTGGCATGAATCGATGCGCGAGGCAACCCGCCAACAGCATCAACCAGTTCCTCCCTGCGCAGTTCCCTTGCCTGCTCCACCGTTTTGCCGCAAACCAGCTCCGTAAGCGCCGAACCGCACGCCATTGAGGCCACGCATCCCTTGGCGAGAAATCGAATCTCCTCGATCCGATTATCGGAAAGTTTCAGAGTCAGCTTGAGCGTGTCTCCGCAGGCCGGATTCTCGATTTGCACCGATGCATCGCAATCGGCCACGGCTCCCGCGTTGCGCGGATGCTCAAAGTGATCGAGAACCTCAGAGGAGTACATCCAGCCCGCCTATCGCGCAACAGTTCACTGCGAGGCGACAGCCTTCGCCTGGTTCTGCCTTGCCGCGAGAACTTCGGTCACCAGAAACAAGTCGGTCAGCAGAGCCCGCAAGTGAATCGATGCGTTCAAATTGTCGATCAACTGCGAGCTGATGACGGGTTGAGCGAGAACCAGCTCGACGGCCGCTATCGAACTCTCGGCGTCGCGCGTCAGCACCGCGAAAAATGCTTCATGCTTTTCGGCGGGGATTAACTGCCGCTCCCGCATCGCCTTTGCGCAGCCCTCTTCCAGGCCGCGCATCGCCGCCACCGCGTGGCTCAGCTTCTCGCGCAGTTGTCTGCCCGCGTCGCTGCCTTCGTCGGTTTTGAGCCCCTTCGCGGCATAGGAAAGAGTGAATTCGTAACAGTCTTCAATCTTCTCGCAATATTCCTCAATGTCAGTCGGCATCGCTTGCTGCATAGCCCCGTTTCTTTTGGGGTGGCGAGGACTTCTCGATCGCCCACCGCTCAGGATCGTGCTCCTCAAGATAAAAATCGCGGCTCATCCAGCCGAAGATCATCGACTTCGTGATGGGGAGTTTCTCCGGCCGGACTCCCATGTAAACGTGGACCATGACCAGCGCAATAAGGCCGATACCCGCCAGTCCGTGCAGCACGTACATCAGTCCCCAAGTCATGTCGCTGAACAGGTACGGATTCCGCGTGAAAACAATTGTTTGGATCCGCTTCATCATGAACAGGCCGGTGCCGATGACCGTCAGGCCGCTGAATACGATCACCAAATGATAGAGCTTGTTTTCGAGCGGATATTTCGCGAACCTGCCTGGCGCCGGCGCCGGCTTGCCCAGACCCCGAAGCGACCTGCGCTTGGCATCGCGCATGTCGATCTTGTCGGGCCAGATTGACCAGAAGTCCTGGAAAAAAGTGGCGTGAATGACGTGAAAGAGAATGGACGCCGTGAGCACCACCCCCGCGATCCAATGATAGAGAACCCAGTTGAACTGCACACCGGCCTTGGGCAGGAACGCCGTGACCAGCAGCGTCAACATCGATGCAGCCATGATCCAGTGAAACAGGCGCGCCGCCAGCGAATGTCGGGGAACCCGCTCCGGAATCGCCTCTGCCGCCCTCACCGGTTCGCGCTTTTGAAACACCTTGGGGCCCGCGACCATCGCCACGTAGAGCGCGTGAACGATCATGAAGAACAATCCCGCGATGACAGCGGCCCAGATCAGGCCCCACGCGGCATGGATCGGAACATGCTTTCCCCACGGACTCGTCGCCCAGGTTATGAACTCCATGTTGACTCCTCCACGCCCCCCACGGCGCGCTTCACCAGGTTGCGCATCAACGGAATTTTGTATCCGTTGAATTGCAGTGGGACAGCGCCCTGCACCGCAAGCTTCCCGGCCATTTCACCGGTGGTGGCATCGGCCGGCTTGCCCTGAACTGTATCCTCCACTTGCTTCAACCGCATCGGGCGCGGAGCCACGGCATTCACTGCAATGCGTATGCGGCTGATGTTGCCGTCCGAGAGCACCATGGCCGAAGCCACGTTCATCAGCGGGAAATCCCACACGTTGCGGTCGCGAACCTTTTCGAAATAGAACTTCGCTCCCGACCATGCAGACGGAATGCGAATGGCAGTGAGCAAGTCTCCGGGCTCAAGTATGTTGAGGCGCGTGATGTCGATCTCGGGACCCACGAAGTAGTCCTCTGCATCCACGATGCGTTCGCCCTTCGCGGTCTGAATCACAAATTTGGCGTCCAGCACGATCAGCGCCGGCACTGAATCGGAGGGATGCACGGCCACGCAGCGATTCGCGCCGAAAATGGCGTGTTCGCGGTTGCGGCCCACCGGCGTATCCGCATAGCAAATGTTGCCGCCCGCCCGGTAGCACGGCCAGCCGCCGCGGTAATACCAGCATCGCGCGTCCTGCGATACATTGCCGCCCAGTGTTCCCTGGTTCCGAATCTGCGGCGACGCCACCAGTTCCAAAGCCTGCGAAAGCACTCCGTAATTCTTCCTGATCTCCGGGTGATTCGCAATCTCAGTCAGCGTCGTCATCGCGCCAACCTCAATGCCGTCGCTGCTGATGCGAATGCCCTTGAGCTCCTCGATCCCGCTCAGGTCCACCAGCACCTTCGGCTTCTTGATGCGGTCCTTGAGCCAATCGAAGCTGTCCAGCCCGCCGGCCATCACCCACGCATCGCCGCGATGCTGCTGCAAAAGCGCTTGCGCATCCGCGGCCGAACTGGGCTGAAGCAGATCGAAGGCCGGCATTACGTCGCGTATGACTGCCATAACTGTCTCCGTCCTGTTTAAATGTTGGCCATCAGTGGATGTTGCATCGGACGTCCCGCTTCCAGCGACTCCAGGATCGTGTCCGCGTTGACCGGGGTGCGCTGAAATACTTCATCGCCCAGCGCGTCGCTGAGCGCGTTCAGGATCGCCGCGCATCCCCCCCCCACCGGCGGTTCACCCACTCCGCGCGAGCCCACCGGCGTCTCCGGATCGGGAATATCGAGCGCCGCCCATTGCATATCCACCGGCACATCCAGAATCGTGGGCGGCCTGTTCTGATAAAAACGCGTGGCCACGGTGACGCCGTATTCAGGGTCCATCACCCACTTCTGGCCAATCGCGTGGGCTATGCCCAATGTCGACCGGCCCAGCATCTGCCCGCCCAGTGACTTCGGATGCAGCACCGTTCCCACGTCGCCATACGCCAGAAAATCGGTGATGTAGTATTTGCCGGTCTCCACATCCACTTCCACCTCGGCAAAACTGGCCACATACGAATACGTGTCGCCGTCGCGCGGATACTTGTCTTTCGCCGACACCACCAATCCTTCACCCGCCAGCAATGCAACCGACTGCTTGGTCAACTTGTGCACGTCGGCCGTCGCCTCGTGGCCATCGTAGATGCCGCCCAGTTGGATTGCCTTCTGCGCCGCCTGCGCAAAGCTGAGCCCGGCCCCGCCGCCCTTGCGAAACACCCGCTGATTGGCGACTACGTAATCGTCCGGCTTGCCGCCGAGCGCCTTTGCGGCAATCTCCTTGAGCCTCTGCTTGCATTCCATGCCGACCGCATAGGACGCCCGCGTCATGGCGTGTGTTGTCTGGCTGCCGCCGGAGGCGCAGGTATACGGAAAGTGCTTCGAGGTATCGCCCCACACCACGTCGCAGATCTCCCAGGGCACGCCCAGAACCTCGGCGCCCGCGCGATTCACATCGATGACCGACTCCGTTCCCAGGTTGCCGACGCCACAATGGAATTGGACCCTCCCCTCAGGAGTAATGACCAGCAATCCGTCAAATCCGATCGTCCCGCCCACGTAGCAGCTGAGCGAGACGCCAACGCCGCGCACTTTGGTCCCCATTCGCTTCGGTTGCCGCGCAACCCTCTGCTGCCACTGGAACTGCTCGGCGCCCCTATCCAGAGCCTCTTTGAGAAAGCAACTGGTGGCATGAGAACGTTTGCCATCGCGAGCCGGCCCATATTCAGCCTTCCCTTCCGGACAGTTCACGCGGCGCAACTCCACCTGGTCGATGCCCAGCTTCCGCGCCGCTTTCGCCAGGATGGGCTCGATGATCGCGATTCCCTGCATTCCACCCGGCGCGCTCTGTGCGCTGCGCGGTGGAGTGTTGGTCATCACTGAAACTGAGCGCTGCCGCATCGCCGGCGGCTGATACAACAAGGAAACAATGCGCGCCGCGGAGTTGCCGTCAAACTGCGCGTCGTACGCGCCGCTGTTGGTCACCGTAAACATATCGATGGCCGTAATCCGGCCGTCCTTGGCGAAGCCGATCTTCATCCGCCCGTCAACACTGGGCCGCGCGCGCCCGATAAAGTGCTCCTCCTCGCGGCTGATCCGCATCATCACCGGAGCGTTCAGCTTCTTCGACAGCAGCGCCGGGATGATCATCGTTATCCCGCCGGTGATCTTGCTCCCAAATCCGCCGCCCGTATATTCGCTGATGAACACAATGTTTTCTTCCTGGATGTTCATCCATTTCGCGATGGCCGGCCTGGTCTGCGCCGTGCTTTGTGTGCCTGAATGAAGGAAAAGTTTGCCGTTTTGCCAAAACGCCATCGCCGTGCGAGGCTCCAAGCATTGATGACTCACGTCGGGCGTTATAAATGTCTCGTCGAGAATCAGCGCCGCGTCCTTGAATCCCGCATCGATGTTCCCATAAACCCACTCATCGGGCGCGTGGCCCATGGGCAAACGTCCCTGCTCGTATTCCGCGAAGTCCTGCTTCGTCCACTTGAGCTCGGTGATTTGCGGTATGGGCAGCGCCGGAGGTGCGGGCCGCACCCACACATTGCCGTCCTCGCGAGGATTCGGGCCGCCCGGCCGCAGGCTTTCCAGCGGATCGATTACAAACGGAAGCGTCTCAAAATCGATGTCGATCAATTCGATTGCCTCCGCGGCTGTCAATTCATCCACTGCCGCGACCGCAAGAATCGGGTCGCCCTGGTAGACCGGCTCGTTGGTCAGCGCCCGCTCGCCCCACTTGCTGGCCTTGATCACCGTGCCGTTATCGCTGAGCGAATCGGCCTGCGCCGGAATGTCGTCGGCGGTCAGTATCGCTCTCACTCCGGGCAGCGCCAATGCCTTTTTCGTGTGGATGCGCTTGATGCGCGCATGAGGCATCGGGCTGAGTACCAGCCGGCAAAACAACATCCCTTCCGCGCGAAAGTCCTCAGCATACTTCGATGTGCCGGTCACCTTCGCCATCATGTCATTGGTCGTGTAGTTCTTGCCCACCAGCTTGCGCCCGGCCCCATAAGCGCGATCGTTCCCATTTTCCGGGGCGGGTTTGCTTGGCTCGGTAGGTTTGCTGGCGCCGGGTGGATTGTTGTCAATCATGCCTGGGCCCTCCTCATGTTCTCCGCGCCGCGCATCATCGCGTCGAGGATCTTGTTGTAGTCCTGGCAGCGGCATAGATTGCCGGAGATGCCGTGCGCCAGTTCAGTCCGCGTAGGATTGGGATTTGTCTTGAGAAATCCGACCGTCGACAGGATGAATCCAGACATGCAGAAGGCGCATTGAAAACCCTCCTCGTCGATCACTGCCTGCTGCACTGGATGCAGCTTCCCGTCAGCCGCGGCCAATCCCTCGATCGTGACCACCTTGCGGTCGCGCACGGTGTGCGTCAGCACTGAACAACTGTAATGCGGCACGTCGTCGATCGTAACCGTGCACGCTCCGCATTCGGCGCGGTCGCATCCCAGCTTGGTCCCCGTCAGTCCTAGCTTGTAGCGCAGCGTCCACGCCAGGGTCTCCTGTCTCATCACATCCACCCGCCGCGGCTTCCCATTCACGTTGATCGTGATCAACCGTTCGCCGGAAGATGCCCGGCCGTGAGACGAAGGAGCAAGGAACCGGTAACTAGCTGCGCCTACAACCGCTCCGCCGGCGATGACCCCCAGGATGAATCTGCGCCTGGTGATCGCCCGCGATGCACTGTCGCCATTCTTGAGATCTTCCGTCTCCGACATAGCCGCTTCTCCGGTCTTAGAGGTCTTTTCAGGGAATGCATCGTTGCGGTTTCATCGAATTGCGCTGCCGCGCCTGCGTTTGAACACGATGCTGCGCATATATTAGCCCCCGTGCGGCGGCCTTGTGAAGCCTCGATTGGCTGCGTTTGCCGATCTGGCGCAGCAAGTCCTTTGGGAAGCGCGGCGAGGCACGCCATCGCCGTCTTCCATTCTGAGACGATAGTCGACTGGGGTCTTTTCGAGATATCTCTTCAGCGGACGCATTCCGTTTCCAGCGCAGTAATGCGCGCCAATCATCCGCGCTCAACAAAGCGGATAATTGTCGCGAAACGCCTTGAATCGTTGAAACGTTCAAATTTGCTGGATTCGGGTTCGGCCGTGGCCCTGGAATCGCCAACCAGACCGCGGTGCAGCCCAGGCCAATGCGATTCTTCCCCGGCAAGCTGAGACTTGAGCGCCCCGGTTCCGAGGAAACTGATGCCGAATCAGGCCGTCGTCAGCCGCTGCGGACCGCGTGTCAGACGAGACGAGCTGAAAAACGTGCCGGTGGCCGCTACGTGCGCGTTTGCCGGTTGCAACGACTCAACGGGGCGATTGATGTCCACGCGCGTCGGCGTCTCCCTCAACCACCAGGGAATGTCCGATTCAGGTTCAATCATGGAAGGTGCAGCCTCCTGTGACTGGGGCTCCGTTTGCAGATTAAGGATCGAATGGGTGAACCTTCCTCCACCCGCTCCGAACCGCGATTGATCGAATTTCATGGCTCGCTCAGCATAGGAGATTGCGCCCCAGGACTAAATCCCACAAACGGGGTGGTAATACAGCACCCATAGGTCACTCAGGGCGATGCCCACGTAACCCCAGGGGCGTTACCCCTGAATCGGGAACCCGTTGGCCGCAGGGCGCTTTAAGGACATGGCTCAGGTTCTAAGGAGCTTATCGAAGCCGTTTGGCCCCTTGAATTCAGAATCCGGCGGAAGCCGAAGATTATCTGTTGCAACAATTACCTCGTCTGCCGCTATCATGGTCTGGTGGGGGAAATCATCTGCATCGCGCACCAGCCTTCCCCGTTTTTGCATGCACACCCGGATGGAGCTTTGTTCACCACCCGGCAACCCCAGCGGCCCATCCGGCCCGTAACCTAGAGGACACTGTCATATGAAGCGTTTGGCATTTGCAACCGCCATCCTGGCTCTGGCTGCTCCATTGGCCCTGGCGCAAACCACCGCCTGGGCCACCGATCCCGCCCACAGCGGAGTCGAATTCAGCATCCGCCATATGGGCCTCTCCAACGTCCACGGCGAATTCAGCAAAGTCACCGGCACAATTCAATTGAATGAAGCGGACATCACGCGGTCCACCGTTCAGGTCACCATCGATGTCGGCACGGTTGACACCGGCAACAGCGACAGAGACACCGATTTGAAAGGCGATCACTTTTTTGATGTCGCCAAATTCCCCACGGCAACTTTCACCAGTACCAGCGTGGCCAGAAACGGGGGCAGTCTGGCCGTAACCGGCAACCTCACTCTGAAAGGTGTCACCAAGCCCGCCGTGCTGCAAGTGGAGGGCCCCAACGGCCCGGCGACGGGGATGGACCACAAACTGCACGCCGGCTATTCGGCCACCACAACCATCAGCAGGTTGGCATTTGGAGTCGGGAGCAGCTACCCTTCATCGATGCTCGGCGATGACATCAAGCTGACCATCGAAATTGAAGCTATCAAACAGTAGAAAAACATCTGCCGGCCGCTCACTTCCAACTGCGCGCCAAGCCCTTGGGCACGGCGCCGGCAGGATGAGATGAAAGCTGGGGGCTGAAAGCTCAAATCCATTTCCAAACCCGCAGCAAGCCACAAAGGAATCTCGATGGCCAGCCTCAAAGTCGAAATCGAGCAGAAGCGCCCCTTCGTCAGCGTTGAAGAAGAGGCGCTCCTCAACCTGCTGCGCACCGCCGACTGCCTCGAGCGAGGCTTCCACCGCAAGACTCGCGATTGGGGAGTGACCTCGACCCAGTACAACGTGTTGCGGATTCTGCGCGGCGCTCATCCCAATGGCCTTACTTGCGCGGCCATCGGCAGCCGCATGATCGCCGCCGAACCCGACATCACGCGGCTGCTCGCCAGGCTCAAGAAGCTCAAATTTATCCGCCAGCGCCGTGACCGGCACGATCGGCGCATGGTCTGGACGCAGATTTCAGAGGCCGGACTCGATCTGCTGCGGACCATGGACCCCGTGATCCTGCGCGTGCCCGGTGAACTGCTGGGGCATATGAGCCAGGCGCAGTTGGCTGAGATGATCCGGCTCCTGGAGCTGGCGCGCAACCATATTGACGAAGCTCCGGCGCCGGAGTGCGACTGTGAAGGCGGGAAAATCTAAGGGGTCGGAGATCGGAATTCGCCAGCCGGCAGCACAGTCAAATGATCGTTTTAGCTGCTTACGATCTTCTGCGCTACCAACTCTTCGTCCACATCCGTCTGAATAATCTTGTTGTGCAGGCAATAGAGGGCCAGTTCCAGGCGGTCTGAAACTCCCAGTTTGTCGTATATCTTCCGCAGATAATTCTTGATCACCTGTTCGGTAGTGCCCAGTTGGAAGGCGATTTCCTTGTTGCGCTTGCCCTGCGTAATGCAGGTAATCACCGCCATCTCCTTGGGCGAGAGACGCGGCTGGCTGCGCGGGCTTACCAGGGCCGCCGCCTGGGCGCGATACGCCTCGATGACCCAATTGATCGATTGGTTATCGATCCACGTTTCGCCCGCCGCGATCCGGCGCACGCATCGCACCAGCAGGTCGGGAGAGATGGAACGCGAAACGATTCCCCGCACGCCTCGGCGGTACAGCTCCACCGTGTGATTCTCGTCCGCCGCAACTGCCTGCACGATCAGCTTCACGTCTGGCGCCGTCCGCAGAAGCTCCGGTATTACGTTCGACGTCCCGGCCAGCAAACTGCCTTCCAGAAGCACCACGTCTGTCGGATATCGGTCAATCGCCGCACGCAGATTCTCCAGGGAATCGGCCTGGGCCACCACTCGAAGATCGTCTTCGAGGGCGAACACTTTGCGAATCCCCACTCGGTAAATCGCCTGAGAGTCCGCAAGTATGATGCGGATCGTCCCCGGCTTGACCGATGAGTCAACCGCCTCGCTATCAGGAGCTTCGTCTAGGAAATCCATAGTTGGCTGAAGCCAATAATGCGCTTCTCACTGTTCCGCAAATCGATATTCATCAATCGTCGCGGCTGCGAGATGCAATTTATGGCTCATGGAGCAGCGTACCACACGACCGGTGCAATGAACCAGAACATCGTGTGGAGTGCCCAGGATACCTCCGGGCATGCGCAGGGCAAATCGGATCTCAAGCCCCGCCGCCAGACGCCGGTCCAGCTCGAACAATACCCCGCTCGCGGAGACATTCCGGGTTATCGCGGTCACGTCCCCGTTGGAAGTTGCCAGCACTACGGGCAAACCAAGCGGAAATCGCACCGCGCACCGCACTTCCTGCCGGGCAAACGTGGCTTCTGAAGCTGCGGACTCCTGCCGGGACACCGGATTGAGTGAACTCATAGGTTGCATCCTAGACCAGTATCGGTCCTTTGAGTCAATGTATCGAACTTTATCAATTCAACACACGGCACCAAAGTTTTCAGATTAGTAACCCTGGAACCTCCCATCATGTATCCAGACAGCCTGGGAAGAACGCCGCCGAAGCTCCCACCCACTCCTGGTTCCGGTTGTGGTCTACGCCCATCATCTTCCCCCTGCCCAGGCGCACCAGCGACAGGGCCGGAGTCAGGCTGCCGCCATCCGGCCATAGATACAAAATGCGGATCTCGGCCTGGGTGAGCCCCTGCGGGGTCTCGATGGTCGGCTCGAAATGCATCCGCTGCTGAAGCAGGAAGCCGGCCCGGCTGACCGGCGGAATCGCCTCCAGTTGCGCCTGCGTGGGATCGAACTCGATTCCCTTTCCCGCAAAGGAAAACAGTGGTTTGAGCAATAAATCCTTGTAAACCGTCTCGGGCGCGGACCCGGGCGGAAGCGCCACTCCCGCCCGTTCCAGCTCGGTTCGCCCATCGCCCTCCAGAAACTCGTCCACGAAAACCGCTGGAGGCACCACCGGGTGACTTCCAGGCCCTCGCGAAAGCCATGGAATCGAGAATTTGCTGACCAGGAAATACCAGTTGGGGTGGCCTGCCCATTCCACATCCCAGGGACGGGTCCAATCAAACGGCAACTGCACTTTGCGCGCTATCAGCTCGTCGGCGATCGCCCGGTTGTAAATGCGGCTAATGGGAACCAGCACGCCCCCTGCGTTACGGTAGTGCAGCTTGTCACCGATGGCCTCCAGGCTGCGAATGTCTACGACCGTAATTCCCAGCCGCCGCGCCGTAACGTCGAAATCGGGCCGGGTCTTCTGGTGAAACGGTTCGATCTCCGTTAGAACCACGTTTTCAGGGGCATGATTGCCAACAATCGTTCGCTGGAGTAACTCCCAGTATTGGCCCTCGTTCATTCCGCCCAAAAAGACGCCCAGCTTCCCGTCCAGCCCAAATACCTCGCGATAGGCCGAACACAGCTCGGCCTGGTAGCCATAAACAGATGGGAAAGCCTGGATCTCTACCAGCCTTGGAGTCAATCTACCCGCCGGGTCGCGGATCAGCGCAAAATCGGCAGTAAGAAAATTCGGGTGAGCCGTCTCGCCCGCCACCAGGTAACCGGACGGAATCGCTTCACGGGCAGCTTCGAGACAGACAGAATTCCCGATAAGCGACTCGGCCAGTTCCGCTCCCGCTGCCGCCATTTCGTCAAGAAAATTCAACGGCACAAAGATTGGCGTCTCCGCCACTCGAAACCCGACCCTCGAGCCGCAGCGCTGCTCGAGCAGCGCCAGTAGGGATCCGTACGCCTCCTGGCTGAACCTCTGGTTGAATTGCGTGCGCAGATCGGAAATCACAGGGTTGTCCTTTGACTTTATAGCGCTAATCGCTCTCTGATTCGAAGCATACTGCCCGGATAGGGTCCGCCGCCACCGGCTCGCCGATGACGATCATTGCCCGCGGAAGGTGCACAATTCTCTTCCTTCGTATCGCTCATTGAAAGACGAAGTAAAAGCGAAAAGCTCGACTTTTCACATCTTTTAGTAACTCGTTCAGCCTCGAGAAAACGCAATTTACACGTAAATTTGTGCAAAATGTTACTTTCGTGGTAGCTTCCCTACCCTTTTTGGGTTACTCTTACGTTGCAAAGTTTCTCTCTCGCACGAAGGAGTCTACTGCAATGCTTTCCAGATCGATCATATTTCGCGGCGTCGTTCTTCCCGCCGCTTTGGGTGTCTTACTTGTTGGACAGGCAATGGCTTCGCCATCTACGGCCCTTGCTTCCGGCTTCATACATCACACTGTCGCGGTCGTGATTCCGACCAGCCCGTTTCCGCCGCTGCCTCCCAATCCTCCGGGCGTCGCAGTCGTGATTCCGACCAGCCCGTTTCCGCCGCTGCCCCCCAATCCTCCGGGCGTAGCAGTCGTGATTCCGACCAGCCCATTTCCGCC